>CAYYFX010000149.1:0-7544 GCA_964471155.1 uncultured Gemmatimonadota bacterium | reverse complement strand
CCGCCGGCTCCGGTGACGAGGACCTTCCTGCCCTTCCAGCTCACGAGCCACCTCCCGGCGCGCCGGCCGCCGCCGTTTTCGCCCGCCGGTCCGCGAGCAGCGCGTCCAGCGAGTCGGCCAGGGGAATGGCGGGCGCCCAGCCCGCGTCCGCGCGGGCCTTCACGGCGCTGCCCACCTGCCGCGGAAGATCGCCCGGGCGCATCCGCGACGGATCCGCGCGAACTTCGATTTCGACGGAGGACTTGTCAAGGAGCATCCCGAGGAGGTCGCGCAGGCGCGTGCCCGACCCCGAGCACAGGTTGTAGACCTGCCCCGGCGTGCCGCGCTCGGCGAGGGCCAGGTACCCGCGCACGATGTCGCGGACGTCGGTGAAGTCGCGCACGGCCTCCAGCCAGCCCACCCGGATGACGGGCTCGGCGCCGGCCTCGATCTCCGCGATCTGCTGCGCGAACGCCGCCCCCGCGAGGTGCAGCGGCTCCCCGGGCCCGGTGTGGTTGAAGGGGCGCACGCCGATCACGTCGATGCCGCCGCGCCCCTGGTACGCCATCGCCACCGCCTCGGACGCCACCTTGCTCCAGCCGTAGACCCCGAGCGGGCACAGCGGCGCGGACTCCGTGACCGGGTCGTCCTCGTCCGGGACGGCGCCGTACATCGCGCTCGAGCCCACGTGCACGAGGCGGACCGGCCGGCCGCGGCGGCGGACCGCCTCCGCGAGGTGCGCGGTCCCGCGGACGTTCACGTCGAGGGTCCGCTGCAGCGCGGCGTCGTCCCCGCGGCCGGGGAGCGCGGCCAGGTGGAAGACGGCGTCGGGGTCGGCCGCGGCCACCGCCGCGGTCAACGCGGCGCCGTCCAGGAGGTCCACGGCGGCGAAGGACTCGCCGGGACCCGGCGCGAGCGGGCGCTGATCCAGCCCGGTCACCGACCAGCCGAGCTCGCGCAGGAGCGCACGCAGGTGCGTCCCCACGAACCCGTGGCTTCCCGTCACCAGGGCCTTCAAGCGATGCCTCCGAGAATCAGATTCAACATCATGATATCACGCCACTTGAGATCATCGGCTGCCGGAAGCCACGGCCTCGTAGATCCGCAGGAGTCGCGCGCAGACCGCCTCCTGCTTCAGGCTCCCGCGCATCGCGCGCCCGTTCGACCGGCGTCGCTCGCGCAGGACCGCGGCGGTCCGCGCGGCGAGGGCGTCGAGCCACGCGTCGCGGCCGGCCTCGGTGGCCGGGAACGGCACCACCCCGCCCGGCGTCACGCCGTCCAGCATCTCGGCCGCGTCGCCCACGTCCGTGGAGACCACCGGCAGCCCCACCGCCAGCGCCTCCTTCACGACCGTCGGCGACCCTTCGGCCCCCCGCCGCGACGTGAACAGCAGGACGTCCGCCGCGTTCAGCTTCGCCACGACCCGCTCGTAGGACTGGCCGGGCTCCGTGAGGATCATCTCCTGCGCGTCGGGCAGCTCCCGGCGCACGCGTTCCAGGACTTCCCGGAACACGTCCCACCCCTTCACCGCGTTGTCCGGACGGGCGCCGAACAGGACGCGCGGGGGTCCGGGATCCAGCCCGAGCGCCCGGCACGAGGCGATGCGGTCCGCGGGCGCGCAGGCGGCGAAGTCCACGCCGTTCGGCACGATCTCGTTCTCCGGGTGCGGCCACTGCTCGGAGAGCCGCCGGGCCACGAAGACGCGGCGGGCGGCGGTCCGGGCCGTGGCCACGGAGATCGTGCGCTGGACAGGGTTGTTGAGGTCGCTGCCGTAGAACGTGAAGACGCGCCGGGCCGTGGTGGGCAGCATGAGCGTGGCGAGGCCGGTGAGCCCGTAGTGGACGTGCACGAGATCGAAGCGGCCGGCGTCCCACCGCGCGCGCACGCGCGGGTTCGCCAGCAGGTAGTCCTTCGCGCCGGTCCCCTGCGCCACCAGCTCCGTCTCGATCTCCACGCGCCCCGTGGCGAGGAGCGCGTCCCGCTGCTGCGTGACGAAGATGCCGCGCGCGGACGCCGCTCCCGGCTCGTACAGCATGTTCGTCACCCACAGCGCCCGCAGCCGGCTCATGCCGCCGCCTTGCGCGCCGTGTGGACCGCGAGCATCCCGCCCAGGATCTCCCGGCAGCGCACGTCCACGAGCCCCGCCTCCGCCAGCCAGTCCGCCACGCGCCGCTGCCCGGGGTAGGCCCGCAGCGTCTCCACGAGGTGCCAGTACGTGGCCGGACGCCCGTGCAGCAGGACGCCGAGCAGCGTGCCGGCCGCGAACAGGTACGCGGTCCAGACCGCCGCGAGCCCGCGCGACGCCGGACGTCCCAGGTCGAAGGACCAGAACACGCCGCCGGGCCGGAGCGCCGCGGCGCAGGACTTCAGGAATCGCGGGAGGTCCGTCGCATAACGCAATCCGTAGGCGACGGTTACGACATCGAATCCAGGTCCATCCAGTGGGATCCGGTTCAGGTCCGCCAGCAGCCACCGCGCGCCCGCGGCGTCGACCTTCCGGCGCGCGCGGGACAGCATCGCCCGGTTCCCGTCCAGGCCCACGAGCGCCGTTCGGGGAAAGGCGCGGACGAGCAGCGCGGCCACGTCCCCCGTGCCGGTGGCGAGGTCCAGGCAGCGCGCGGGCGGACTCTCCAGCGCGTCGAGGAGCGTGCTCCGCTTCCAGGCGTCCTCGCGTCCGCCCGAGATCAGGACGCGCATGAGATCGTACCGCGGCGCCACGCGGTCGAAGTTCTCCACGCCGCGCCGCACGGCCGCCCCCGGGTCCTTCGGCCACTCCAGGAACGTCACGCCGCCACCCGGAAGCGCAGCCCTTCCACGGTCAGCCCCGGTCCGAACGCGACGGCGATCCCGGGACCCGGCGGCCCCTCGCGCGCGATCCGCTCCAGGATGAAGAAGATCGTGGCCGACGACATGTTGCCGTGCCCGGCCAGGACCTCCCGCGGGACGGCGAGTTGCTCGTCGCACAGCCCCAGCGCGTCGCGCACGCGGTCCAGGATCACGGGCCCGCCGGGATGCACCGCCCAGTGCTCGATGCGCTCGGGGCGCGGCTCCATCCCGCGGACGAACCGGGGGAGCTCTGCCGAGAGCGCCTCGGGCACGCGCGCGGACAGGCGCATCAGGAAGCCCGCATCCCCCACGTCCCAGGTCATGTGATCCGTGCTGCCCGGCAGGAGCCGGCTCGCCCCGCGGCCGATCCGGATCGACGCGGACGGCCCGTTCGATCCGTTCGTGGGGGTCACCACCGCCGCCCCCGCGCCGTCGGCGAAGAGCGCGTGGCCGCGCAGATCGTCGTCGCCGGGCGCCGCCTGGAAGTGGAGGCTGGACAGCTCGGTCGCCACCACGAGCACGCGCGCGCCGGCGTCGCCGCGCACGATCTCCGCCGCCGTCCGCAGCCCCACGATCCCCGCGCTGCACCCCTGGTACCCGATCTGCACGCGGCGCACGTCCGGCGAGAGGCCCAGCCGGACGAGGAGCTCGCGATCCGGACCGGGAGCGGCGAACCCGGTGCAGGTGATGAAGACGAGGTGCGTGATCGCGGCCGTCGCGACGCCGGATCGCTCCAGCGCGGTGCGCGCCGCCGCCTCCGCCAGCCCCGGCGCCTCGGCGGCGAACACCCGCATCCGCGCCGCCGTCGTCGGGACGTGCCCCGGGACGAACAGCCGCCGCGTCGCGCCGGCCGTGAAGTCCGGCAGGACGCTGTGCCGCGCGCGGATGCGCGAGCCGCGGAACGCCGCGCGCAGCCGCCGCCCGGCGGCGGCGTCCATGGTCGCGGCCAGGAAGTCGGCCAGCGCCCCCTGCTCGTACCGGTGCGCCGGCAGCGCGTGCCCCCACCCCGGCACGACGACCTCGCGGGCGGGCGCGCGCCGGGGCGCGGCGACATCGGCCGGGAGGGCTCGGGGGGCGGCGGGCGGGATCACGCGGCGGAGTCTACCGCGTCCCGGCCGCCCGCGGGGCGCGGGACGCGCACACCGGAAGCCGGTTGAGCGCTCCGGGCCCCGGGAGTAGTCTCTCGGGCCGCTCCCGCCGTGCGCCCCCGCGGCGCGGCCAGTCCCCCTTCCGGGAGGCCCTCCATGCTGTCGACCCTTCGCGTTCCGTCCGCCCTTCGCGTCGCCGCGCTCGGCGCGCTGCTCGGCGGCGCCCTGACCGCGCCCGCCGCCGCGGCGCCGGGCTACCTGCGTTACCCGGACCTCCACGGCGACACCGTCGTGTTCTGCGCGGAGGGCGACCTGTGGACCGTGCCGGTCACGGGGGGCACCGCGCGACATCTCACGTCGCACGCGGGCACGGAGTACTTCCCGCGCTTCTCCCCGGACGGCACGCGCATCGCGTTCACCGCGGAGTACGACGGCAACCGCGACGTCTTCCTCATCCCCGCCGCCGGCGGCGAGCCGAAGCGCCTCACCTGGGATCCGAGCGCGGACGAGGTGATCGGCTGGACCCCGGACGGGAAGGAGATCCTCTTCCGCAGCCGGCGCGACACCCCGCACGGCGACTGGGCCGTGTACGCGATCGGCACGGACGGCACGGACCCGCGCATGCTGCCGGTGGGACGCGCGAGCCGGCTGGCCATCGATCCCGAGACCGGGATGTGGGCGCTCAACCGCACCGATCGCGAACGCGCCACGTGGAAGCGGTATCGCGGCGGCACGGCGGCGGACATCTGGGTGGGGCACCCGGACCGCAAGGACTTCGAGCGCATCACCACGTTCGCGGGCCACGACATGATCCCGATGTGGTGGGGCGGCCGGATCTACTGGGCGTGCGACGAGGGCGGCACGCAGGAGATCTGGTCCATGAACCCGGACGGGTCGGACCGGAAGCGCCTCACCGACCACGGCGTCTGGGACATCCGCTACCCCGAGCTGGGCGACGGCGGGCGCATCGTCTACATGGTGGCCGGCGACATCGGCCTGTACGACATCGCGTCCGGGAAGGACACGCGGCTCGCGATCGACGTCCCCGGCGAGCGCGCGCTCACCCGCGTGCGCTACCCGGACCCGGACAAGTACCTCACCGAGTTCGCGCTGTCCCAGGACGGCGAGCGCGTGGCGATCGTGGCGCGCGGCGAGATCTTCTCGGTGCCGGTGGAGAAGGGCGTGACGCTGGCCGTGTCGGCCGGTTCCGGCGCGCGCGAGCGCGGCATCGGCTTCGACCCCGACGGGAAGAACCTCTACTTCCTCACCGACGCGACCGGCGAGGAGGAGATCCGCGTGATCGACGCGTGGGGCCGCGGCGAGGCGCGGGTGGTGAAGCCCGCCGGCACGACCGGGTGGCACTTCGGGCCGCTGGCCTCGCCCGACGGGAAGCGCATCGCGTGGGCGGACCAGACCCACACGCTGTGGGTGCAGACCGTACCGTCCGGTGCGCCGGTCCGCGTGGACCGCTCCGAGCAGGCGGAGATCCGCGAGTACGTCTGGAGCCCGGACGGGCGTTACCTGGCCTACACGAAGATGCCGCGCACGGAGTTCGCGTCGATCTTCGTGTGGGACTCGAAGGACGCGAAGGTGCGCCGCATCACCGGCGACGAGACCATCGACTACTCGCCGGCCTGGGATCCGGACGGGCGCTGGCTGGCGTTCCTGTCCGACCGCACCATCGACCCCGTGCTGGACACCGTGCGTGACTTCCAGAACATCGACCTGCTCACCACGAAGCCGTATCTCGTGATGCTGGACGCGGACGCGCCGAGCCCCTTCGAGGAGCGCGGCGGGCTGCCCGACGAGGACGGCGGCAAGGCCGACACGGGGGACAAGGGCAAGGACAAGGACGCGAAGAAGAAGGACGGCAAGGGCAAGAAGGACGATGACGACGGCAAGAAGGCGCCCGAGCCGATCGAGATCGACTGGGACGGCATCCGCGACCGCGTGGTGGAGGTCCCGGTGGACGCGGGGCGACTCGGCGGGCTGGGCGCGTCCGCGTCGCACCTCTTCTGGTTCGCGAACGAGGTGCACGGGATCAGCGGGGACGACGACGAGGACGGCGGCGGCTCCGACCTCATGAGCTTCGACCTCGAGAAGAAGAAGGCGAAGACGTTCGCGTCCGGCGTGACCGGCTACGACCTGCGGCCCGACGCCGGGAAGATCGCCTTCGCGAAGGACGGGGGCGAGATCTACGTGACGGAGATCGGCGGCGAGGCGCCGGACGACCTGTCGGACGCGAAGGTCTCGCTGAAGGACGTGGTGATCGACCTCGACCCGCGCGAGGAGTGGCGCCAGATGTACTTCGAGGGCTGGCGCAACATGCGGGACTTCGTGTGGGTGGAGAGCATGGCCGGGCTGGACTGGAAGGCCATGCGCGACCAGTACGCGGCGCTGCTGCCGCGGCTCGCCATCCGCGACGACCTGCGCGACCTGATGGGCGAGCTGATCGGCGAGCTGGCCACGTCGCACACGTACGTGTACGGCGGCGACTATACCGGCGACCCGAAGGGCGTGCCGACCGGGCTCCTCGGCGGGCGGTTCGTGCGCGAGGGCGCGGCGTATCGTATCGAGAGGATCTACCGCGGCGATCCCGCGGACCTCAGTCGCTCGCCGCTGGACGAGCCCGGCGTGAACGTGCGCGAGGGGGACTACATCCTCGCGGTGAACCACCGGCCGCTGCCGGCGGACCGGCCGCTGGAGGCGGCGTTCGAGAACCTGGCGGGGCGTCCCGTGGTGCTGCGCGTGGCGTCGACCGCCGCGGGGAAGGACGCGCGCGACGTGGTGGTCACGCCGCTGCGCGGCGACTCGCGGCTGCGCTACATCGACTGGGTGCGCACGAACCGCGAGGCCGTGGCGAAGGCCACGGACGGGCGCATCGGGTACATCCACATCCCGGACATGGGCGCGTCCGGTCTGCAGGAGTTCAACCGCTGGTTCTACCCGCAGATCGGCAGGACCGGCATGGTCGTGGACGTGCGCTGGAACGGCGGCGGCTTCGTGTCGCAGATGATCCTGGAGCGCTTCCGGCGCAGCGTGATCAGCTGGGACCGCTCCCGCGGCGGCGGGTACTTCTCGTACCCGTTCCGCACGCTCAACGGCCCGTTCGTGGTGCTCACGAACGAGCAGGCGGGCTCGGACGGGGACATCTTCCCGTACGCGGTGCAGATGGAGGGGCTGGCGCCGGTGATCGGCGAACGCTCCTGGGGCGGCGTGGTCGGCATCCGCGGCGACAAGCCGCTGGTGGACGGCGGCCAGCTCACGCAGCCGGAGTACGCGTGGTGGGACCCGAAGGGCGGGTGGTCCATCGAGAACCACGGCGTGGACCCGGACATCGTCGTCGTGGCCACGCCGCAGGACGACGCGGCGGGGATCGACCGGCAGCTCGATCGCGGGATCGAGGAGGTCCTGAGGTTGCTCGCGGAGAACCCGCCGCAGCAGCCGACGTTCGAGGGGGAGATCCCGGACAAGAGCAGGTCCGGGTTCCGCGCTCGCGAGGGCGGCGGGCGGTAGGACGCGGCCCGGCGCGGCGACCGCTGCGGATTCGGGCGGGGGGTCCGGAGCGGCGAGGTGCGGCGCGGCGGGCGGAGCGCGGGGTTGCGGCGGGCGCCCCGGTGGGCCCTCCCCGGCGGGCGCTCGGCCTCCGGC
>CAYYFX010000148.1:0-7557 GCA_964471155.1 uncultured Gemmatimonadota bacterium | reverse complement strand
ACGGAGCGGAGTTCGCGCTCCGCCCGCACGATGAAGAGGTACACGCCGGAGGCGACGGCGCGGCCGGAGTCGTCGCGGCCGTCCCAGGCGATGCGGCCCGTGGCGCCCGCAGCCGGGGGGAGCCGGCGTACGAGGCGGCCGGCGGCGTCCACGACGCGCACGTCGAGCGGCGCCCGCGCCGGCTCCGGGCGTGCGAAGGCGAGCGTCGTGCCGGCGCGGAAGGGGTTCGGCCCCGCGCTCAGCGCGAGGGCGGCGCGGCCCCCGCCCACGACGGGCGCGTCCGACACCCCGCCCTGGTCGCGGTAGAACGGCCCGAGGTCCGCGATGGTGCCGTCCGGATCGAACGGCAGCGTCGGATCGCCCGCATCGATGGCCGGGCTGCCGGCGGCGAGCGTGAAGTCGAAGGCGTCCGGGTCCGTGAGCAGCGGATCGCCGTCGAGGTTCCCGAACACGGCGTCGGCGGAGTCGACGTCGTTCGCGCCGGCGCCGCTGAAGTTCGAGCCCGCGGACGCGGGCCAGAGGATCGCCGCGATCGTGTTCGCATGGAAGAGATTGTGGGAAATGGCGGCCGGCGTGGTCGCGAGCCAGCAGATGCCGCGGCCCCGCGGCGGCGGCCCGGGAATGCCGTTCTCCACGAAGAGGTTGTGGCGCACGACCGGCGCGGCGTTCCCCGAGGTGAGCAGGCCGTTGCCGTCCGTCCGGCCGACGAGGTTGTGCTCGAACACGCCGGCCGCGTCGCCCTGGTGGATGACGCCGTGGGTGTCCACCGCGTCGGCGGGCGTGGAGTCGTAGTTGTTCCAGATCACGTTGTGGTGGATCCACGGCGCCGCCACCGGGGGCGCGGAGCGCACGACGAAGATCGCGGCGCCGCGCACGCCCGCGCCGTTGTCCACGAACAGGTTGCGGTCCACCTCCGGCGCCCCGTCCCCGACCCGCAGGCCGCCCCCGACATCGTGGAGGCCGCCGCGGATCGTGAACCCGGTCACGCGACCGCCCGCCGCGGCGATCCAGTAGAGCACGCGCCCGGTGCCCTCGGCATCCAGGACGGCGAGTCCCATCCCGGCCCCCTCGAGCACCAGGTCGTTCATCGTCACCGTGAGCGGGTAGGTCTCCCCGTTCGTGGACGGCGCGTACGTGCCCGCCGCCACCCGGATCGAGTCGCCCGGCCCGGCGGCGGCGATGGCCGCACCGATCGTGGCGAAGTCCCCCGGCACCTCGTGCACCGCGGCGGCCGCCGGCAACGCCGCCAGCACGCAGCCCCCGACCCACGTCGACACGCGCATCGCGACCTCCTCCCGGCCTCCCGCCGCGGTCCGCCGCGCGAGGGTCCGGCTGTCTGCGGGTATGCCGCGGCGGCCGGCCGCGTGACCGGCCGCGACCGGCGTTGCCGGCGACGCGGCCATCCCGCCGCCGGCCCGCCGGAAGCGGGCCGGTCAGTCGAGATTCCGGGACCGCCCGCGGCGCGACGGGTCCTGGGCCGCCGCCAGCCAGTCGCGCAGCGCCTCGTGCGTGCTGTGGAACGCGAGCTCGTTCCAGGGGATCCGCTCCCGCGGGAAGGCCCGCGCCTCCAGGCTCTCCGAGAGCGCGTGCGGCTCCCCGGCGACCACCCGCCCCCGGTACACCACGATGATCGCGGTCTGCCCCGGATAGCTGTACAGGCCGAGCAGGTCGTCCAGCGCGACCTCGCAGCCCGCCTCCTCCCGGGTCTCGCGCACCGCGGCCGCCTCCACCGTCTCGCCGCGATCCACGTAGCCGCCCGGGAACGTCCAGCGCCCGTAGCCGGGCTCGATGGCGCGGCGCATCAGGAACACGCCGCCGTCCCACGGGAAGATCACGCAGGCGGCCACCTTGGGGTCCCGCCAGTGCACGTGCCCGCAGCGGCCGCACTCCGGCGGCTCGCCCGCCAGCGGACCGCCGCACAGGACGCAGTGCCGTTCCCTCACCGGCGCCTCACGCGAATCCGCGTTCCAGGTAGGCCCGCGCGGCGCGGGTCAGGATCTCGAGGCCGATCGCGAGGGAGCGCTCGTCCACATCGAAGCGCGGGTGGTGGTGGGGATACGCCTCGCCGGCGGCCGATCCCACGAAGAAGAAGCACCCGGGGACCGCGGCCAGCATCGAGGCGAAGTCCTCGCCCCCCATGGTGCGCTCGTCCGTGATCACGTTCGCGTCGCCCACCACGGACGCCGCCGCCGCGTGCACGATCCGGCACATGCGCGGATCGTTCACGAGGACCCGCGTCATCGACCGGATCTCCACCGTGCCGCGCGCGCCCACGACCTCGCGCAGCCGCGCGTGGATCCGCCGCTTCACGACCTCGTCGAAGGTGCGGATGGTGCCGCGAACCGTGACGCTCTCCGGGATCACGTTGTACGCGGAGCCGCCGTCGATCCACGTGACCGACAGCACGGCCGCCTTCATCGGGTCGAGGTTGCGCGACACGATCGTCTGCACGTCCTGGACGATCGCCGCGGCCTTCACGATCGGGTCGTCGGCCTCGTGCGGCGCCGCCGCGTGCCCGCCCCGGCCGCGCACGACGATGTCGAAGTCGTCCACCGACGCCATGGCCGCGCCCTCGGTCACCCCGACCTTCCCCACCGGCATCGAGTTCCACACGTGCAGCCCGAGCGCGGCGTCCGCGCCCTCGAGCGCGCCGTCGCCGATCATCCGGTCCGCGCCCTGGCCGACCTCCTCGGCGGGCTGGAAGCCGAACCGGATCGTCCCCGGGAACGCGGCGCGGGCGAAGCGGCCCGCGGCGGTCAGCGCGACCGCGGTGTGCGCGTCGTGGCCGCACGCGTGCATCACCCCGTCGTTCGCGCTGCGGTACTCCACCCGGTTCTCCTCCAGGATCGGGAGCGCGTCCATGTCCGCGCGCACGAACAGCGTCCGCCCGCCGGCCCCGCGCTGCCCCGTCACGCCCGTGCCGCCGAGGCCGGTGCGTACCGCGTACCCGAGCTCCGCCAGGCGCGCCGCCACGATGCCGGACGTCCGCACCTCCGCGAAGCCGAGCTCCGGATGACGGTGGAAATCCCGGCGCAGGCGCACGAGTTCGGCGCGCTCGTCGGCGGTGACGAGGGATTCGACGGCGGAAGCGGTCGTCATGGGCGGTCTCCTCGCGTGGGGATGGGCAGGATCTCGGCGTCGCGGCGCGACGCGCCGTCCTTCAGGACCAGCCTCGTTCCGGCGGCGGCGCGCCCCGCCTCCACGTAGCCCAGCGCCAGTACCGCGCCGTCGCCCGGTGCGGCGCTCGTGATGCGGCCGACCGCGTCGCCGCCGTCGTACAGCTCGGCGTCCGCGGCCGGCGCCGCGGCGCCCTGCACGCGCAGCCGCACGAGCGCGCGCTTCACCCGCTTGTGGTGATGCAGCCGCGCGATCACCTCCTGGCCCACGTAGCAGCCCTTCGTGAAGCTGAAGTGGTCCAGCCGGCCCGTCTCCAGCGGGATCGTGCGGTCCGTGAACTCCGCGCCGTACTCCGGGACGCCGGCCTCGACCCGGAGCCGCTGCCACGCCGCGGCATCGCCGGGAGGCAGGGCCGCGAGGGCCGCATCCACCGCGGCCGCCGCCGCGCGCGGCGCGACGATCGTGAACGCCGGGCCGAGCACGTCATCCACGCGCGCCACGACCGCGCCGGCAACCGGCGACGGCGCGTGCGCCCAGGGCGCGAGCGCGGCCGCGTCCACGGCGAGCCCCTCCGCCAGCACGCCGGGCGCCGCCGGCCCGAGGACCGTCCGCTGGACGGTGCCGGGCCCGAGGTCCGCCACCTCCACGTCGTCCGCGATCACGTACCTCGACAGCCACTCCGCGACGGCCGCGGAGCGCCCCTCGCTCCCGAGCAGCAGCGCATCGTCGCCCCGCTCCAGCACGAGCACGCGATCCACGACGCGCCCGGTCCGCTCCAGGAGGAACGTGGGCGCGCCCTGCCCGGGCGACAGCGCGCCGAGCGCGTTCGTGGCCAGCCGGTCCAGGAAGTCCTTCCGGTCGGCGCCGCGCACGAGCAGGCGGGCGCGCGCGCCGTGGTCGAACCGGGCGGCGGCGTCCGTCACGACCCCTCCCCGCGTCCCGGGCCCGCGTACTCCACGTGGTTGCGCGCGGTCTCGCGCAGCTTGACCCGCGCCAGCCGCGCGCCCACCGCGGCCAGCGGCGCCTCCAGCCGCTGCCACGCCACGCGCGCGATCTCCTCCGCCGTGGGGTTCACCGCGGCGAACTCCGGAAGATCCTGGTTCAGGTGCCGGTGGTCCCAGCGGTCCACGACGGCCTCGTTCACCACGCGGTCCACGTCCGCGGCGCGCACCAGGGAGCCGTCCGCGCCGGGACGGCCGCGCAGCGTGACCTCCAGCACGTAGTTGTGGCCGTGGCCGGCGGGGTTGTTGCATTTGCCGAAGATGCGCCGGTTCTCCTCGTCCGACAGCGACGCCGCGTGCAGCCGGTGCGACGCCGAGAACTCGTACGTGCGGGTGACGTCCACGTCCTCTCCTCCACGGTACTCCACGGCCGAGTCCCCGCCGTCCAGGCGGATCCGCGCGAGCGGCCGCCCGGCGAGCGTCCCGTCCAGCAGGTCCCAGACCGCGCGCGCCAGCCCATCGATCGTGCGCGCCGGCGCGTCGGCCGCGCCGGCCGCCCGGCCCGAGAGCGGCGCCACCACGCGCCGGCGCAGTTCGTCCTTCATGGTCGCGAGGTTCACGACCATCCCGGACCGCGCGTCCGGCTCGTCCTCCACGGACGCCTCGACCGCGCGGGCGAGCACGACGATCCGCCCGCCTTCCGCGACGGAGAGCGCGTCCAGCTTCTCCCGGCGCGTGACCAGCATCACCGCTCCCTCCGGTACGGCCGCCCCAGCGCCGCGGGGGCGCCGGCGAGCCCGGACCGCGGGCGCGCGAGCACGGCCAGGGTGAGAGCGTACGGCAGGGCCTGGAAGAACTGGTAGGGGATCTCCACGCCGAGGACCGCCCGCCCCTGCAGTCGCACCTGCAGCGCCATGGCCGCGCCGAACAGCAACGCGCCGAAGGCGCCGCCCCACGGGCTCCAGCGCGCGAACACCACGATGGCCAGGGCCACGAACCCGCGCCCCGCGGACATGCCCTCGACGAACGTGTTGGAGTACCCCACGGCAAGATAGGCTCCGCCCGCGCCGGCGCAAGCGCCGCCGAACACGGCGGCCGCGGCGCGCAGCCGCGCCACGGATGCCCCCGCCGTCTCCACCGCCTCGGGATTCTCCCCCGCCGCGCGCAGCAGGAGGCCGGGGCGCGTGCGGTCGAGGAGGAACGCCACCGCCGCCACCAGCGCCACCGCCGCGTAGGCGAGCGCGTTCTGGGCGAGCAGCGCACGGGCCGCCGCCGGAAGCGCCGCCGCGAACGGCGGCTCGAGCACCGGCAGCATCGGGACGAACCCCGCCGGCCCCGCGTCCATCGCCCGGAACAGGACGCCGGTGGCGCCCAGCGCGAGCACGTTCACCGCCACGCCCGTCACCACGGGATCGAGCGCCAGCCGCACCACGAGCCCGGCGAACGCCGCGGCGAGCGCCGCCGCCGCGAGCACGCCCGCCAGCACGCCGAGCTCCGGCGATCCGGTGGCCGCCGCGGTCGCGAAGGCGCCGAACGCGCCGGCCAGCATAATGCCCTCGATCCCGAGGTTCAGGACGCCGGCGCGCTCCGCCACGATCTCGCCGACCACGGCGAGCAGGATCGGCACGGAGATCCGCACCGCGGCCTCCGCCAGCCCCGCGGCGAGCTCGGTCATGCGCGCCTCCCGGTCCGGACGGCGCCGGTCGCCACCGACGCGAGGATCACGACGGCCTGGATCACGAGCACGAGCACGCGCGAGACGTCGGCCTCCTGTTGCATGCGGGCGGAGCCCGCCTCCAGCGCGCCGAAGAACAGCGCGGCCGGCACGAGCGCGAGCGGATGCAGCCGCGCCAGCAGCGCCACGGCGATGGCCGTGTAGCCGTATCCCGGCGACACCTTGTCGAACAGCCGCCCCAGCACGCCGAGGATCTCCACCGCGCCGCCGATCCCGGCCAGCCCGCCGGACACCGCCGCCGCCGAGAGGAGCGTCCGGTCCGCGCGGATGCCCGCCCACTCCGCCGCCCGCACGTTGCCGCCGGTCATCCGCACGCCGAAGCCCCACGCCGTGCGCGCGAGGGCGAAGCGCACGGCGACCACGGCGCCGAGCGCCAGCACGAACCCGGCGTGCAGCGTGTAGCTCCGGCCGAAGAGGCGCGGCAGCGCGGCCGTGGCCGCGACGGGATCGCCGATCGGCTGCGCGCCGGACGCCTGCTGCAGCGGCCCGTGCACGAGCCACGACAGCAGGTACGCCGCCACGAAGTTCAGCATGATCGTGGAGATGACCTCCAGCGCGCCGCGGCGCACCTTGAGCCACGCCGCGACGAGGCACCACGCCGCGCCGGCCGCGAAGGAACCGGCGAGCACGACCGGCACGTGCCAGGGCGCGGGGATCCCGGACATCGTGCCCAGCCACGCCGCGGCGATCGCACCGAGCGCGAACTGGCCCTCGGCCCCGATGTTCCAGAAGCCCGCGCGGAAGGCGACCAGCACGGCCAGCCCGGTGAAGAGCAGCGGCGTCGCCTTCGTTCCCACGTGCAGGATGCCGTACCCGGACCCCGCCGCGCCGTCGAGCAGGGCGCCGAGCGCCGCGGCCGGGTCGCGGCCCGAGGCCGCCACGAGGAGCGCGGACAGCGCCGCGGCCAGGGCCGCGAACGCCGCCGCCGTTCCCGCATCGCGCCACCGCGCGCCGGTCACGGCGTGGCCCCGAGCATGAGCGCGCCCACGGTCCCGCGATCCGCGGACGGCGCCTCGATCCACCGGCCGCCGAACATCACCGCGATGCGATCCGCGTGGGCCAGCAGTTCGTCCAGCTCGGTGGACGCCAGCAGCACGGCGCAGCCCTGGTCGCGCCGCGCGGCGAGCGTGCCCAGCAGCGAGGCGGCCGCGCCCACGTCCAGGCCGCGCGTGGGATTCGCGAGGACCAGCACGCGCGGGTCGTGCGCGAGCTCGCGCGCGAGCAGCAGCTTCTGCTGGTTCCCGCCGGAGAGCGTGCGCGCCGCGGCCCGCGGCCCGGGCGCGCGCACGTCGAACCGCTTCAGCAGGGCGGCGGCCCGCCGCTCGTGGCGGCGGGGGCTCACGCCGAACCGCCCGCGCGCCCACGGCGCGTCGAACTCCCGGAGCGCCAGGTTCTCCCACAGGGCGGCGTCCGGCACCAGGCCGTCGCGGCCGCGGTCCGACGGGAGCACGGACAGGCCGAGCCGCCAGCGCTCCGCGACGCTCCGGTCGGTCACGTCGCGGCCGTCCAGCAGCACGGCTCCGGCCTCCACGCGGGCCAGGCCCGCCAGCACGGCGACCAGCTCGTCCTGCCCGTTCCCGTCCACGCCGGCCACCCCCAGGATCTCCCCCGCGCGCAGCGCGAACGAGACGTCGCGCAGCGGGGCCTCACCGTGCGCGCGCCGAAGGATCCGGCGCGCCTCGAGCACGACCTCCCCCGGCCGTGCCGCGCCGCGGGCCGCGCCGCGCGGCGCGCCGCGGACCTCCGCGCCGCCGCCCACGATCG
>CAYYFX010000147.1:0-7648 GCA_964471155.1 uncultured Gemmatimonadota bacterium | reverse complement strand
CCCCTGCTACGCTCCCCGCGTGAGCGACGCGCGCGCCCGCAAGGGCTTCCTCCTCTTCCTGCTCGTGGCCATCACCGCCACCTTCGTGGCGATGATCCGCGGCTTCCTGCTGGCCATCCTGCTGGCGGCGATCCTGAGCGCCCTGTCCGCTCCGTTGTACGCGCGGCTGGAGCGGATCGTGCGCGGGCGCCGCGGGCTGGCGTCCGTGCTGACCCTGCTCCTGCTGCTCGTGCTCGTCGTGGCGCCGCTGCTCGCGCTCGTGGGGGTCGTGACCGCGGAGGCGTTCCGGGTCACCGAGTCGGTGCGGCCCTGGGTGCAGCGGCAGCTGGAGCGGCCGGACCTGCTGATGGAGCGGCTTTCGGGTCTGCCGTTCGCGGACCAGCTGGAGCCGTACCGCGCGGAGATCCTGCAGAAGGCCGGCGAGGCGGTGGGGAGGCTGGGCACGCTGCTCGTGCAGCAGCTCTCCGCGGCCACGCGCGGGACGCTGGGCTTCTTCCTGCAGCTCGGCTTCGTCTTCTACTCGATGTTCTTCTTCCTCATGGAGGGGCGGCGCATCCTCGCGCGGCTGCGCGAGTACCTGCCGCTCGGCGACGCGGAGACGCAGCGGCTCCTGGATCGCTTCGTCTCGGTCACCCGCGCCATCCTGCGCGGCACGCTCGTGATCGGCGTCCTGCAGGGGACGCTCGCGGGCATCGGGTTCGCGGTCGCGGGCATCGAGGGTGCCGTGTTCTGGGGGTCCGTGATGGTGGCGCTGTCCATCCTGCCCGCCATCGGCACCGCCCTCGTGTGGATCCCCGCCGTGGTGATCCTGGTCCTGGACGATCGCATCCTCGCCGCCGTGCTGCTCGCGGTCTGGTGCGGCGCCGTCGTGGGCAGCGTGGACAACGTGCTGCGCCCGCGTCTCGTGGGCCGCGACACCAAGATGCACGAGCTGCTCGTCTTCTTCGGCACGCTCGGCGGGATCTCGCTCTTCGGCGTGCTCGGCTTCCTGCTCGGGCCCATCGTGGCGGCGCTCTTCGTCACGATCTGGGAGATCTGGGGAACGCGCACCGGCCCCGTGGCGCTTTCGGACGATGGGTCCGGGGAGTCCGACGAGTCCCGGGGGTCCGACGAGTCCCGGGGGTCTGACGAGTCCCGGGCGTCCGGGGAGGCCGGCGAATCCCCCGCGTGACCGCTCAGTTGCGGTAGAGCGCCTTCACCTTGCCCCACTCGGTCGGCGTGATCCGGGTGGTGCCGTGGACGTCCTCGCACGAGACGTAGCCGGACAGCCCGTCGGCGAGGCGATCCGTGGCGAACGCGCCCGTTCCCGCGGCGACCACCTCGAAGACCACCACGGCCAGCCGCCCGGCCACGCCCGCGGGGATCGGCGTCAGGCCGAACCCGCCGATCCGCACCTTGCCGGTCTCCTCGTTGAAGTCGCCGTCGAGGATGCTGAAGCCCGCCGTCAGGTCCCCCGGCAGGGCATCCACGAACACGAGCAGGTCCGTGGGAATCACCAGGTCGACCGTGAACGCCTCGATGGCGCTGGTCGTGTTCACCGTGATGGGCACCTGGACGAACTCGCCCACGTTGCCCAGCGCCTCGCGCACGCCCACCTCGCCGGGTTCCATGACGTTGCATCCCTCGACGACGAGGTCGGCCGCGGGCGCGGGCGAGGCAGCCACGGCGAGGCACGCAACGAGCAGCGTCGCGGCGAGGCAGGGGGGGTGACGGACCATTCGAGGCCTCCGGACTCCCCCAGGGTTCCATCGGGGACCCCCCGGGGTCAAGCCCCGGGGGTCAAGGGGAGGCGTCCTCCTCCAGGAGGCGGCTTCGGACCCAGAGGTGCAGCGTCTCCGGCTCCGCGTACCCCCGGCGGGCCCCGCGGACTCGTCCGTCGCCGTCGAGAAGCACCCAGGCCGGGAAGGGGCCCCGGTCCACGCCGCAGGCGGCGGCGGCCGGATCGTCCCGCGACACCGCCACCACCGCCACCCCGGCGGCGCCCAGGCGGAGCCGGCCCAGGTTCGCCCGCGCCGCGTCGCAGGCTCCGCAGGCCGCGTCCCAGCCGAGCACGAGCGCCGGCTGCCCCGGCTCCACGCCCCGCGCGGCGAGGGCCGCGACCCGTGCCGAGGGCGGCGCGACCGCGGGCGGCCGGGATGCGGACCGCGCGAGCGGGAGCAGCAGCACGACGGTCCCGGCCGCGCCCAACAGCAGCGAGCCCCCGACCGCGCGGGCCGCTTGCCGGCGCCGCCGCCGGCGCGTCCGGAGGGGAAGTCGCAAGGCCATGCCGGCGGTCCATGCAAGCGGCGCGCCGACGCGCACGGCGCGGAGACGGCGCGCGGACCGCCTCCGGACCCCGAGGCGGCCACGGGGGTTCACGGGGGTGACAACGCGCGTCCGCGTTCGCGACCGTCGCCCTTGCGGCCGGCCGGCGTGCGAAGTACGGTGCGTCGCGCATCGGGAGGTGTCGCCGTGAAGCCCGTTCCCGCCGTGGCGCTCGTGCTCGCCGTGTTCGCGTCGGGCTGCGCCTCCACGAACCTCCGCCTGAACCCGGACTACGACGATCCCTACGACGCCTCCGTCCAGTACGACGCGCAGAGCCCGGACGGCTTCGTGGAGCGGCTGGGGGATCCGGACGAGTGGCGCAACGAGGGCGAGGGGAGCGACCTGCGGATGATCGCCGTATGGAGGTGCCTGGACGGGAAGGACCGCGAGGTGGTCTGGCGCCAGCAGGAAAGCGGCCGGGGGGTTGGCCGGTGGATCGTGGTGTCCGATACCACCAGGGAAGCGGACTGCGACTGAGGCGCGCCGTCGCCGGCCCGATCGAGGAGGAGCCCCGAACGCCATGACCGACCCGGAATCCCCGGCACCCGGGACGCCGCCGCCCGCTCCCGGGAGCGCCGAGCCCGCCTCGCCGAACGGCGCCGCCGCGACCGGCACCGACACGGCCGAACCGGACCTGCCGCCCATCCTGGACGCCGCGGTCCCGACCGCGGACCTGGCCGCGCTCGCCTTCGACGCGGAACGGCTCATCGCCGCCGACGCCACCCGCGACCTGGACGAGCGGCTCGAGGCCTTCGAGAACATCATCGACTCCGAGATCGGCGACACGATGCTCGTGCGCGCCCGCAACCTCGAGCGCGAGGTGGGCAAGCGCCAGCTGTACCTGAAGTTCGAGGGCGGCAACACCACCGGCACGCAGAAGGACCGCATCGCGTTCGCGCAGTCCATGGACGCGCTGCGCCGCGGCTTCGACACGATCACCACCGCCACCTGCGGGAACTACGGGGTGGCGCTGGCCCTGGCGGCGCGCTGCGCGAACATCCGCTGCGTCGTGTTCGTGCCGGAGAAGTACACGTCGCGCCGGGTCACGGAGATGCAGGCGCTGGGCGCGGACCTCGTGCGCGTGCCGGGCGACTACGAGCACGCCGTGGACGTGTCCGGCGAGGCGGCCGCGGCGAAGGAGATGTACGACGCGAACCCCGGCGGCGCGAACACCTCGCTGCAGCTCAAGGCCTACGGGCAGATCGCGTACGAGATCTACGACGACCTGCGCGACGCCCCGGCCGCCGTGGCGGTGCCGGTGTCGAACGGCACCACGCTGGCCGGCGTGTACCGCGGGTTCCTGCGGCTGTACCGCCGCGGGAAGACGTCGCGGATGCCGCGGTTCATCGCGGGGTCGTCCTTCCGGAAGAACCCGATCGTGCAGTCGTTCGTGAAGGGCCTCGGGACCTGCGAGGATCTCCCGCCGACCATCATCCGGGAGACCGAGGTGAACGAGCCGCTCATCAACTGGCACTCCACGGAGGGGACGGAGGCGCTGGCGGCCGTGCGGGCCACGAACGGGTGGGCCGCCTACGCCAGCGACCGGTCGATGCGGCGCGCGTCGCGGATGCTGCGGGAGCGGGAGGGCGTGACCGTGCTGCCGGCGGCGACCGCCGGGCTGATCGCGCTGATCGAAGGGAAGCCCGACGAGACGATCACGAACGATCGGTTCGTGGCCGTGCTGACCGGGAGGCGCTGATGCGGCCGGACGGGAACGCCATCGTCTACTGCGAGGGCGCCTTCGGCACGACGAACGGGAAGACCGCGCACGGGCTCGTGCGGAAGACGAGGCGGTACGTCGTGACCGCGCTGGTGGACTCGCGGCACGCGGGACGCGATGCCGGGGAGGTGCTGGACGGGAAGCCCTGCGGCATCCCGGTGGTGGCCGGCGTGGATGAGGCGCTGGCGCGGTCCCGAACGGACGGTCGTCCGGCCACGCACTTCGTGATCGGCCTGGCCCCGGACGGCGGGCGGCTGCCGGAGGCGGCGCGCGCGGCGGTGCTGGCCGCGATCGACGCCGGGCTGCACGTGGACTGCGGCCTGCACGATTTCCTGTCCGAGGACCCCGTGATCGCGCCGCGGGCCGCGGCGAAGGGCGTGACGCTCCGGGACATCCGCAAGCCTCCGCCGCGCTCGGCGCTGCACTTCTTCACGGGGAAGATCGAGGAGGTGGAGTCCGTCCGCATCGCCCTGCTCGGGACGGACTCGGCCATCGGCAAGCGGACGACGGCATGGGTGCTGGTGGACGCGCTGGCGGCTTCCGGCCGGAGCGCCGAGCTGGCCGGCACGGGACAGACCGCGTGGCTGCAGGGGGCGGAGTTCTCCATCGTGCTGGACTCGCTCGTGAACGACTTCGTGTCCGGGGAGATCGAGCACGTGGTGTGGCGCGCGTGGCACGAGAAGCGGCCGGACGTGATCGTGCTGGAGGGGCAGGGGAGCCTGATGAACCCGGCGTACCCGGGCGGCTTCGAGCTGCTCGCCGCGGGACGGCCGGACTTCGTGATCCTGCAGCACGCGCCGGCGCGCAAGGAGTACGACGGCTTCCCCGGCTTCCCGCTGCACCCGCTGCCGGAGCAGATCCGCGCGATCGAGCTGATCTCCGGGCGGCCGGTGGCCGCGATCACCGTGAACCACGAGGAGCTCACGCCGGACGAGGCACGCGCGGCGTGCCGCGCCATCCGCGAGGAGACGGGGCTGCCCGCGCACGACGTGCTGCTGGAGGGCGGCGAGCCCCTGGTGGAGAGCCTGGCCGCGCGGCTGGACGCGGTGCGCGCGGGCCGCCGGCGACCCGCGCCGGCGTCGCGGTAGCGCGATGCCCGGAACCTTCCCCGCATCCCTGATCGCCATCGACCGGCTCACGGTGGGGCCGTGCCGCATCGAGAAGCAGCGGCTCGTGGCGCCGTACACCGTGCGCCGTGGCAAGCGCGAGGAGACCCTGGAGCTCATCTACCGCTGGGAGGAGCCGGTCTTCGACCCGGCCGATCCCGTGGCGCAGAACCTGGCCGCGCTGATCGCCGCGCAGCCCGCGCTGAACTACGGGCTCTTCTGCCGCGAGATCGAGCTGAAGGGCCCGCTGGACGAGCACGACCGCCGCTTCCTCACGGACGCCGCCGAGAACACCGCGCGCGAGATCTGGGTGAACAAGCTGCTCGCGGCGAACCCCTTCCTCGTGGGCGACGCCGTGGGCCTGGAGCCGCGGCGGCTGGAGAAGTACCTGCAGGCGCGCATGGTGTTCGACGAGCCCGCCGCGGCGCCGCTGCCCGCGTGGACGGTCACGCGCAAGCGGCACGCGGTGCTCTCGTCCGGCGGCAAGGACAGTCTGCTGTCGTGGGCGCTGCTGAACGAGATCGGCGCGAACCCCGTGCCGATCTTCGTGAACGAGTCCGGCCGGCACTGGTACACGGCGCTGAACGCGCACCGGCACTTCACGGCGGCGGTGCCGGGGACGTCGCGGGTGTGGACGAACTGCGACCGCGTCTTCTCCGGGATGCTGCGGCACCTCCCCTTCATCCGCCCGGACTTCGCGCGGGTGCGCGCGGACATCTATCCCGTGCGGCTGTGGACGGTGGCCGTGTTCCTGGCCGGCGCCATGCCGCTGCTGCGCAAGCGCGGCGTCGCGCGCATTGCGATCGGCGACGAGTACGACACGTCGCGCCGGGTCACCGCGCACGGCATCACGCACTACGACGGCCTGTACGACCAGAGCCGCTGGTTCGACAACGCGATGACCCGGTACTTCCACCGGAAGGGCTGGGGCGTCACGGTGTTCTCGCCCTTGCGTCAGCTCTCCGAGCTGCTCATCCAGAAGACGCTCGTGGAGCGGTATCCGGAGCTGCAGCGGCACCAGGTGTCCTGCCACGCGGCGCACATCGAGGCCGGACGCGTGCGGCCGTGCGGGCGCTGCGAGAAGTGCCGGCGCATCGTGGGCATGGTGTCCGCGCTCGGGGCCGACCCGCAGGCATGCGGGTACTCGGCGGCCCAGATCGAGGACGGCCTGCGCGCGCTGCCGAACTTCCCGCCGAAGCAGGAGGCGGCGGCCGCGCAGCACACGCTGGCGATGCTGGTGGAGCGCGGGCTCGTGGACGCGCGCGTGGGGGCGAGGCGGTTCCCCGAGGTGCTGCAGCTCCGCGTGGACGCGGAGCGCGCGCCGGTGGAGGGGATGCCGGTGGACCTGCGCCGGCCGCTGTTCGAGATCCTGTTGCAGCACGCCGAGGGCGCCGTGCAGCGGCAGGGCCGCGTGTGGGTGGACTTCGACCTGCTGAAGGACCCCATGATGGAGCAGCCGTACCCGTACGAGCGGCCGGGCGCGGCGGACGAGGAGCTGGAGGCGGAGATCGTCGCGGGGCCGGGGGCGGAGGCCGCCGCGCCGGCGGCGACCGCGGCGGCGCCGGACGTGACGCCCCCGCCCGCGCCGCCGGACGACGGCAAGCCGCACAAGCGCCCCTGGGTCCTCGGCGAGCTGACCTGGCCGGAGGCGCGCGATCGGCTCAAGCAGGTGGACGTGGCGCTGCTCCCCGTGGGCGCCCTGGAGCAGCACGGCCCGCACTCGCCACTGGACACCGACGCGTTCGACGCCGGCCACCTGGCGCTGCGCGTGGCCGAGGGGTGCTCGGACCCGAAGCCGCTGGTGCTCCCGCTGATCCCGTACGGCGTGTCGTACCACCACGCGGACTTCCCCGGCACGATCTCGGTCACGAACGAGACGCTGGCGCGGCTGGTGTACGAGGTGGGGATGGGCGCCGCGCGGCACGGCATCACGAAGCTGGTGATCGTGAACGGGCACGGCGGCAACGCCGCGACCCTGCAGTTCGCCGCGCAGATGATCAACCGCGACGCGCACATCTTCACGTGCGTGGACACCGGCGAGACCTCGGACGCGGACGTGGCGAAGATCGCGGAGACGCCGGGGGACGTGCACGCGGGCGAGATCGAGACCAGCACCACGCTGGCCGTGCGCCCGCACCTCGTGGAGATGGACCGCGCCAGCCGCTTCGTGCCGCGCTTCTCCAGCGCCTACCTGGAGTTCACCGGGAGCCGGGCGGTGGAGTGGTACGCCATGACGAAGAAGATCTCGCCGCAGGGCGTCCTGGGCGACGCCACGAAGGCCAGCGCCGAGAAGGGCGAGCGCATCTGGGACGTCATGATCCGGAATCTCGTGGAGATGATCGAGGATCTGAAGCGGCTCACCCTGGACGAGATCTGGGAGCGGCGCTACTGATGCGACGCCCGCGCGCATGAGGATCACCGGCTGCCGCGCGTGGCCCGTGCCCATGCGGCTCGCGGAGCCGTACACCATCGCCTACGAGACCGTGGACACCGCGGTGAACGTCTTCCTCGCCGTGGA
>CAYYFX010000146.1:0-7762 GCA_964471155.1 uncultured Gemmatimonadota bacterium | reverse complement strand
GAGGACGACGTGACCGGCGTGTGGGTGCGGCACGTGGTGCTGGAGAACCCGGCCGCCCGGTAGCGGCGCCTCAACGCAGGTTGAGGTACGTCACCTTCCGCGTCGCCGTGTCCTCTCCCGCGCGCAGGCGGTAGAAGTACACGCCGGCGGCCGCCGCGCGGCCCGCGTCATCCCGGCCGTCCCAGGTCACCGCGTGCGCGCCGGCCTCGCGCCGCCCGGTCACGAGGCGGCGCACGAGGCGGCCCGACACGTCGTAGATCGCGAGCGACACGGGCGCCGCCGCCGGCAGCTCGAAGCGGATCTCCGTGGCGTCGCCGAAGGGGTTCGGCCGCGGCGCGAGCGCGCGGAACACGCGCGGCAGCGGGGACAGCGCGGTGACCGAGGGTGTCCCGGTGACGTCGCCCTCCACGATCGTGATGCGCGCGTCCACCGGCACACCGTGCACGGGCTGCACGATCCCGGACGGCCAGTGCACGACGATCTCGTCGATCACCGCGGACTGCCCCAGCCCGAACTCCGCGGTGACGGAGTTCTGCCCGAGGTACACGGGATCGCTCGACACCTCGCGCAGCTGCGTGAGCGCGCCCGCGGTCACGAGGATGCGCGCGCCCAGCCCGAAGCGGTTCGACACCGTCCCCACGAGGTCCACGTGCAGCCAGTGCAGTCCCGGCGGCGTGTTGTTGCGGAGGATCCGGTCGAAGCCGCCCGTGGCGAGGTACGCGTCGAGGTCGCCGTCGCCGTCCATGTCCGCCAGCGAGAAGCCGTACGTGATCTCCCCCTCGGCCGTGAACGGGAACGGGCCGCCCGCGGCGTCCACGAACGTCCCGTCGCCCTGGTTCATCAGCCGGCTGCTGGACGCGAGCTGCCGCGCGATGCAGAGGTCCAGGTCGCCGTCGTTGTCCAGGTCGCCCCAGGTGCCGGCAATCGAGGGCGTCGCGGCCGCGGCCGGCGTCACGTTCGCGAAGCCCGCCGCGCCGTCGTTGCGGAAGAGGCGGCTCGTGCCGACCGCGTTCGCCAGGTACAGATCCAGGTCCAGATCGTTGTCGTAGTCGGCCCACGCCACGCCGCGGCCGACGCCCCCGTCGTTCAGCGGCGGCGCGGACGCGAGCGTGAATCCCCCCGTGCCCTCGTTGCGGTACAGCACGTTCGCGCCGTCGCGCGCGGTGTAGAAGTCCGGGTCGCCGTCCCCGTCGTAATCGCCCCAGGCCGTGCCCCATGCGTTCGTCGCGACGCCGAGCTGCGGGATCCAGGACGCCCCGTCGTGGCGGAAGAGCCGGTCCGCGCCCGCGGAGTCCAGGACGTAAAGGTCCAGGTCGCCGTCGCGATCGTAGTCCGCCCACGTGGCGGCGGTGTGGTTGCCCACGCGCGCGAGGGAGTCCGGCGTGGCCTCCGTCAGCGTTCCGGCGTCGTTGCGGAACAGGAGGTTCTCGAACCCGGTGGACGTGAAGTAGAGGTCGAGGTCGCCGTCGTCGTCCGCGTCCCCCCACGCGGAGCCGACGTCGGTGACGGACGCGTCGGCAAGGGCCGCGCCGGCCACGTCCTCGAACGCCGCGCCGCCGTCGTTGCGCAGCAGCCGGTTCGGCGCGCCGGCCACGCGCGTGACGAAGATGTCGGGATCCGCGTCGCCGTCGAAGTCCGCCCAGGACGCGCCGAACGTGGTCACGTCCTCGTACACCCACTGCGGCGTCACGTCCGTCCAGGGCTCCGTGCCGTACACGTTGATCTGGAGGTCGCCGAAGGGGTCCGTGCCGGGATCGAGCGCGTTCCACCAGAACGTGAACACGTACTCGGTTCCCGCGGTCAGGCCGCCGATCGTCCGCCGCGCCGACGGGTACGGATCCGTGGTGGTGGAGAGGCCCACGCCCAGCGACCCGCCGGTGCGGTCCGGCATGCAACCACCCGGCGGCGGCGACGTCCCCTCGAGCGCGCGCGGCGCCGAGTTCGTGCGGTGGTAGACGTCCGCGCCGGTCCAGCCGCCGGCATCCGGGATGTCGAACCGCTCGAAGTACACGCGCTCGGCCGGCGGCACGAGGTCGAACCGCAGGTATCCGAGTCCCGGCCCGCAGCCGTAGCACACGCTGGAGTCCTGGAAGTACGTCTCGAACGTGGCGCGCGTGACCACGCACAGGTTGTCGAAGCTGTGCTGCATCCAGCCCTTGAAGCCCTCGTTCAGCACCACGATCTCGATCGTGGCCTCCGGCCCGTCCGCCGTGAACGCGATGGACGGCGCGAGATGCAGCGACGTCCCGTCGTACGCGGACTGGCACCAGATCGCCGCCTGGTCCAGCCGGCGGTCGATCGGGCCGGACATGGTGAGGCCGTCCGCCGCCCACGCGGAGGCGGACGCCAGCAGCGGAAGGAGGAGCGACAGCCGGTCGAGCGGTCTCATGGGATCTCCCGTCACCCCCGAGGATAGCGGAGCGGCATCACCGGACTCCAGTCAGCACGAACGGCGCCCAGAAGTGCGGATCCGACCACGCGGCCTCGCTGCGCAGACGCCGCTTGGCCTCCCGGAGCGTCCGGGCGTAGTCCGCGCGCGGCCCCGGGGCGTCGTCCGCGGCCGCGGCGCGCGCGAACGCGCCGACGAGCTCCGCCGCCGCCTCGTCGTCCAGCCGCCACAGCGCCGCCACGACGTTCCGCGCGCCCGCCGCCAGGAACTCGCGCGACATGGCGAACACCCCCTCGCCTTCCACGATCGGCCCGGCGTTCGTGTCGCATGCCGACAGGATGGCGAGATCGCAGTTCAGCCGGAGCTCCCGGATCTCGAACAGGTGCAGGAAGCCGTCCTCGACGTCGCCCGCCGGCGGCGGCGTGAACGCGAGCGCCGCGAGCAGCTCGCTCCCCGCGCGATCCACCAGTCCGTGCGTGGCCACGTGCACGATCGCGCCGGACGGCGCCGTCGCCTTGAAGCGGTCCTCCCGCGCGTCCTTCCCGGCGAGCACGGTCACCTTCCGTCCGGGGAAGGCCGCCACGACGGCGTCGGCCTCGGCGCGCGTGCCCGGCAGCCGCACGAGCCGCTCGCCCACGCGCGACCGCGGCGCCCCCGCTCCGGCCGCCTCGGGAAACGCCGGATCGCACACGCTCACGATGCGCCCGTCGGCCGGCGGCGTCGCCGAGCGCCCGCGCGCGGACGCGAACACCGTCAGGGAAGGCGAGTGCCGGATCACCGGGCCTTCGTCCAGCCAGTACGAGAGTGGATCCGTCTCCACGACGAGCGCGTCGAAGGGAAGGGCATGAAGGACCCCGTCCGCCACGAGGATCACCTCGTCCAGCCGGAGCAGCCGGTGACTCAGCGCCGGCGGCAGGAGGATCCTCCACAGGAGGTGCAGCGTGCCGATCACCGCGTCGCCGGCGGGCGCTCCGAGCGGCACGGCGCCGGTGACCCCGCGCGCGCGGCCCGGCCGTTCGCGCAGAACAGCCAGACTGCCCGGTCCCTCGGGAAAGAGGAGCCGCTCGAGCGCCTGGCGACCGACCGCTCCGCCCGGACCCTTCAGTTCCGCCGCCATCACATCGCCCCGCGGCGGCACGAGGAACGCGAAGCTGCGCCGTTCGCCCACGCGGTACAGGAGCACGCCTTCCCGCGGGCCGAGCACGTTCTCCTGGAGCGCGCGGACGTCGATGTCCTCGCGCGACGCCGCGATCGCCGCCTGCCAGCCCGGACTGGCGAGACGGATCTCGTCGAGGACGGCCTGCAGCTCGCGCGCCGCGCCCTGCAGGTCCGACTCCAGTCGCCCGATCGCCTCCGCGCGCGCCGCGTCCTCCGCCTGCCAGTCCCCCGCCGCGGCCTGCAACGCGGCACGGGCCTGGCTCACGCGGATCCGCGCCGCCCGCTCGCGCGCCTCGAGCGCCTCCAGCCCCGGAACGCCGCGACGCCACTCCGCGTCCGATGCCGCCAGCTCGTCCATCAGCACGCGCGCGTGCAGCCGCTCAGCCTGACGCAACGCGTCCTCGGCGTCGAAGGCGTCTACCGCCCACGCGATGGCGTCGTCGTAGTACGCGAGGTGCTCGCCGAGGAAACGGGTGCGCGCGAGATCGCTGGCGCCCTGCAGCGGCCGCAGCGTCTCGATGTCCTCGATCGCCTTCGCCATGAACCGGCGGGCGTCGGCGCCGAATCCGCGCGCGTGCAGCCGGCGCGCGTGCGTAGCGCGCGCGAGCGCCCGCGCCTCGGACGCCGCGGGCGTCGCCTCGAGGATCCGGAGCGCGCGATCCAGCCGCGGGTCCGCGCGGCGGTCCTCGAAGCCGAACCGGCGCGTGTCCACCTCCGCCCATTCGGCCAGGAGCGCTCCCACGGTGGGATGGCCGGCGCCCAGCACGCCCTCGCCCACGTGCAGGCTCCTCTCGTACCGCCGCGCCGCCGCGTCCAGCTTGCCCTGCTGCGCGTAGTCGCGCGCGATCTCCTGGAGGATCTCCGCGCGGAAGACGTTCTGCGGCGTCTCCAGCTTCTCCAGGATGGCCAGCGCCTCCTCGCGGAACGGGATCGCCTCGTCGAAGCGGCCGCGCGCCGAGAGGAGCACCGCCGGCTCCTTGAGGAAGTACAGGAGCTCCGGATCCCCCGGCGGGAC
Source organism: uncultured Gemmatimonadota bacterium (assembly GCA_964471155.1). Lineage (GTDB taxonomy): Bacteria > ARS69 > ARS69 > ARS69 > ARS69 > CAYYFX01. The sequence continues at coordinate 3,200 of CAYYFX010000146.1, read as the reverse complement.
CGCCGCGCGCGCGAGGGCCAGCGCGCGCAGGAGCAGCGCCTCCGCGTCCTCCCACTTGCGCTGCGAGCGGCACACGACGCCGAGATTCCCCACCGCGTTCGCGATCCGCAGGGGCGACGCCTCCGGATCCGCCTCGCTCACGCGCAGCGCCTCGCGGAGCAGGCGCTCCGTGTCGGCCAGGCGGTCCTGGTCCCACGCGATCCCGGCCAGGTTGTTGAGCAGCACGGCGAGCAGCGCGTTCTCGGGAAGCTCCGCGCGCGCTGTCTCCACCGCGGCCGTCAGCTCCGCCTCCGCTCGCGCATAGTCCCCGAGCAGGCGATGCATCTCGGCGAGGTCCGAGCGGCACCACACCACCGCCTCCACGTCGCGCGGCTCCGCGGCCTCCAGCGACGCCAGCGCCGCTTCCAGGGCCGCGGCCGCCGCCGCGAAGTCCTCCAGGAAGTACCGGCGGTACCCGAGCTCGTGGTACGCGCGCGCCACGCGCGGGTCGTTCGCGGGCAGGCCGGCCTCGCGCAGCCGCACGACCTCCTCGGCCGCGCGGAGCGCCGGCTCGAGGGCACCCTGCTCCACGAGCGCGCGCACCTCCTGCTCCAGCGAGTCTGCGCGCGCCTGCAGGTCCGCCGCACGCGAGGAGGTCGCCGGCGCCAGGACGGCGAACGCGAGGGCGAGCGTCCGGATCACGGCTCCGCGCACTCCAGCACGATCTCCTCCACCCACAACGCCCCGCGCGACTCCGCCGCCAGCGCATGCGCCCGCGCGAAGAGCGCGGCGGCGCCTTCCGGCTCCGCATCCGGCGGCACGCGGAGCCCGGTGACCCCGGTCACGCCGCGCGAAAGGTGCGCGAGCGCGCGCTCGTCCAGCGCGAGGGCCGCGGCGGACTGCTCCGGGGGAGGCAGACGCCGCAGCTCCGCCTCGAAGTCGGCCATCGGCTTCGCAGCCGCCACCACGAGGAAGTGCTCGCGGCCGCCCGCGGTCCCGATCGTCCACGCCATCGGGGCAGGGTCCCCGCTGCGCGCGCCCGGGATCAGCGCGCGCCCCGCGGGAAGCGGGTTCTGCAGCGCGTACCCCGGCAGCGGGAAGAGCAGTGCGGCGGAGCCCTGCTCGTCCCGGTTGAGCACGTACACGTGCGCGGACCGCTCCAGGTCCAGCACCAGATGCACGGCGTCGCCGACCGCCACCGTGTCCCCGGAGCGCAGCGGCGTCACCTGCTCCACGCCGCGGCGAAGCGCGGCCTCGGCGACGAGCGGGGCCGTCGGCATCCGGACCTCGCGCGCCACGAGCAGCGCCGCCGCTGCCACCGCGGCCGTCAGCGCGGCGAAGGCCACCCCCCGCGGCATCCGGCGCTCCGTCGCCGCCGGCCCACGCAGCCGCGCGGCCAGCTCGCGCGCGGTGCCGCGCGCGTCGGGCGCCGGCGCCAGCGCCTGTTCGATCGCGGCGGCCAGCGCCTTCGGCACCGCGGGCCGCGCCGACCCTTCGCGCTGCTTCCGGCGCAGCTCCTCGCGCGACGCGGCCTCGAAGGGGAGTCGGCCGGTGGCCAGGAGGGCGAGGAGGACGCCCAGCGCCCAGACGTCCGCCGCCGGCGAGGGTGCCCCGCCGTCGATCCGCTCCGGCGCCATGTACGACGGCGTCCCCGCCACGCCCCCGGCGCTCTCGTCCGCGAGGCGGGCCCCCGCGCCGAAGTCGAGCAGCACGCAGCGTCCCTGCTCCTCGCGCTTCACGTTCTGCGCCTTCACGTCGCCGTGCGCCACGCCGGCCGCGTGGATGGCGTCCAGCGCGTCCGCGATCTCCGCGCCCGCGCGCCGCACCTCGTCCACCGGCAGCGGCCCGTGCGCCCGCACGACCTCCGCGAGCGTGCGCCCCTCCACGAGCTCCATCACGAGCCCGACCTTCCCGTCGTGCTCCGCCACGCCGAACACGCGCACGACATTCGGGTGCCGTACGCGCGCGAGCAGCCGTCCCTCCGCGCGCACGTCCACGCCGGGGGCGCTCTTCTCGGGGAGCAGGAACTTCACCGCCACCGCGCGATGCAGCTCGCCGTCCCACGCGCGGTAGACGTCGCCGAACGCGCCGGGCGACAGGCGCTCCAGCAGCTGCAACGACCCCCAGCGCTCGCCCTCGCGGCCGAGGCGACCGGGATCGGGCACCCGGTGGAACTGCCGGATCTTCGAGAGCGCCACGAGGCTCTCGACGACCCGCGCATCCAGGGACTCGCCCGCGGCCGCGTCCGCCGCGTCGTCCGGGCCCACCGCGTGGCCGTCGCTGATCGCGTCGGCCATGTCCTCGTACCGGCGGTCATCCTCCACGGCCCATCTCCTTCGCCAGGCGCACGAGCGCGCGGCTCACGCGCATGCGCGCCGCGTGCGCGCTCGTGCCGGCGAGCTGCGCGATCTCGTCGTAGTCGCAGTTCATCTCCACGCGCGCCACCACGACCTCCCGGTCCTCGTCCTTGAGCCGCGCCAGCGCGGTCTCGTAGCGTTCCAGCGTCTCGCGCCCGATCACGTCCGCCAGCGGCGACGAGAACGGCGACGGCGGCTCCTCCGCCGCCTCCAGCACGCGCTCGCGCACGTCGCGCCGGCGGATCTCGTCGCGGATCCGGTTCATCGCGGCCTGCCTGAGGTACGCGAAGAAGGCGCCGCCGCGTCCCGGCTGGAATCCCTCGAGCCGGCGGATGGACTGCACCACCACGTCCTGCACGACGTCCTCGGTGTCCGTGAGGGACCGCGCCCCCGCGGGCAGCCGGCCGGACGCCCAGCGCCTCAGCCGCGGCACCAGCCGCGCGCACAGCTCGTTCAGGGCGCGATCGTCGCCGGCCTGCGCGCGACCCAGCAGAACGGTGGTGTCCGTTCCGGGGATCGCGTCGCCTCCGGCCGCCGGCGGTGAGGGTTCGGACAAGGCGGCCTCCCGGGCATGCGGGGAAGTCCGCGGATCCTATCATCGCCGGGCCCGCCCGCCGCCCTTCGCCTCCCTTCGCGGGCGCTCGGAAGGGGAACGCGCGAGCGCCGCGAAGTTCACGGCCGGCAGCCGGGATCGGGCCCCGCCGTCGCCCCGGCGACGCGCTCAGGGGGTGCGGCGCCGCTCCAGGAGCTCCCAGTCCACCATGTGCTCCACGGGGGCGCGATCGTCCGTGAGCGGGAGGACGCCCGTGCCGGCCGGCACCTCCGCGAAGCCCCGGCGGCACCGCTCCGCCAGACGGTCGAGCA
>CAYYFX010000145.1:0-7777 GCA_964471155.1 uncultured Gemmatimonadota bacterium | reverse complement strand
CACGTCTGTGGCGCCGCAGAACGTCGCCGACGCGCGGGTCACGTTCGTCAGGCCGAAGACCACGCGCCCCGCGCCCAGCGAGACGCCCCGGTCGCCGCCGCCCGGCTCCCGCGGGTCGCGATCGAGCACGATGTTGCCGAGGACCCAGTTCGCGTTCGCCCCGCACTCCACCGCCGGCGCCGCGTTGTCCGCGAGCGTTCCCCGCACGTGGAACTCGAGCGTGAAGTCCCCCGCCCGCGCCGCGACGGGAAGGCCGGCGACGAGGAGTCCGAGCGCGAGCAGGGCGAAGCGAGGGGGCATGGCCGTCCCGGGTGTGCGTGAGTCCCGAGCATACCAGCCCGTCGCGGCGCGCCCCCGCCGTGCGGAGGGCGCGCGCGCCAGGATCGGCCAACCCCGGTCAAGGAACCCCGGATCCGCGCGCCGCCGCGCGCCGACGCGCGCCGACGACGACCCGGGACCCGGCGCGATTGACGGTTCCGCGCCGGATCCCTACGATCGATGCTCCCTTCGCGCGGGAGTGCAGCTTGCGGGGTCGCTCCGTCCTCGTCACCGGCGGCGCCGGGTTCATCGGCAGCCACCTCGTGGATCGCCTGCTGCGGGAGGGCGCGAAGGTCGTCGTCGTGGACACCTTCTTCCTCGGGCGGCGCGAGAACCTCGCCGACGCCGCGGCCGCCGGCGGCGACCTCACGATCCGCACCGAGGACGCCGCCGACCTCCCGGCCATGCGCGAGCTGATCGAGCGGCACCGCGTCCAGGACGTGTACGACCTCGCCACGAAGGCGCTGGAGTACTCCTTCGACAACCCGCGCGGCGCGTTCGAGGTCAACACCGGCATCGCACTCACGCTCGCGGAGCTGCTGCGCAAGGAGCACTACGAGCGCCTCGTGCACGTGAGCTCCTCGGAGGCGTTCGGCACCGCGCTCACCCGCCCGATGGACGAGGACCACCCGCGGCGGCCCACGACCACCTACGCCGCGGGCAAGGCCGCGGCGGACCTGGCCCTGCAGTCGTACCTGCGCAGCTTCGACCTGGACATCCGCATCCTGCGCCCGTTCAACAACTACGGCCCGCGCCAGAACACGGGCGCGTACTCCGGTGTCGTCCCGAAGACGATGGAGCGGCTGCTGCGCGGGCAGCCCCCCGTCCTGCACGGCGACGGCACGCAGGGCCGGGACTTCGTGTACGTGGAGGACGTCGCGGACGCGCTGGTCACCGTGGCGGGCTGCGAGGCCGCGCGCGGGCTGGAGCTGAACGTGGCGTCGGGCGTGGAGACGCCCATCCGGGAGGTGCTGCAGACCCTGTGCGACGTGGCCGGTTTCCGCGGCGAGTGGATCCGCGAGGCGCGCCGCGCGGCCGACGTGGACCACCACGTGGGCGACGCGTCGCGGCTGGAGAAGGTGACCGGCTTCCGGGCGCGCACCACGCTGCGCGACGGGCTGGCCCGGACGTGGGAGTGGTACCGGGCGCGCGCGGGGGCGCGGGCATGATCCCGGTGGCCCGCCCGCACTTCGGGGACGAGGAGGCCGCGGCGGTGGCCGAGGTCCTGCGCTCCGGCTGGGTCGCGCAGGGCCCCACGACGGCGAAGCTGGAGGAGGAGTTCGCGCCGCTGGCCGGCGTGCCGCACGCGATCGCCACGTCATCCTGCACCACCGCGCTGCACCTGGCGGTCATCGCGTGCGGCGTCCGCGCCGGCGACGAGGTGATCCTCCCGTCGTTCACGTTCCCGGCCACGGCCAACGCGGTCCTGTACGAGGGCGCGCATCCCGTGCTCGTGGACGTGGACCCCGCCACCCTGAACATCGACGTGGCGGCGGCCGCGCGCGCCGTCACGCCGCGCACGAAGGCCATCCTGGGCGTGCACCTGTTCGGCGCGCCCTGCGAGATCGGCGCCCTGCGCGCGCTGTGCGACGCGCGCTCCATCGCGTTGATCGAGGACGCCGCGTGCGCCGTGGGCACGACGTTCGAGGGCCGGCCGATCGGCTCCTTCGGCCACGTGGCGTGCTTCTCCTTCCACGCGCGCAAGATCGTGACCTGCGGCGAGGGCGGCATGCTGACCACGGCGGACGACGCGAAGGCGGAGCTGATGCGCAGCCTGCGCACGCACGGCGCGGATCGCCCGGCGGAGGCCCGGCACGCGGAGGGACTGGCACCGCCGGCGGCGGAGTACGCGCGGCTCGGGTACAACTACCGCCTGTCCGACATCCAGTCCGCCGTGCTGCGCGTGCAGTTGAAGCGCCTGCCGGACTTCCTCGCGTCGCGCGAGCGCCTGGCGCGGCGCTACGACGAGGCGTTCGGGGCGCTGGAGGGGATCCGGCTTCCGCCGCATCGTCCCGGGGCGCGGCACAGCTACCAGAGCTACGTGATCGTGGTGGAGCGGGGAGCGAAGGTGGCGCCGGGCGCGCTGATGGAGACCCTGGCCGCGGAGGGGATCTCCACGCGCGTGGGCACCTACGCGGTCCACCGGCAGCCGTACCTGAGGGGCCGGTCCGGCGTCCCGGAGTCGTTGCCGCACGCGGAAGAGGCCGCGGACCGGTCCATCGCCCTGCCCCTGTACCACGACATGACGGCGGCCGATCAGGACGCCGTGATCCGTGGCGTGGAGCGCGCATGGCGGGGCTGAGCCGGCGCAGGACGCGCACGCGCCGCGCGCGCCCGCGGGCCTGCGGTTGACCTTCGCGGAGCGTCTCTGCTAGCGTTTTCACAAAGCAACCCCGAGGAAACCCCGGCGCGAAGGCCGTCCCCTGCACGCCCCGGCGCCCTCCCTCGACCCGTCTCGCCCGAAGCGCGGAGGCTCCCCCTGGATCGCATCGTGCTCGGCCTGTACGACGGCCCGTCCGGGGGCGCCGCGCTCGCGCGCGACGGCGAGCTGCTCGCGTGCGCCGAGGAGCACCGGCTCACCCGCGTGGAGAACGCGTGCGGGCTGCCGCGTGCGTCCGTGCAGGCCGTGCTGCGGCAGGCCGGGATCCGCGGCGACAAGCTCGCCGCGGTGCTCGTGGCCACGCGCGACGCCACGTACGCCGAGACCGCGGGCGGCGCGGTGCGCGTGCCGCTGCTGTGGCGCGTGTCGCAGGCGCTGCCGTCGCCGCCACCGCTCGGCCGGCGGCTGCGCGCCTCGTTCGCCGCCGCGCGCCGCCGCCGGATCGACGAGGCGCTCCGCTCCGAGTTCGGCGCGTCCTGCCCGGTCGCGTTCGTGGACCATCACCTGGCGCATGCCGCGAGCGCCGCGCTGGTCCTGGACCTGCCGGACTGCGTGGCGTTCACCGCCGACGCCGGCGCCGACGGCGCGTGGGCCACGGTCACGGAGTTCAAGGACGGCGTCCCGCGGCGCCTCGTCGCGGAGACCGCGGGGCCGTCGATCACCGCGTTCCTGGATGCCGTGTGCGAGCGCGTCGGCATCCCGCCGGGGCTGGATCGCGCGCGAAGACTGGAGGAGCTCGCCGGCCGCGGGGTCACCCTGCACTACGACGATCTGGAGGCCGCGTTCGGCACGGACGACGGGGCGTTGTCGGTCGACGCGGAGGTCCTCGTGCCCGGCGGCGTCCTGGGTCGCGTGGGACGGAAGGCGCGGCGCGAGGACGTCGCCGCCAGCGCGCTGGCCGCCGCCGCCCACCACCTGCGGCGCTGGGTGACGCACTGGTACGTGCGCTGCGAGGCGCCGCAGCTCGCGGTGGCCGGGGATCTCTTCGACATGCCCTCGCTCGTGCACGCCCTGGTCGACGCGCCCGACCTTCCGGCCCCGCGCCTGCCCGCGGCCCCCGCCGACTGCGGCCTGGCCGTCGGCGCGGCGCTCGCGGGATGCCTCCCCGGCGTTCTCGCGCAGCCGATGCCGCGGCCGCGGCGGGCGCAGTCGTCGCCGTACCTCGGACCGTCGTACCCGGACGACGAGATCGCGCGGCTGCTCGAGCGCGAGCGGGTGCCCTTCCGGCACCACCCGCGCATCGAGCGCGACCTGGCGCGCGTGCTGGCCGAGGGGCGCACCGCCGCCCGCTTCGACGAGCGGGCCGAGCTGGGGCGCCGCGCGCTGGGCAACCGGGTCATCCTGCGGCATCCGCAGGGGCCCCTGCGTCTGGGCCGGCTCGGCTTCATCCACGGCGCCGGCGCCTACGACGCGCTCGTCCTGCACGAGTCCCTGCCGCGGTTGTTCGAGGACGTGGAGGACGTGCCCGACCTGCTGGACCATCCGCGCCTCGTCATGCCGCGCGCGGACTTCGCGTCCCGCTACCCGGACCTGCTCGCCTGGGGGCGCCGCGTGCGCGTGCAGTCCGTGTCGGCCGCGTCCAACCCGAAGCTGTTCGAGATCCTCACGGAGTTCCAGTCCTGGACCGGCCTCCCGCTGCTCGCGGCCGCGCCGTTCCGGCTGCCCAACGAGCCGGCCGTCTCGTCCCCCGCCGACGCCGTGCGCGCCTTCCGCGTGCTCGGGCTCGACCACGCCGCCATCGGCCGCTACCTGGTGCACGGCGCGGACGCGGCGTCCGGCTCCGCGGTCGCGGGCGAGGCCGAGGAGAACCGCGCCCAGGGCGCGGAGAATCCGTGGTAGCGTGCCGCGGGCGGACTCGCGGGCGGACTCGCGGGCGGATTCGCGGAGCGCGACGACGATGGCCGGACTGATCCTGGAGCGGGTGACCGGGCGTCGCGATGACGAGTGGGACGCGTTCCTCGACGGACCCACGGACGGCACCCTGTTCCACCGGCTGGACTTCCTGGAGTACCACCCCGCGGACCGGTTCCACACGCACCTGCTCAAGGCGCGGATCGACGGGCGGCTCGCCGCGGTCCTTCCCGCGGCCGCGGGCGACGGGGACGCGGACGGCGGTCTCGGCTCCCCCTACGGCGGCAGCTTCGGCGGCTTCGCCACCGCGCCGGGTCTCGGCGCGGCCGAGTGCCATGCGCTCGTCGCCGCGCTCGCGGACCACGCGCGCGCGGAGGGCTTCTCCGCGGTGTGGCTCTCGTCGCGGCCCGCGCCCTACCGCATCCACGGCGACGGCGTGGAGTTCGCGCTCGCGCGACTCGGGGCCGAGGTCGTGCGGCGCGAGGTCACGCACATCGCGGACCTGACTGGGCGCGAGGAGGACGTGTCGGCGCGCGTGCGGGGCACGTCGCGCCGCGGCGCGCGCAAGGCGGAGCGGCTGGGCACCACCGTGCGCGAGGGGACGGCGGAGGACCTCCCCGCGTTCCACGCGCTGCTCGCGGCCGACCGCGCGCGCCTCGGCGCGGCGCCCACGCACACGCTCGCGGACCTGCGGTTCCTGTTCGCCGCGCGCCCGGCGGACTTCCGGCTGCTGCTCGCCGGCAACGCGGGCGAGCTCGTGGGCGGGATCCTCCTCTTCCGCGCCACCGCCCGCATCGCCCTGTCGTTCTACACCGCGCGCTCGGAGTCGCCGCGCGCGGAGCGCTGCATGAACCTCCTCACCGAGCACGCCCTCCTCCGCTGCCGCGCCGGCGGGTTCGCGGCGCTGGACTACGGCACGTCCTCCATCGGGGGCGTGCTGAACGAGGGGCTGTCCGCGTTCAAGGAGGGCTTCGGCGGCGCCCCCCACGTCCGGGAGACCTGGCGCCTCCCGCTGCGCTGACCCCGGACCGGCGCCTCAAGCCCCGTCCCGGCGCCGCCGATCTCCGAAGGAGCCCCCTCCCGGAGACCGCGTGCGCCTCGTCGCCTGCCCGGCCTGCCGCACCCAGTACGACGTGACCGACCGTGCGGAGCCGCGTTTCCCGTGCCCTTGCGGGGCCGTGGTGGAGAACCGGCTGCCCTCCGCGGTGGACGCGGAGGTCCGGCGGTGCGCGGCCTGCGGGGCGCCGCTCGCGCGGAATGCCGCGGAGTGCGACTACTGCCACGCGGCCGTCGTCCGCGATCCCGTGCGCCTCGGCCTCATCTGCCCGGAATGCTACGCGCGCAACGGCGAGGCGGCGCGCTTCTGCGCCGCATGCGGCGTGCCGTTCCGCCCGCAGCCCATGCCGGAGCCGGAGCCCGCACTGGACTGCGTCGACTGCGGGATGGGCCTGGTCGTGCGCCCGGTGGCGGATGTCCGCGTGCACGAGTGCGGCCGCTGCGGCGGGCTGTGGGCCCCGGGCGACCGGCTGGAACGCCTGGTCGAGCGCGTGCTCGCAGGCCGGGACGCCACGGCGGATGCGCGCCCGGCGAATTCTCCCGGCGGGCCGCGCGAGCGCGGCGGCAACCCCGCGGCCGGCAACGTCCGCTACCGGCGCTGTCCCGTGTGCGCGGCGTTCATGGCCCGGCGCAACTGGAAGCGGATCTCCGGCGTGGTCGTGGACCGCTGCCCGGAGCACGGCACGTGGCTGGACGCGGACGAGCTGGAGCGCATCGCGGGGTTCGTCGCCACCGGCGGGCTGGACCGGGCGCACGCCCTGGAGCGCCGGGAAGCGGAGCGTGCCGCGCAGCGTGCCGCCAACGGCGATCCGAAGGCCGGGGCGGAGTTCGCGCGCATCCTGATGGACCGCCCGCGGAGCGGGACGCTGCTCGAGTCGCTCGTGCGGCTCGTGGAGCGGAAGATCGGCTGAACCTCGCGCCGCCGGCGCGACGCACCTGCGAACGGAGGGAGGAACCGTGGGCATTCTCGAGAAGCTCCGCGCCGAGCTCGTCGACATCGTGGAGTGGCTGGACGACGACCAGGCCACGCTGGTGTGGCGATTCCCGCGCTACCACAACCAGATCAAGAACGGCGCGCGTCTCGTGGTGCGCCCGGGCCAGCAGGCGGTGTTCGTGCACCAGGGCCGGCTGGCCGACGTGTTCGGACCGGGCACGCACGTGCTCGCGACGAGGAACCTGCCGGTGCTGTCCACGCTGGCCGGCTGGCCGCACGGCTTCGACAGCCCGTTCAAGGCCGAGGTGTACTTCGTGGCCACGCGGCAGGTGGCCGATCTCAAGTGGGGCACGCCGAATCCCGTGCTCATGCGCGACCCGGACTACGGTCCGGTGCGCGTGCGCGCGTTCGGCAGCTACACGCTGAAGGCGGCGGATCCGCGCAAGCTGCTCGAGGAGCTGGTGGGCACGGACGGCCGCTTCGAGGCCGGCGAGGTGTCCGAGCTCGTGCGCGCGATCGTGGGCGCGGCGTTCGCGGAGGTGGTGGCGTCGTCGAACGTGTCGGCGGTGGACCTCGCCGCGCGGACGCGCGAGTTCTCCGAGCGCGTGCGCGCCGAGGTGCTCGCGCGGCTCAAGGAGTTCGGGCTCGAGGTGCCGCAGCTCTGGATCGTGAACGTGTCATTCCCCGAGGAGGTGGAGCGGGCGATCGACGCGCGCGCGGGCATGAACCTCGTGGGCGACCTGCTCCGCTTCCAGCAGTACCAGACCGCGGCGGCCACGCCGATCGCGGCCGCGAATCCCGCGGGCGGGATCGCCGGCGCGGGGGTCGGGCTCGGGATGGGAATGGCCATCGCGGGCGCGGGCGGCTTCGGCGGGGGCACGGGCGCGGGGCCGCACCCGGGACCGCACGCGGGCGCGGCGATGCCGCCGGTGCCGGCGGCGGAGCTGTGGCACGTGGCGGAGGGCGGGCGCGCGATGGGCCCGTTCACGCGGGCGCAGCTCGCGGAGGCCGCGGCGGCGGGGCGGCTGCGGGCCGACTCGCCGGTGTGGATCCCGGGGATGACGTCGTGGGTGCCGGCGGTGGAGGTGCCGGGGCTGTCCGCGCTGTTCGCTCCGCCGGTGCCGCCGAGCTAGAGGGTGACCGCGGGCGCGGCCGCCGGGGCGGTGGGGCGGTGGGGCGCCGGGCGGACTGTCCTGCCCGGTGCTCGGCAGCGCGGCTACGCCGGACCCTCGACAACG
>CAYYFX010000144.1:0-7919 GCA_964471155.1 uncultured Gemmatimonadota bacterium | reverse complement strand
GCATGCACGCCACGCGCCCGAAGGGCGCGGTGCGTTCACGCGCAGAGGCCCGCGACAGGGGCACCGGGCCGCCTGCCCCGTCCGGCCTCCCGCCCGCGCGCCTCTCGTCCGCCGCCCCGACCTCGCGCCCCGACCTCGCGCCCCCGGCGCTACGCCTCGCGTCGGGCCACTTCCGGCAGCCGGGTCTTCGGATCGACGCCGAGGACGATCTCCCCGTCGAGGAGACGGCGGAGGTCGTCGCCGACGAGGCGGCCGCGCCAGCCGGTGAGGATGGCGGGCGGATCGTCGGTCGTCTCGCCGAAGTGCACGGCGGCGACGCGGTCGAGGTCCAGCCGCGTGGCCAGGACGTTGCGGCCGACGCCGGTCTCCCGCGCGCGCACCTGGACGAGCAGGTCCATCAGGTCCACGAGCCGGGCGCGCGCCGGGTCCTCGGAGCGGAGCGGAGGCGGGTCCGGGCGTTCGTGGACGGGCACGGCGATCCCGCGCGCGACGCGGGCGAGGATCTCGTCGCCATGCTGCTGCACCACGCGCTCGTGCAGGCTGCGCAGCGCGGCGAGGGCGTCGCGGGTCTTCGGCGCACGCTTCGCGATCTCGACGAGGACCTCGTCCCCGACGATGCGGCTGCGCGGCACGTCGCGCGCCGCGGCGGTCTCCTCCCGCCATGCCGCGATCTCGCGCAGCACCGCGAGCGACTTGCGGTCCAGCGACTTGCGCTTCGACAGCCGCTCCCAGGCGCGGCGCGGGTCGCGCGCGAACGTGCGCGGATCCTCGTACGGGCGGTGCTCCTCCTCGATCCAGTCGAGGCGGCCGGCCTCGCGCAGTTCCCCGGTGAGGCGGTCCCGCAGGGGCAGCAGGTGGCGCACGTCGTCCAGGGCGTATTCCATCTGGCCGGCGGTGAGCGGACGTCGCGACCAGTCCGTCATCGTCTCCTTCTTGGAGAGACGGACGCCGAGCTCGCGCGCGAGCAGTCCGGCGTAGCTGATGCTGTCGCCGTGGCCGGCGAAGGACGCCGCGATCTGCGTGTCGAAGACGTTGCGCGGTGGACGATCGGTGGCGTCGAAGACGATCTGGAAATCCTGGATGCCCGCGTGCACGACGCCCTGCACGTCGGGATCGGCCACGAGATCCCAAAGCGGCGAGAGATCCAGGCCGACCAGCGGATCGACGACGGCCACGACGTCCCGCGTGGCCACCTGGACCAGGCAGAGCTTCGCCCAGTAGGTGCGGTCCTGGATGAACTCCGTGTCCCAGGCGAACGCGCCCTCGGAGCGCGCCTGGACGCAGAGCTCCGCGAGGTCCTTCGTGGTGGTGATGTACACGCATCCCCCATCGGGCCCCGAGGCGGCCCAGGCAAGGCGGTGGATGGTAGCCCACCCCGGCACGGTGCGGGAGGTCCGAGGGGCGTCAAGACCGCGACGATTTCTCCCGATCCGGGGATAGACCTCGGAGAGTCCTCTCGTGCGCAAGATCCTGGCCGCCGGTTTCGGGACGCTGGTCGCCTACACCACGGCCATGATCCTGCTCGAGTCGCACGGTCCGGCCCGGCTCGCGCGGGTGTACCTGGAGGATCCGGCGCCGCTCGTGCCCTTCGCCGGCATCCACACCGCGCTCTCCGCGGGACTTCTCGCGGCGTGCGCGCTGGCGTTCGGCGCGGCCCGCCGCGTGGAGAGCGCCGCCGGGCGGATCGAGCCGCGGGACGCGTGGTTCCTGGACGCGCAGACGGCGTTGTTCCTGGGCCTCGCGCTCGACGAGCAGTGCCGGATCGTCCCCCTGCTCGCGGCGCGGCTGGGCTTCGCGGAGGCCGCCGCCTACCTGGCGCTGGGTGCCCTCGAGTTGGGGCTCCTGCTCGGGCCGGGACGGCTGTCCGGTTCGCCGCGGTGGGCGCAGGCGGCGGCGCTCGGCGCCGCGGTGCTGTTCGGCGTGGCGCTGGCCCTCGATCACGCGCCGCTGCGGTGGCCCCTGCGGGAGTGCCTCGAGGAGCTGCCCAAGGTCTGGGGCGGCGCGCTCTTCCTGGTCGTGGCGTGGGGACGCTTCGAGGCGGCGCTGGACGCGCTGGCATTCCCCGGCGTGGCCGGTGCGGCGTTCACCTGGGCACGGACGGGGCGCGCCGCGACGCCGCCGGTGCGCCTGTTCGTCCCGCGGCCGCCGCAATGGAACGGCCCCGCCCCGGGGTCTGCCGCGGGCGGGGCCGGGAAACGAAGCGGGGCACCCGTTCCAGGAACGGGCGCCCCCGAACCGGATCCGCAGTGCGGAGCGTCAGACTCGTCAGCGGCTCCCCCCCGGAAGCTCCTCTCTCACTGACTCGCGACGCCCGTTCCGCGGCGGTTCACTTCGCCGGGGTCGGGAGACTGACTCGGTGCGCGATCTCGACCCCGGCACCCGCGAGCCTATGGAAGGAGCGTGCCAAGATCTGCAAGGGTGGCGCGGGCCGGCCGCCGGTGCGCGGACGTGGCTCGTAACCATTTGGGAATATGCGCGTTACATGGCGCCGGCGCTGGGCGGCCGCGCGGCCGGTTCGCGTCCGCGTCCGTGAGGTGAGGAACCCCGGGGCCTAGGCCGGTCGCCCGGCGGACCCGCGGGGGCCCTCGTCCCAGGCCCGCCTCCAGGCCGGCTCGTAGTCCAGGGCCTCCTCCCGGAGATCCCGGAGCGCGACCAGGGATTGCAGGCCCGAGAGGCCCAGGACGCGGGAGCCCGTGAACGCGCCGAGGCGCAGGGACTCCCGGTCGTCCAAGCCCAGGACGCGACCCGCGCAGACCGCCGAGAGGAAGGCGTCCCCGCAGCCGGTGGGATCGACGGGACGCTCGCACGGCCCGGCGGGCACGGAGGTCTCCCGGGGGCCTTCCGGCGCGGGGATCCAGGCGCGGGCGCCGCGCTCCCCGCGCGTGGCGATGACCTCGCGCGCCCCCGCATCCAGGATCCGCCGGACCGCCGCGCGCAGGTCCCCCGGGACGCCGCCGAAGCACGACACCTCCGCCTCGCTCCCGCGCACGACATGGAAAAGGCGGCTCCAGGCGGCGAAGTCCTCCACCGTGCGCGGGCGGCGCGGCGTGTCCGGCGAGCGCGCGAGCGCCTGGATGTCGAGAAGGAAGCGGCCGGGTTCGCCGGCGCGGACGCGCGCCAGCGTCTGCACGGTCACGTCCGCGCCCGAGATCATGTTCACGAGCCAGGCGAGCGCGCCGCGCCCCGCGCCGAGATCCGCGTCGTCGAGCGCGCGGACGCGCATGCGGACCTCCTCGACGCGCTCGCCGCCGCCCGAGTAGTCCAGCCGCGAGAGGTTCGTGCCGGCGGGGTCCTCGATGAGCGTGCCCGCGTCGATGGCGGGGAACGGGGCGAGCAGATCCATGGCTTCCGCCCGATCCTCGCGGCCCAGACGCCCGAGCGGGCGGACGCGGATGCCCGTGCCCTCGAGCAGCGCGGCCAGCGGGATGGCGTTGTACAGGATGCCGCCCAGGCTCTCGCGCACGGACCCGTCCGGCGCGATCACGACGTCCCGGTTGACGGTGCCGACCACCGCGACGAACCGGCTCATGCGGCCTCCCCCCCGGCGGGGCGCGGTTTCGTCTTCCACCGGCGGTGTGCCCAGAAGTAGTTCCCCGGATGCGCGCGCACCTGCGCCTCGAGGAACCGGTGGAAGTGCTCCGCGCCGTCGCGCTCGTTCGCGGCGTCCGGCCGCGCGGGGTCCGCCCGCCAGGCCGGGCCGCGCACGAACGTGTACTCGCCGCGCTCGTCCACGAGCACGCCGGGAACGAGCGGGACGCCGGCCCGCATGGCCAGCGACACGATCCCCACGTGCGCGGAGGCGGGCGCGCCGAGGAAGTCCACGAACACGCCCTTCGCGCGCGCGTCCTGGTCCATGAGCGTGGCCACGACGCCGCCCGCGCGGAGGAGACGCAGCGCCTCGCGCAGGCCCGAGCGGGCGGACAGCGGCGGCGTGCCCGCACGCTCCCGGGTGCGGCGCAGCGCGGCGTCCACGGTGCGATTGGCCTGGTCTCCCGCCATGGCGCTCACCCGGATGCCGAGCGTGTGCAGCGCGATCACCAGCAGCTCCCAGTTCCCGAAGTGGCCGGACACGAGCACGGCGCCGCCGGCGGAGTCCGCGGGAACCCCGGCCATCGCGTCCGCACCGGCGATGCGCGCGCACGCGGCAGCCGGGATCCGATCCGCGCGCAGGAGGCACGCGAAGGTTCGTCCGGCCACCTCGTAGCTCTCGCGCGCGATGCGCTCCGCCGCCGCTCGGCCGCCCGGCGGGTCGAGGCGCTCCGTCACGTTGCGCACGGCGACGGCGCGCCGCACGCCGAGCGCGAACGCGAACCGGCCCGCGCCCGCGCCCACGCGCAGCGCCGCGCGGAACGGCAGCGCCCGCACGACCGCCGCGAGCAGCGCGAACCCCGCGGCCTCCGCCGCGCGCTTCGCCCGTCGCGCCGCGGTCACGCGCTCTCCGCGGCCTTCGGCAGCCGCCCCAGCAGCTCCAGCGCGGCCCACCGCTCCCGCGCGTCGGCGAGCGGGATCCCGAGCCGCCGCGCGAGGTCCGCCGGGTCCGCCGCGCCCGCCTCCACCGCGGCCAGCGCGTCCGCGTGCGCGGCGTCCACGCGCGGCGCCGCGGCGATCCCGCCGAGATCCTCCAGCAGGTCCGCGGCGTGACGCACGGGACGCGCGCCGTCACGCAGCAACGCGAGCGGTCCGGCGGACAGCGGGGATGCCGGCCACCCCGGCACCACGAACACCTCGCGCCCGAGTTCCAGCGCCTGGCGCGCCGTGATGAGCGCACCCGATCGCGCCCGCGACTCCACCACGACGACCGCCTCCACGAGCGCGGCCAGGATGCGGTTCCGCTGCGGGAAATGCCACGGCCGCGGCGGCACGCCGTCCGGGTGCTCCGACACCAGCGCGCCCTCCGCGGCGATCTCCTCCTGCAGCGCGGCGTGCTCCGGCGGGTAGGGCACGTCGACGCCGCACCCGAGCACCGCCACGGTGTCCCCGCCCGCGGCGAGCGCTCCGCGGTGCGCGGCGGCGTCGATGCCCCGCGCGAGGCCGGACGCCACCACGAACCCGGCCTCGGCCAGGCGCGACGCGACGCCGTAGGTCCACTCCTCCCCCTCGGGCGATGCCACGCGCGTTCCCACCAGCGCCACCGCGCGCTGTCCGAGCAGTGCGGCATGGCCGCGCACGTGCAGACGCCCCGGCGGGTCCGCGAGGATCTCCAGCACGGCGGGATACGCCGGCGTGCCGCGGCGCAGGACGCGCGTCATGCGGAGGTCCGGACCGCGCCGGAGCGCAGCCAGCGCCGGAAGCGGACCAGCGCGCGCACCTCCCGGTCCGCGGGCTCCGGCGCGCCCGCGCGCGCCGGCGGCTCCGCGGCGAACGCGGCGTCCGGCAGCGCGCCGAGCGCCGCCTCCAGCGACGGCATCCAGTGCGGCGCCTGGTGTCCGATCCGCGCGGTGACGCGACGGCGCCGCTCCGCGTCCAGCGCCGCGATGCGCTCCGCGACCCGCGCCATCCCCGCGGCCTCCGCCACCGCCTCGAGCGCGCGCACCGCGGACTTCTGCAGCGACACGTTCGGCGCCTCCATGGCGGCGAGCAGCTCGTCCGTGCACGACGGATCCGCGCGCCGCGCGACCACGTCGCACGCCGACGCCCGGGCCCACCATGCACCCTCCCGCAGCATCCGCGCGAGCGCCGCCCCGCCGTCCGCGCGCGCGCCGAGCGCGGCCACCACGCGCTCCCGCAGGTACCAGCTGGGATGGGCGAGCCGCTCCACGAGACGCACCGCGGCCTCCTCGCCCGGCACGGCCGCGAGCGCGGCCACCTCGGCGCAGCGCTCGTCCAGCTCCGCGCCGGTCACCGGCCGCCCTCCGGCACGGCGGGCCTCGCCCGCACCTCCGCGAGCCGCGCCCACACCGCCTCGAGCAGCGCGGGCACGCCGTCCCCGCGCACGCCGGACACCACGTGCACGTCCGCGCGGCCGCGCAGCGCTTCCGGGATCTCCACGGTCTCGAACAGGTCGGCCTTGTTCAGCGCCACGAGCGACGCGCGCTCCGCCAGACCGTGCCCGTAGGCCGCGAGCTCCGCGCGCAGCTTCGCCAAGTCCCCCGCCGGGTCCTCCGACGACAGGTCCAGCAGGTACACGAGCACGCGCGTGCGCTCGATGTGCCGCAGAAACTCCAGCCCCAGTCCCTTCCCCTCGTGCGCCCCCTCCAGGATTCCCGGGATGTCCGCGAGCACGAAGCTGCGCCACTCCGGCAGGTCCACCACGCCGAGGTGCGGCGCGAGCGTGGTGAACGGGTAGTCCGCGATCTTCGGCCGCGCCGCGGACACGCGGGAGAGGAACGTGGACTTGCCCGCGTTGGGGAACCCCACGAGCCCCACGTCCGCCAGCAGCTTCAGCTCCAGCCGCAGCCGCCGCTTCTCCCCCTCCTCGCCCGGCTCCGTGCGCCGCGGCGCGCGGTTCGTGGATGTGGCGAAGCGCGCGTTCCCGCGCCCGCCGCGGCCGCCGCGCGCCACCAGGAAGCGCTGCTTCGCGTCCGTGAGGTCGCACAGCACGTCCCCCGTCTCCTCGTCCAGCACGAGCGTGCCGGGCGGCACGGGCACGAGCAGGTCCTCCGCGGACGCGCCCGTCTTGCCGGAGCCGAGCCCGTGCGCGCCGCGGTCCGCGCGGAAGTGCCGGCGGTAGCGGAACTCCTGCAGCGTGTTCTGGCCCTCGTCCACGACCAGCCACACGCTGCCGCCGCTGCCGCCATCCCCGCCGTCCGGGCCGCCGCGCGGGACGTACCGCTCCCGGCGGAAGCTCATGCACCCGCGCCCGCCGGCGCCGGCTTCGACCTCGATGACCGCCCGATCCAGGAACATGGTTCTCGTCCGCGTGCGGGGCTTCGGGTTGCAGGGAAGGTGAACGTACCGAGGGGTCGCGAAGTCGTCAAACCGCGTCGATTCGCGCTTTACGCCCCGCGCCGATCTCCCTAGGCTGCCACCCCGTGTCCGCACCGCTCGCGCACGTCCCGCTGATCGTGTTCGACATCGACGGCACGCTCCTCGCCACGGACGCCTTCTGGCTGGACGTGGGGCGTCGCGCGGTCGCGGCGGTGTACGCCCGTCACGCGGTCACGCGCCCCCTCCCGGAAGACCGCCGCTTCCTGGACGCGATCGGCCTCCCGATGGACCTGTTCTGGGACCACGTCCTCCCGCCCGACCTGCGCCAACTCGGCGTCGAGGTGGAGGCCGAGGCCGAGTCCCTGGAGGAGGGCGCCTTCGCCTCCGGCCTGGGCGCGCTCTACCCCGGCGCACGCCGCCTCCTGGAATCCCTGCACGCGTCCGGCCGCCACATCGCGCTGGCCTCGAACTGCAGCCGACGCTACCTGCACGCCTTCATCGACGCGTTCGCCCTCGCCCCGTTCCTGGCCGCCGCGAAGTGCGCCGACGACCCCGGCATCCGCTCCAAGGCCGACATGCTGTCCGAGATCTTCGCGGAGACCGGCACGCGTGACGCGATCATGGTGGGCGATCGCGACAGCGACCGCGCCGGCGCCCTGGCGCACAGGATCCCCTTCGTCCTCTTCACCGGCGGCTTCGCCGGCACGGCACCCGCCGACGGCGACCACGTGGCGAACGACTACGCCACGCTGCGACGGATGCTGGGCGAGGACGGGGAGGGTCCAGCGGGCGCGAGGTAGGTGACCGCCGGGCGAAGCATTCGCGAATCGGACGAAGGAACCGCGGCCTGAGTGGCACCCGGACTGCAAGGGTCGGGCCGCGCGGCGCGAGCCGGCGCGGGCGGAGCCGGTCCGCCGGCCGGCGCAGCCGCGGAGTCGGAGCGGTTCGCGGCGGCGGCCCCGGCGGGTCCTCCCCGGCGGCTCTGCGGCGCGGCCGAAGGCCTGGACGGCCGGAGGCCGTCGCCGCAGGAGCGAAGGCCGGAGCCGGGACGG
>CAYYFX010000143.1:3402-7979 GCA_964471155.1 uncultured Gemmatimonadota bacterium | reverse complement strand
TCTACTTCTTCTGCGGAGGGCTCAACCTCGACCCACGCTAAACCCGGAAGGACCACGTTTTCTACGCCAACGAGAGTCGAGGTCCTTACGGACTTCACCGGCGACCTCGTGGCGGGTGGCACCGCCCTCTCCTCCACCAGTAACATTTTTCGATTCAGTGGCTCCTCGTGGGACACCCTTGTCTGCAGCTCCGGCCGCGGTATCCTCAGGCAGCCGGTGAAGGCCCTCCTCCCGGACGGGACCACGCTGTACGCAGGATCGGACTCGGTATACCAGTTCGACGACGCAACCGGGTGGACCAAGGTCGGTTCGAGCGTGTGGCGAGGTGGTTCGGCCGCCTCTGTCACCGCGCTGACCTTCTTCGAGGGCGAGCTGATCGCCGGGGGCGACTTCGACACGACCGACGGCAGCCGCGTTCACAACATCGCGCGCTTCGATGGGACCGATTGGATCCCTCTTGGCGCCGCAGATGAGGACAACGGCCTGCGAAGCTCCGGAAGCGTGGACGGCGCCTACTGCAGTGCGTTGACCGTATATCGCGGGCTCTTGCTCGTAGGGGGCCGTTTCACGCAAGCTGGACAGGTCGACACGCAGGGTCTTGCGATCTGGGATGGGTGTTCGTGGCGGCCCTTCTTCTGCAGCCTCCATGACGTCCACGCCCTTGCGGTGTTTGAACCTTCGCCTTCGACATCCGATCTTGTCGTCTTTGGCGGCTTCAGCTCGGCCGGCGGCGTGACGCTCAACCGACTCATGCGTTGGGATGGGGGAGCATGGACGTCGCTCGGGACCGGCATCACAGGCGGGTATCAGTTGCCCACGTCCGAGAATCGGGGACTGGCCGCGGACGGCAATCGACTCTACATCGGCGGTGAGTTCACCGACGTCGGCTCACTCGGGGCCAACACCAGCCTCAACGTGGCGATGTGGCGTGAAGTGGAGGAGACCGTCGCTGTGCCGACTTCGGGATGGCCCTCGACATCGCCGCAGCTCGTACTCGCGGTCCATCCGAACCCGGCGTCGGCTCGCGTCCGCTTTGCTCTCACACCACCCCAGACCGGAGGCTCCGTCGCAATCTACGACGTCGCAGGGCGGCGTGTCACCCTGCTGCGTGGCGGCACGAGGGTCGCCGACGAGTTCGTTTGGGACCACCGGGGCGTCACGCCAGGCGTGTACTACGCTGTCTGGTCGGAGGGGGCGCTGCGCGCGAGTGCACCGGTCGTGGTCCTCCGATAGCGGACGCGCTGAGCGTGAGAAGGGGGCGCGGAGTCTGCACCCCGCGCCCCCTTCGCCGTGCTGGCAGGCCCCTCGGTCTACTGGTTGGTCAGGACCAGCGACGTCAGGACCGAGCCCGTGTCGTCATTCCCCGTGATGTCGTAGGCATCCCACGCGGCACCCGCGATCGTCTGGGCCACGTTGAGCGAGACGGCGCCCGGGTTACCGACGGGAGGCGCCGAGCCGAGGGCGTTCGCGGTCCAGGTCAGGACCGTCGCCGCACCCGTGAACGGGTTGTTCGGCATCGCGGCGCCCGGCAGCAGGAGGTTGAACGTCAGCGCGCCATCCGCCGTGACCGCCGCCGCGCTCGCCGGGTACTGCCCGTTGTTCCGCGTCGCGAAGTCCTCGACCGTGACCTGGCAGGTGTGCATCGTGGACTTGACCTGGGCAACCTTGGCCCGGTTGGTCATGCCCATGAAGTTCGGAATCGCGATCGCCGCGAGGATGCCGATGATGACGACCACGATCATGAGCTCGATCAGCGTAAAGCCCTTATTTCCGCGAAGCATTCCTTGGCTCCTCCTGAAGGTGAACCCCGGTCGGGTTCCACTGTGTCGCGCGTGCGCCGGACCTACTCTGCACGTGCCGTGCCAGGACGCCCGTTCACGCGCAACTGCTTGTGCTTCCGTCCCTTGGATCCGCCCGCCGCTTCCGGGAGGCGCGCGCCGGGAGGCCTCGCGGCCTTCCGGTTTGCAACGCGCCCTCGCGTTCTGCACGGTCCGGGATCCGTCGGGCGCGGACGACGCGCCTTCCGGCGTCTTCTCATCGGCGGGCGGCGGGCGCGACTGAACGGATTCGCGGCGGATCCGCGCGATGGGCGCGCGCGGCTGGGCGGGATGCGGCGATCGTTGCGCTTCGTGACACGCGCCGGCGCGCGCGTCAGTCCGTCTCGGCCTCCTGCGGGCGCCCCTTCGGCGGCTCCAGGCCGTAGCGCTGGATCTTCCGGTAGAGCGTGGAGGAGTTGATGCCGAGGATGTGCGATGCGCGCTTCTTCTGCCATCCGGTGA
Organism: uncultured Gemmatimonadota bacterium; assembly: GCA_964471155.1. GTDB lineage: Bacteria > ARS69 > ARS69 > ARS69 > ARS69 > CAYYFX01. The sequence goes on along the minus strand of CAYYFX010000143.1, from coordinate 5,700 downwards.
TCTCGAGGACCTTGGCCATGTACTCGCGCTCGACGTCCTCCAGGGTGCCCACCATGTCCAGGTCCTCGGGCATGAGGATGGTGTCCCCGGACGGCGCACGGCCGGACGGCGGCGCCGCCGTCACCCGCTCGGGCAGGGAGGCGACGGTCAGGGCGTCTCCCTCCTCCAGGATGACCGCGCGCTCGATCACGTTCTCCAGCTCGCGCACGTTGCCGGGCCAGTCGTAGGCCGCCAGCGCCGCCTGTGCCTCGTCCTCCACGCGCATCACCTTCCGCTGCGAAACGGCGCAGTAATGCGCAAGGAAGTGCTCCACGAGCTGCGGGATGTCCTCGCGCCGGTCGCGCAGCGGCGGCAGCACGATGGGGATGACGTTCAGCCGGTAGAAGAGGTCCGGGCGGAACGCCCCGCGCTCCACGGCCCGCTCCAGGTCGGCGTTCGTGGCCGCGATGACCCGTACGTCCACGCGCTGCGGCTTCTGCCCGCCCACCGGGATGATCTCCCGCTCCTGCAGGACGCGCAGGAGCTTCACCTGGATGGCGTGGGAGGTCTCCCCCACCTCGTCCAGGAAGAAGGACCCGCCGGACGCCACGCTGAAGAGGCCCTCCTTGTCCCGGATGGCCCCGGTGAAGCTGCCCTTGAGGTGGCCGAACAGTTCGGACTCGAGCAGGCTCTCCGGCAGCGCCCCGCAGTTGATGGACACGAAGGGGCCGGACGCGCGCTTGGACTCGGAGTGGATCTGCCGCGCGAACAGCTCCTTGCCGGTGCCGGACTCGCCGCACAGGAGCACCGTGGAATCCGACTGCGCCACCTTGCGGACCGTCTCGAAGACCTCCTGGAGCCGCGGGCTATCCCCGATGATCGGGCGCGGCTTGAGGGTCTTCTTCAACTCTTGTTTCAAGTAGCGGTTCTCGGACTTCAGCCGGCGCATCTCGAGCGCCCGCTTCACCACGAGCTTGATCTCCTCGTTCTTCGTCTGCTTCACGAAGTAGTGGAAGGCGCCCTGGTTCACGGCCTCGATCGCCGTGTCCAGCGACGCGAACGCGGTCATGATGACCACGGGGAGGTTCGGGTCGCGCTCGCGGACGTTCTTCAAGAGCTCGATGCCGGACATCCCCGGCATCTTGATGTCCGTGAGCACGACGTGGAAGGACTCCTCCTCCAGCGCCTTCAGGGCTTCGGCTCCGCTGCCGGCCGTTCGCACCTGGTAGCCTTCCTTGCCCAGCAGGATCTTGAGGACGGCGCGCAGCCCTTCCTCGTCGTCCACGATGAGGATCTTCTCGTCCATCAGCTCGCCGCCTCGGCTTCCTGGGTGCTCTCCTGAGTCTTCGGCCACTCGGGCGCCGGGGATGACCCCTTGGAGGCGGCCGGCAGCTCGACGGTGAACGCGGTGCCCACGCCGGGCGTGCTGCGGACGCGGATGACGCCGCCATTCCCCTCCACGATGCGCGACGCGATGGACAGCCCGAGTCCCGTGCCGCCCTTCTTCGTGGTGTGGAACGGCTTGAAGACCTGCTCCAGCTCGTGCGCGGCGATGCCGGGGCCGGTGTCCTTGAACGTGACGTAGATGCGCCCGTCCACCGCCTCGCCGGTGATGCGCAGGATCCCGCCCACGCCCATCGCCTCCAGCGCGTTGCGCGCGAGGTTCAGGAACACCTGCTTGAGGCCGCCCTCCTCCACCTCGGCCGTGAAGTCCCGGTCCTCGGGGAACTCCAGGAGCACGGTCTTGCCCAGGGTGAGGCGGTCATGCGCGAGGAGACGGGCCACCTCGCGGGCGGTGATGACCACGTCGTGGCGGTGGCGCGTGGCGGAGTGGTCCCGGGTGTAGTCCAGGACGCCGTCGATGATGCGGTTCAGCCGGTCCGACTCCCGCACGATCAGCTCCATCAGCTCGCGGTCCTCGGCGTTGCGGCCGGGCTCGTCGCGCAGCACCTGCACGGCGCCGGAGATGGAGGCCAGGGGGTTGCGGATCTCGTGGGCCACGCCGGCGGCCAGCTCGCCGAGCTGCGCGAGCTGCTCGGAGCGGCGCATCGCCAGCTCCATGCGGCGCACCCCGCTCAGGTCGTTCAGCGTGACGATCACGCCCCCGAGCGCGCCGTCCTCCGCGAGCAGCGGCGCGAAGGCGGCGCCGATGGGCCGCTCGCCCGTGCCCTGGTCGATCACGATCTCCTCGCGCACGGCCCAGCGGCGGGTCATGCGCGCCGCGTCCGCGGCGTCCGCGAGCGAGGGCGAGATCGTGGCGAGGAAGGCGGCCAGGTCCTCCCCCTCCAGGCGCACCTCCTCCTCGAGGCCCAGGAGGTC
>CAYYFX010000143.1:0-3302 GCA_964471155.1 uncultured Gemmatimonadota bacterium | reverse complement strand
CGGTGGCCAGGACGGCCGCGGCGCCCGCGGCGCGCCCCCCGCGGCGCATGCCCGCGGTGAACACGCCCAGCACGTACAGGAGCACGAAGGGGCTGCGGATGCCGCCGGTGTGCGCGGTGAGGACCGCGGTGAGGACGAGCCCGGCGGCCAGCGCCGCCCCCTCGCCCCCGCGCGGGAGACGCCGGTACGCGGACGGGGACGTCCCCTGGTCGGGAACGTCCCCGGGCTCCGCATCCGCGTGGCGCGGCAGATCCACCGGATCAGCCCGCGATCACGTTGACCATCCGGAAGATGGGCAGGTACATGGCCACGACCATGCCGCCGACGATGGCGCCCATGAACACGATCATCACCGGCTCGATGATGGACGTGAGGGCGTCCACGGCGCTGTCCACTTCCTCGTCGTAGAAGTCGGCGATCTTGGTGAGCATCTCGTCCAGGGCGCCGGTCTCCTCGCCCACCGTGATCATCTGCACCACCATGGGCGGGAACACGCTGGATCCGCGCAGCGGGTTCGAGATCGTGTCGCCCTCGCGGATGGAGGCGCGGGCCGCCATCACGGCGTCCTGCACGATCACGTTGCCCGCGGTCTTCGCGGTGATCTCCAGGCCGTCGAGGATGGGCACGCCGGACGACACCAGGGTGCCCAGCGTGCGCGTGAAGCGCGCCACCGAGCCCTTGCGGAGCACGTCGCCGATGACCGGGAACTTCAGCAGGAAGGCGTCGATGCGGTGCTGCCCGGCATCCGTGGCGTAGTACCGCTTGATGCCCACCACGGTGCCGATGGCGCCGGCCAGCATGGCCCACCACCAGCTCCGGATGAGGTTCGATGCCCCGAGCACGATCTTCGTGGGCATGGGCAGCTCGGCCCCGAAGTCCGCGAACATCTTCGCGAACGTGGGGATGATGAACATGAGCATGAACAGCGTGGCGCCGATGGCCACGATGAGCACGACCGCCGGGTACATCAGCGCGCTCTTCACCTTCCGCTTCAGCGTCTCGATCTTCTCGATGTACTCCGCGAGACGCATGAGGATGGTGTCCAGGATGCCGCCCGCCTCGCCGGCGTTCACCATGTTCACGTACAGCTCGTCGAACGGCTTCGGGTGCTTCCGCAGGGACTCCGACAGCGTGGCACCGCCCTCGATGTCGCTCATCACCTTCTTCGTGATGTCGCGGAAGACCTGCTTGTCGAGCTGCCGCGAGAGGATGTCCAGGCACTGCACGAGGGGAAGGCCGGCGTTGATCATCGTGGCGAACTGCCGCGTGAAGATGGCCAGGTCCTTCGTGCCGACGCCGTTCCCGAACGGCAGCTTGATGCTGATTTCCTTGGGCTTCTGCTTCACGGACGTGACGACGATCCGCTTCTTCCGGAGCGCCGCCAGGACCTCCGCGCGGTTGTTGACGGCGAGCTCGCCGCCCACGACCTCCCCGCCCGGAGTCCTGCCCTTCCAAACGAACGTCTGCACGTGGCTCCCCCTCTCTTACGCGACCGCCATCGCGCGCCCGACCATGCCCTCGAATTCCTTCGGATCCGGGCTCCGGCCGATGGCCTCCTCGTAGGAGACCTCCCTCCGGTGGTAGAGGGCCGCCAGGGACTGGTTCATCGTCTGCATGCCGAACTTCTGCCCCGCCTGCATGAGGCTGTAGATCTGGTGGGTCTTCCCCTCCCGGATCAGCGCCGAGATGGCGGGCGTGCACACGAGCACCTCCGACGCCAGCGCCCGCCCCGGCCCGCCGGCCTTGGGGAGCAGCGCCTGGGTCACCACGCCCTTCAGCACGAACGCGAGCTGCGAGTAGAGCTGCTCGTGCTGGTCGGACGGGAAGGAGTCCACGATGCGGCTGATGGACTCCATGGCGGAGTTCGTGTGCAGGGTGGCGAAGGCGAGGTGGCCGGTCTCGGCCACGGTCAGCGCCGTCTCCATGGTCTCGCGGTCGCGCATCTCGCCCAGGAGGATCACGTCCGGGTCCTGGCGGAGCACGTGCCGCAGCGCGTCGTGGAAGCTCATGGTGTCCGCGCCCACCTCGCGCTGGTTCACGATGCAGCGCTTGTGGCTGTGCATGAACTCGATCGGGTCCTCGATCGTGATGATGTGCAGCGAGCGCTCCGCGTTGATCCGGTCGATCAGGGACGCCAGCGTGGTGGACTTGCCGGAGCCGGTGGGACCGGTCAGGAGCACCAGCCCGCGCGGCAGGTCGGCGAAGCGGAGCACGGAGCCCGGGAGGCCGAGCTGCTCGAACGGCGTGACCTCGAAGGGGATCATGCGGACCACCATGGTGGTCACGCCGCGCTGCACGAAGCAGTTGCCGCGGAAGCGCGCCAGACCCTTCACGCCGAAGGAGAAGTCCAGCTCCTTCGTGTTCTCGAAGATCTTCTTCTGCTCGTCGTTCAGCGCGGAGTAGGCGAGACGCTGGGTGATGTCCGGCGTGAGCACCCCGGAGAGCTTCGACGACACGAGCTCCCCGTCCACGCGGAGCTGGGCCGGGATCCCCGCCGTGAGGTGCAGGTCCGACGCGCGGACCTTCGCCATCTCCTCCAGAAGTGCACGCAACGAAACCATCGACGTCCCCCTTCGCCTAGTCCGAGGCGGTCTCCCGGAGGACTTCCTCCGGAGTCGTCTGCCCGAGAAGCATCTTCCTCAGGCCGTCCCTGCGCAGCGTGAGCATCCCCTCCTCGATCGCCGCGACCTTCAGCTCGGCCGTGGAGTTCCGGTCGAGGATCATCTTGCGCAGCCTGGGCGTGAGCGAGAACACCTCGTACACGCCGGCGCGGCCGCGGTACCCGGTGCCGTGGCAGTCCGAGCACCCCTTCGCCTTGTAGAACTCCCCGCCCTTGGCCTGCTCGGGCGTGAGCTGCAGTTCGTGCAGCAGCTCGTCGTGCGCCTCCATGGGCTCGCGGCACGCGGTGCACACGCGCCGCAGGAGCCGCTGGGCCACGATGCAGTTCACGGACGACGCCACGAGGAAGGGCGCCACGCCCATGTCCACGAGCCGGTCCACGGAGGACGGCGCGTCGTTCGTGTGCAGCGTGGACAGCACGAGGTGGCCGGTGAGCGCCGCCTTCACGGCGATGGCGCCGGTGTCGAGATCGCGGATCTCGCCCACCATCACGATGTTCGGGTCCTGCCGCAGGAACGCGCGCAGCGCGGCGGCGAACGTGAGGCCGATGTCCTCGTTCACGTTGACCTGGTTGATGCCCGGCAGGTTGTACTCCACCGGGTCCTCCGCGGTCATGATGTTCACGTCCGGCTGGTTGATCTTGGAGATCGCCGAGTACAGCGTGGTGGTCTTGCCCGACCCGG
>CAYYFX010000142.1:1443-8210 GCA_964471155.1 uncultured Gemmatimonadota bacterium | reverse complement strand
GCTTCGTGCGCTCGGCGCGGAGAGAGTGCAGAAGCTGACCTTCGTCAGGTAGAACTCATGAGCCGTCGGGGTTGGACGAGGATGCCCGAACTGGTGCGCGTTGGCTTGGCATGGTGCTCCTGTTGTGTGGCAGTGCTGGCGGCCGGCGCGCCCTGTGCCGACGGCGCCTCGATTCTCGTCCACCCTGACGGCTCGGGGGACTTCCCTACGATCCAAGCCGCAGTCGACGCGTCGGTGTCCGGTGACGAGATCATGCTGACGGATGGTGTGTTCGCAGGTCCGGGAAACTCTGATGTCGTCGTGTTCGCTAAGACCGTCCACATCAGATCCCGTTCTGGTTCTGCTCCCTCTTGCATCGTCGACTGCGGAGGATGGGGCCAGGGGCTCAGGTACCTTGCCGCCTCGGGGGCAGTCCTCGATGGCATTACCATCACTGGTGGAGTGATCGTCGAGGGGATGGGCGGTGCGCTGGACGTGACCTCATCGAGCCTGACCGTGCGGAGGTGCGTGTTCCGAGAGAACGAAGCCTGGGAGGCGGGTGCGGTGTTCTGCCAGTGGTCGACCGTCACCATCGAGGACTGCGTTCTGGCCCACAACACCGCGACCTTGCTCGGCGGCGGCGCGTTGTTCGCATCGGAGGCGACCGTGAACATCTCGCGGTGCTCCTTCATCGGCAACACGGCAGCGCGCGGCAGCGCCATCGAGGGGTACAACGAGGTGACGTTCAACGTGGATCACTCGATCTTCTACGGGAACGGCCCGTCCGCAATCGTGAACTGCCTCCAGCAGACGACGGCAGTCTTCTCCTGCACCGACGTGTACGGGAACGCCGCCGGGGACTGGATCGGCTGCCTCGAAGGCCAGGGTTCGCTTCGCAGCAACTTCTCCGCCGACCCGGGGTTCTGCGGCGCCGAGGATCACACCATACGCGCGAACTCGCCGTGCGCGCCGCCGGGACTCACGGGGTGCGGGCAGGTCGGCGCGCTGCCCGTTGCGTGCGGGGCGTCGGGGATCGAGGCGTTGTCCTGGGGACGGGTCAAGGCGCTGTTCGGACCGTGAGACTGATCGGGAACCTGGAGGAGGGCGGGAAACCGTGAGGACACTGCTCGGGGGACGGCAGTCGAGCGACGCGGCGACGTGCCGGCGGGCGCCACGGGCGTCGAGCATCCTCGTGGCTCTTGCCGGCCTCGCCCTGGCCGGCTGCGAGGATTCCGGGAGCACGGCCGTGGTGCCGGTTCCCGCCACCCCTGACGATCTCGTCCTCGAGTACGCGTCCGCAATCACGCTCCGCTCCCGCGATCGTTTCGAACAGCTCCACTCCGGCGCCGCCACGGTCGTCCGTCCCGAGGTCACCCTGCAGTGCCCGCCGGGGACGTCCGCCGAGACCTGCCTGCCGTGGCTGGATGGGCGGTACTGGACCGGGGAGGACCCAGCGGCGCTGTGCTGGCCGGAGGACGTGGAGATCGACGCCGAGATCCTCGCGGTGAACGGGTCCACGCTCACGGTTCGCCTGGCGATCCTCTACAAGCGCGAGCAGGGGCCGTCGGGATCCGACGAGGCGGTGCTCGAAATGGAGCTCGTGGAACTTCCCGAGGGGCTGCGGATCCAGCAGGCCGTGGACGTGTCCGAGCCGCGCTGCCGCTGAAGCGGCCCGCCGTCGGCCGCGGCCGCGCGCCCGCTACTCCTCGAGGTCCACGTTCCAGTACGCGTGGCCGATCACCCGCTCCCACGACTCCCGCCGCGGCATGTGCGTGAAGAGGTTCTTCGGCGTCCACCGCGGCCGGGCCGGGGCGCGGAGCAGGCGCATGCCCGCCTCCTCGGGGGAGCGGTGCGCCTTGCGGCGGTTGCAGGAGATGCACGCGAGCACGCAGTTCGTCCACGACGACACGCCGCCGCGCACGCGGGGCACCACGTGGTCGATGGTCAGCTCGCGCGACTCCAGCCCCCGCCCGCAGTACTGGCAGCGGTTGCGGTCCCGCGCGTAGAGGTTCCTGCGGTTGAACGGTACGGTGCGGCGCGGGACGAGCGAGTACCGGTCCAGCACCACCACCTCGGGCACGGGCACGCGCAGGGTCACGGACCGGAGCACCGGGTGGTCGTCCGGCATCCGCAGATCCGCCCACGTCTGGAACCGGTGCAACGACCCGTCCACGGGGCTGATCGCGCGCGCGACCTCCTGGTACACGAGCACCAGGGCGTGCCGGGCGGTGGTCAGGTGGATGGGGACGAAGTTCTGGTTGAGGACCAGAGCCGGTTGTTCGAGGACGTGTGTACCGCTTGTCATACGGTGCCGGTCTCCCGGTGCGGGTATGCCGTGCAGCAGTCTAGCACAGGGCGGATCAGTCAGGAATCGGCAGGCCGCCGCGGACGGATGAGGGGGGACGAGGGGCGCGCCCGGAGGGGCGTTCCGGGGTGCCCCGGGCGGTCGGGACCGCCTCTCAGCCGCCTTCCGCCGCGCTGTCCGCGGCCGGACTCCCCTGCATCGCCTCGCGGACCTCCGAGACCTTCACGCGCCCTTCCCGGAGGGCTTTCACCAGCTCCAGCCCCCGGTTCGCCCGCTCCTCGGTTTCCCCGGACGCGCCGGCGGCCAGGGCGCGGGCGAACGCCGCGTCCGCCACGTCGAGGTCGCCGGCGGCCGACGCCAACGACCCGTACAGCACCAGGTGGATGGGGTTCACGTTCCAGCGCGCGATGGCTTCCCGGGTGAGGCGGTAGGCGCCGTCCAGGTCGCCGCGGGTGCGCGTGAGCTCCGCCAGCCCGATCCAGGGCAGGTTGTCGTCCGGGTCCACGGCGAGGATCTCGTGGAAGAGGCGCTCCGCCGCCTCCAGATCGCGGACCTGCATGGCGCGATCCGCGAGGCGGCCGCGCGCGATCGTGGCGTGCGGATCCGCGTCCGCCGCCTCCTGCAGGAGCGGCAGGGACGCCGGGTCGCCGCCGTCGTACATGCAGACCGCCAGCCACTCCTTCGCCCACGTGAACTGCGGCGGCGCGATCTCCGCGCACTGACGGAACAGCTCCACCGCCTTCGCGTTGTCGCGCTCCTTCGACTTCGCCAGGTGCGCCTCGCCGTACAGCTCCAGCCAGCGGACATCGTCCGCGGGAAGGCGCGTCGCGTCGAACGGCGGCGCGTCCTCGCGGATGCGGAAGCCGTTCTGCAGGCTCTCGCGGTGCGGCTTCGACCGGAAGTAGTAGCCGTAGTAGTTCTGCAGGAACCACGGGTACAGGAAGAGCGCCTTCTCCGCGGCGGAGCTGGGGCGGATGCCCGTGGAGAAGAAGATGAAGTCCGGGCGGCGCTCCAGCACGCTCTCGGCGTTGTACTGCGTCTCGCGCCAGGTGTCGGTGAGGCCGGGGACCATGTTCGGGTGGTGCGCCACCTCGTAGTCCGTGAGGCCGAGCATGTCGATTACGCGCACGCCCGAGAAGTACGAGATGGCGCCGATCGTGGTGATCGCGATGGTGGCGTCCTTCGGCAGGTTCTCGCCGAGCCACTCGCCGGTCTGGCGCATGTTCAGCACGAACGCGGACTCGGTGTTGCGGCGATCGTGCGCGGCGGCGAGGTTGCCGCGGATGCCGTAGGTGACCAGCGCGGCACAGACAGCCGCGGCCAGGATCTCGCGCGCGGCGCCGGGGAGGGAGCGGGCGAAGCGGGCGGCGGTCTCCGTGAGCCCGCGGCCCAGGAGGACCGCGCCCACGGGGAGGACGTGCAGCCAGAAGCGGTGCATGTAGAGGACGTCGCCGCCCACGAGCACCACGTAGGACGCCCACACGCACCAGATGGCCAGGAGGCGCGCTTCGATGCCGCGGAGTCCCGTGCGCAGGACGGACGCCGCGCCGAGGAGGAGCGGGACGCCCCAGGCGCCGAACGCGCCGAAGAAGTCGCGGGCGTAGGCGAAGCCCAGGCGCAGGTGCTCGAGGGACGTGCCGGTCTTCGCGTAGAAGGGGTTCGGGAGGAGGTCGCCGAAGTACCAGAGCTTCCAGAGCGCGTAGGGGACGAGCGGCGCGGCGAAAGTGAGCGCGTCCCGCACGAGGCCGCGGCGGCCGGCGGGGTCGGCGCAGGGGCCGGCGCGCCAGGTGTCGAAGGCGCGCACGGCGAACCACAGCACGAACAGCAGCGGACCCTCGGGCCGCGTGAGGGAGGCGGCGGCGAGGGCGAGGGGTGCAAGGCGGCGCCCGGCGGGGCTTACGTCCGGGGCGAGGCCGCGTTCGAGTCCGAGCACGACCAGGAACGCGAACATCGCGGTCTCCAGCCCGCCGCTGCTCCACAGCGCGAAGGCGGGGTTGAAGGCGATGAACGCGGCGGCGGCCACCGCGCCGGCGCCCCAGCGGCCCTCGAGGCCGCGGACGAAGCGGGCGGCGGTGAGGATGGCGAGGACGCCGAACGCCAGGCCCATCACCTGCGACGCCGGGACGGGATCCGCGCCGAGCTTCATCACGAAGGCGACGAGCATCGTCCACGCGAAGTTCGAATAGCCCTCCACGCGCTCGCCGGGGTTGAAGACGAGGCCGTGGCCGTCGAGGAGGTTCTTCGCGTAGCGGAAGGAGATGTAGGCGTCGTCCTGCGTGAAGAGGAGCGTGCGCGCGAAGAGCACGTAGCCGGCGGCGACGAGGAGGACGAGGACGAGCGCGAGGGGCGGGAGCGGGATGGGCGAGCGGCGGGGACGCGGCCGCGGCGTCGCGCCGCTGCCGCCGCCACCGCCGCCGCCGGTCGCGGCCGCCGCGCGCGCCTCCGCCTTCGCGCGCTTCGTCTTCTTCGCGCTCACGGCCGCGTCTCCGTGCCGCGCTGCTCCGCCTCGGAGAGGACGGCGCGCTTCCACTTCCCGAACTGCGCCAGCAGGTGCCGCAGGAACACGCGGTCCGCCTCCGTGGGCTTCGCGCGGGCGAAGAAGTCGCGCAGCGTGCCGCGGAAGCGCGCGGCGTCCGGCTGCGCGCGCAGGCCGATGCCCTCGAACGCCACGGCCACGGACTCCACGAACGCGCCGAGCTCGCCCGAGTCCAGGAAGCGGCGCGAGCGCGCCACCGCCGCCTCGTGCCGCACGGGCACGGGGATCGCGGCGCCGCGCGCGCGGGCGGCTTCCCACGCGAGGATCGTGGCGGACGCGGGCAGGCTGAGCGACGCGCCCACCGCGGGCGGGCGCGGGATGGAGACGACGGCGTCGCAGCGGACCACGTCGTCGTTCGAGAGGCCGTGGTCCTCGGGGCCGAACACGAGGGCGAGCTTGCGCGCGGCGGAGGCTTCCACCAGCCAGTCCGTCATCTCCGCGGGCTCGCGCAGCGCGCGGTTCCAGTGCCGGCGGCGCGCGGTGGTGGCCACGGCGCGATGGCAGTCGTGCAGCGCGGCGTCCAGGGAGTCGAACACGCCCACCGCGTCCAGCGTCTCCTCCGCGCCGTGCGCGAACCAGCGGCCTTCGGGCTTCGCGAGGTCCAGCACGGGCTGCACGATGCGGACGTCGCCGAAGCCGAACGCGGTGGCGGCGCGGCAGATCATGCCGAGGTTGCCGGTGAACTGCGGGCGCACGAGGACGAACACGATCGGCGACACGAGCGGCAGCTCCATCACGGTCGCCGCGGACGGGCAGTGGACGGAGTACTCCCAACTGGCCTGGATCTCCGGCGGGACGGCGTCGCGCGGGATGGGCGCGAAGCCGAAGCGCGGGAAGTACGTGGCCGCCGAGACCGTGAGCAGGTGCAGGGAGTCGAGGCGCAGGCGGCGGGCCTCGCGGATGCGGTCCAGGACCAGGGCCTCGCCCGCGCCCTTGCGCTGCCGGCCCGGCGTGACCGCGACCGAGCGGAGGAGCCCGCGGCGGCCGTGGATCTCCAGGCCGGCGCACCCCAGGAGGGCGTCCGGGGCCTCGGCCAGGGCGAGCTGCCCGGCGGCCACCAGCTCCGGGACCCCAACGTCGGGCAGCCCGGCGGCGGCCAGGAGGGCCCGGACCGCGGGGAGGTCGGCGGGTTCCGCGGGTCGGATGCGGCGGCCCGGGGCGTTCAACTCGGGGCTTCCTCCTGCCGTTCCTCAGGGCGTCCGGGGCGCCGACGTCCCCGGGAGGCCCGGAGGGCACCGTGAGCGCACAACCGGTGGACTCTACCCCGACCGCGGGGCCGTCGACGACCGGGATCCGCCCCGGCCGCGCGCGGGTCTCCGTGACCGCGCCGCGCGCCCGCGTGCCGGCCGCGGCCGCGCCCGTGCTGTGGGGCGCCGTGTTCCTGCTGGGCGGCATGGCCGTGTTCTCCACGGTGCCGCGCACGGGCGACCCCCTGGCCGAACCCTGGAAGGCGTCCACGGATCCCACGGCCGCGGCGCGGGAGATGATGTCCGCGGTGCACGCGTCCGCCGGGGAGGCGGGGCTCTTGAAGCTGGAGTGGCCGGCGCATCCGGAGGCGCGGGGGTACCGGGTGCGGTTCCGCGATCCCCAGGGGCATGTGCTGGCGCCGGTGACCGTGGACCACAACGTCTTCCTGTACGACCTCGAGAGCGACGTCCTCGGGCTGCCCGACGACTTCGAGTGGCAGGTGTCCGCGGTCCTGCGGGACGGGACCGAGGTCGTGACGCCGCCGAAGGTGCACTCGGCGCGCTGAGGGGCGGAGCGCGGCGGCGAGCCGCTGCGGACTGCGGTGCTGCCGGGCCACCCGACGATCCACCAAACACAGCCGTTTCGCGGTACGTTCCGCCTTCCATGACGTGCGGTTCGCGCGCGGGAGGCGGTGGGTGACTTCGTGCATCCGGTGATGGTGTATGCCGCGGTGATCGCGGGGTGCGCGGCGCTGCACTA
>CAYYFX010000142.1:0-1343 GCA_964471155.1 uncultured Gemmatimonadota bacterium | reverse complement strand
TGCATCCGGTGATGGTGTATGCCGCGGTGATCGCGGGGTGCGCGGCGCTGCACTACGCCACGCGGCGCACGCGCGTGCCGGCGGCGCCGTTCGCGCTGGTGGCTGGGCTGGCGATGGGGCGCGCCGGGACGCAGTGGGCCACGCCGGAGCTCTTGTCCGGGTTGCTCGGACCGGTGCTCGTGCACCTGGGGTTCCTGCTGGGGGCCTTGGGTGTGGCGCTCGGGCAGGGCGTGCTGCGGTTGCCCGTGCCCGAGGTGCTGCGGCGAAGCGTGCGGCCGGTGGCGCTGGCGGTGTTCGGCCTGCTCGTGGGCGTGGCGGCGTTGCCGGTGCTGTTGGCCGACCTGGAGCCGGAGCGGACGTTCCGGCGGTTCCTGCTGCCCCTGGCGTTCACGTTCACGGCGTTCCCGCTCTTGACGGTGCGCGACCTGAGGAGGCCGCCGACCAAGGACGTGGGGGCCACGCTGCTTGTGGCCACTACGCTGGTGGGGGCGGTGTACTGCTGGGGGCCCACGTTGCTCTGGCGCGCGCACCTGGATGCGAAGGTGCTGTGGAAGGAGCCGGTGCTCGTGCTCGGCGAGTCCGGTGCGTTCGGCGTGGCGGGGGCGGTGGCGTTCCTGTGGCTGACGCGGAAGTGGCGGTGGCCGCGGCTGGCGGTGGGGACGGTGGCGTTCGCGGCGCTGATGGCGCTGGCGTTCCGGTACGCGCTGTGGCCGCCGTTCGTGGCGCTGGGGTTCGGGGTGATCCTGGGGAGGGCGGGGGAGGCGCGGCTGCCGGTGCCGTTCGCGGGGCGGGAGGGGACGTTCTCGGAGCTGCCGTTCCTGCTGGCGGCGGGGATGGCGTTCGCGCCGGACCTGTGGGTGGAGAGCCTAGTGGGGCCGTCGCTGCTGCATGCGGTGTACCTGGCGGCGATCCTGGTGGTCGTGCGATGGCGGGTGGACCGGGGGAAGGAGCTGGTGACGGGGCCGGGGCTCTTGTTCCTGGGGCTGGCGCTGGCGGTGCGGCTGGACAAGCGGATGGGGCCGTTGATGCGGGCGACGGTGGACTTTGCGGTGCCGGCGTGGGTGGTGATTCGGGGTGGATGGGCGGCTATCGTGTGGCGACGGCTGGACAAAGGGGGCCGCCCCGGCCCCCGACCCTAGATGCCTTCCCTGCCACCCCGAACCCGCTATCGGCAACGCGACCGGCGATCACCAGGCCAAGCCGGTTTGTGCGGACCTGCGTATCCCGGGGAACCCGGGTACCGACGACTGGCGGAGCCCTGGCTTGATGAAGGTTGCAGCGCTCTTGTCTTCAGCATCCGGCAGCGTTAGCCTTGGCGCAGGAGGGCGGGCCCGGTTCAACGG
>CAYYFX010000141.1:5839-8498 GCA_964471155.1 uncultured Gemmatimonadota bacterium | reverse complement strand
TCGGGCCTCTCCACCACGCCCGTGTGGACCGGCGAGGGGAATCAGGCGGGCGCGTCGTTCGGCTGGAGCGTGGCCGGCGCGGGCGACGTGAACGGGGATGGCTACACGGATGTTGTCGTGGGTGCGCGCGACCACACGACCGGCTTCACGGACGAGGGCCGCGTGTGGGTCTTCCATGGCGCCGCGTCCGGGTTGGAGCCCGCCGCGGCGTGGTTCGCGGACGGCGGCAAGGCCGGCGCGTTCCTCGGCTGGTCCGTGGCCACGGCCGGCGACGTGAACGGCGACGGCTACGCGGACGTGATCGCCGGCGCGTACAAGAACGACGTCAACTGGAGCGACGACGGCGAGGCGCGCGTGTGGCTCGGCTCGGCCGCGGGTCTGCGCGCGGCGCCCGCCTGGACCGCCACGGCCGCGCAGACCGGCGCGCAGTTCGGCTACTCCGTGAGCGGCGCGGGCGACGTGAACGGGGACGGCTACGGCGACATCGTCGTCGGCGCCGCGTTCTTCGACGCGGGCCAGACGGACGAGGGCGGTGCGTTCCTGTACCGCGGCGGCGCGGAACTGCCGGAGGCGGCGCCGTCGTGGCGCGGCGGCGGGGGACCGTTCGCCGTCTCGTTCGGCTTCGCGGTGGCGGCGGGCGGCGACGCGAACGGCGACGGCTTCGGGGATCTCCTCGTCACGGATCCCTTCTCCACCGTGAGCGGCGAGGGGCGCGCGGATCTCTTCGCGGGCGGGGAGCCCGTGCCGGACACGTCGCCCGTGTGGTCCGTCACCGGCGGCGCGGGCGAGGGGCTGGGCCGCGCGGCCGCGTTCGCCGGCGACGTGGACGGGGACGGCTACGACGACGTGCTCCTCGGCGCGCCCTTCGCCACCGACACCTACGCCGCCGAGGGCCGCGCGGCGCTGCACCGCGGCTCCGGGTTCGGACCGGGCGCCGCTCCGGCGTGGACGTCGGTCGGCGGCGCGACCGGGGCGGAGTTCGGCGCCGCGGTGTGCGGCGCGGGGGACGTGAACGGCGACGGGCGCGCGGACGTGGTCGCGGGCGCACCGGGTGCGGACGTGGTGCGTGTCTACCACGGCGCGGCCGCGTCGCCGTGGCTCGCGGCGGCCGGCACGATCGCGGGGGCCGCCGGGAGCCGCTTCGGCGCGATGGTCGTCCCCGCCGGGGACGTGAACCGCGACGGCTACTCCGATGCGCTGATCGGCGCGCCGTCCGCGGCCGCCGGCGGCTTCGAGCGCGGGGTCGTCCACCTCCGTCTCGGCAGCCACGCCGGTCTCGGCGCCGCGGACGCGTGGACCTTCGCGGGAACGCAGGACGAAGCCCACCTCGGCGAGGCCGCGGCCGGCGCGGGCGACGTGAACGGCGACGGCTTCTCCGACGTGCTCGTGATCGCGCCCGACCACGATGCCTCGGCCGGCGGCGAGGGGCGCGCGTACCTCTTCCACGGCGGCGCCGCGGGGCTCGCGGCGACCCCCGCGTGGCAGTGGTCCCCCGCGCAGGCGGCCGCCCGGCTGGACGCCGCCGCGGCCGCGGGCGACGTCAACGGGGACGGCTTCGGCGACGTGATCCTTGGCGCGTCGCGACACGACGCCGCGTTCACGGACGAGGGCCGCGCATTCCTCTTCCTGGGCGGCGCATCCGGCCTCGCCGCGTCGCCCGCGCGAACCTGGGACGGCGGCGCGGCGTTCGCGCGCCTCGGCGGCGCGCTCGGCGGCCGCGGGGATGCGGACGGCGACGGCTTCGCGGAGCTCTTCGTCGGCGCGCGCGGCTACGCGGACGCGCACGGCTCCGGCGGCGCCGCGTTCCTCGTCGCGGCGAACGGGGGCGAAGCGCCCACGCGCCGACCCCGCCAGCGGCGCACGGACGACACGCGGCCGATCGCGCTGCGCGGCGCATCGGATGCGCCGGACGGCTTCCTCGCGGACGTGCTGGCGCGCAGCGCTGCCGGCCGCGTGGACGTGGCGCTGGACGTGCAGGCGTCGACGCTCGCCGCCCCCTTCGGCCCCGGCCTCGCGGGAACGTGGATCGATCCCGGCGCGCCACTGCCCGGCGAGGGAAGCCGCGCCCTCGTTTCCGCGGCGCCGTCCGGCTTCCCCGCGAGCACGCCGCTCCGCTGGCGTGCGCGCGTGCGTGCGCGCTCCCCGTACTTCCCGGCATCGCCGTGGATCTCGCCGGCCGCGAACGACGTGACGGAAGCGGACCTGCGCACGGGGACGCTCGGCGCGTCGGCGCCCGTAGTGACGCCGGTCGGGGGAATGCGTCTCCTGGCCTCGCCCTCGCCGTTCCGCGAATCCGCGGAGATCGTGTTCGGAGTGGACATCCCGGGCCATCACTCCCTCCGCATCCTCGACGTCGCGGGTCGTCTCGTCCGCGTGCTCCTGGATGGTCCGTTGATGACCGGCGAGCATCGCGTTCGCTGGGACGGGCGGGACCGGGAAGGCCATGCGGCGGTCGCCGGCGTGTACTTCGTGCACGCAGAGATCCCCGGAGCGCACGCAACGGTACGGATACTCCGTTTGCGCTAGATCGGGGAAGCCGACCGGGCTGCCGATCTCACGGCTTGCTTTGGATATGGCAATCCGGTACATTGGTCTCCGTTGGCCGGAGCGACGCACCGATCCGGCGCGGAGGGACCCCATGCAGACGCCTCGGTCCACT
>CAYYFX010000141.1:0-5739 GCA_964471155.1 uncultured Gemmatimonadota bacterium | reverse complement strand
CTCCACTCTCCACTCTCCACTCTCCACTCTCCACTCTCCACTCTCCACTCTCCACTCTCCACCCCTTCATTGCCATTCTGATCCTGGGGTTCTGCGCTCCAGCGAGTGCCAGCTGGCTGTGGGCGCCGGCCACACAGGTCTCTGCGACATCGCCGCCTGATTCCGGCGCGTTCGTGGACTTCTCCCAGCCGGGGCGGAACGCGGAAGTCATCATGCACGCCATGGCCCGGAGCTGGGATGGGCACGACTCGAACTGGTTCAGCCGCGGGTACTACCTCCGCGTCCACGCCGAGTCCACATGGTCGTCCGTGTGGGCGAGCCGCGAGGCCATCACGTACGTGGAGCCTTGGCTCCAGAATCCTGCCTATCACGGCATGTCCACGGACCACCACATCGTCGAGGACCGGTACGGCGACATCCACCTGGTGTCCGAAGTCGGCCGCATCCCGGGCGTGGCGGGTCATGGCCCATATGTCGGGTACAAGCGTCGGAGCGACACGAACTGGAGCGGCGATTCCGTGGCGACCGTGATCAACCCCATCTCGGCGGGAAGCCCCAATCTCTTCCTCCAGGAGACGGCAACCGGGGACAGCTTGCACGTGAGTTACGTCACGAGCTTCCCCCACCCGGACGTGTACATGGGGTACCAGCGCAAGGCGCTGAACGGCGATTGGGACGGGGAATCGGTCGTGACGGCGCGGTTCGGCTCCGGTCCGCTGCTCGTGGACGCCACCGGTCGAGTCCACTTCTTCGGGACCCAGCAGGAGACGAGCACCGGGGGAACGACGACCACCCGCTGGCACCTGTTCGGCAACTACCCTGGTCCGGGACAGACGTGGACCGTCGGCGAGAGACCGCTCGCGAGCTGGACGACGCCCACGGGCAGTCCGGAGGCGGAGACACCACCGGAGGACGGGAGCATCATCCTCGCGGAAGGCCCCTACCTGTACACGGCGATCGCCGCGCCGAGCGCGGCTGGTCCCCAGGAGATGTTCCTGAGGCGCCTCGACCTGTCCGACTCCAGCTTGACCTGGGAGGCGGCCGTGCAGATCACCCCGGGGGAGGGCGTGGCGTCCCGGGGCGGGTTCTTCTTCACGACGACGGGGCCGGACACGATGTACCACCTCACGTACCAGGAGCCGCAGGGGATGACGGACCTCGACCCGTGGGATCCCTCGCCTCCCGACTCGGATCCCAGGACGCGCATGTACCATCGGTACGCGACGGGCGATCCGATGGTCGCGTCGAACTGGTCGGTTCCCACGGAGGTGGTGCCGGAGCGCCGGACGGTGGCGACGAGGCCGCAGTTCGTCGCCCGCGGCGACTCGGCCTGGGTCACCTGGGTCAGCTATGATGATGACTACCCCACGCCGGGCACGGACAGCGACTGGGAGGTCTGGGCCCGGAGCGGCCATGCCCTGGCGGACACGCTGGAGAGCACGAACGTGACCTGGGCAGGCGCGGTGTACCTGGACTCGGACCTCGAGATCCAATCGGGGAAGACCCTCACGATCGCGCCCGGGACGACCGTCTACCTGCTCGCGAGCCCGGAGCCGGATCAGGTGGACATCCTGGTGAACGGCGCGCTCGTGGCGGTGGGCACGGAGGCGGAGCCCATCTCGTTCGTGCCTTACCGTCCCGCCATGGGGGCGGCCACCTGGGGCTCGGTGGTGTTCCTGCCCGGTGCCGACGGTTCGTCAAGTCGCCTGGAGCACGTGGTGATCCGGGACGCCACGGCGGGTCTCCGCTGCGCGGGCACGGCGCCGTCCCTGCGCAACGTGATCTTCGAGACGAACACCCTGGCGGAGATCGTGCTGGAGGGGGACACGCGGATCGAGACCGGATCGGAGTGGATCCTTGACGCGCCGCTGCGGGTGATGGCGTTGGAGCTGCCGACCAGCGAGGACACGCTCGGGACGGACGGGTACACCGACCTGATCGTTCCCGGTCTGCTGGAGACGGTGTCCGCGGCGACGCCGGACTCGGTGTACTTCACGAGCTTCGCCAAGGATGCGGAGCATGGGGACGACTGGGCGGGGATCACGGTCCCTTCCGGCGGCCGCGGGCTGCTGCGGAGCTGCGACATCGGGTATGCGCTGCGGGGTGTCTACTTCGCGGACGCGGACTCGGCGGTGCTGGTGGACTCGCGCGTGCACCATTACTCGCTGGAGGGCGTGTTCGACTGCGGGTCGGATGCCTTGGTGCAGGCGTGCACGGTCACGCGGGGATCGCTGGATCTGGACATCCTGACGACTGCCATTCACGCCAAGGCCTCGGCCGCGGAGATCCGCGACAACACGATCACGTGGCAAACCGACTTCGGGATCTGGATCCAGTTCGGCAAGCTGCTGTGCAAGGATCTGCCCTGGGGTCCCACGGACACGCTGCGCGTGGTCGGGAACACGATCACAGGCGACGGCACTCTCGAGCGCCAGAAGAGTGCGGCGATTCGCGGCGAGTACCTCTGTCTCAACCACGCCACATTGATCGACGACAACGACGTCACGAACTGGAGGGGGCGCGCGGTCGACCTGTACCAGACGGCGGACGTGCACGTCACCTGCAACCGGTTTGACTCCAACTTCGCAGGAGGCGAGTACTTCCGGAATGCGGCCTGGCTCGACCCGTCCGAGGAGGACGTGTTCTGGAAGGGGAACAGCCTCAAGCAGAACACCTCGGACAACCTGAAGATCCTGTACGAGACGGGACTGCGCTTCTACGACACAGTCGGGGCAGGGGCGGCGGCGGGCGAGAACACGCTCCAGAAGTACAACGTGCCCGAGGCCAAGAACATCCGAATGGCGGGAGGGAGCCTCGCGCCGGTCGTCGACGCTCGCCATCAAGCGTGGCTGGATGCGAGCGGCACGGCGATCACGGACTCGGTGACAATCCAAGCCACGAACGTTCCCGGTCCTGCGGAGATCAAGGTCGGGAGCGCGCTCTCCGGCGATGAGTCGTGCAGCGGCGGAGGAGCGACGGCGCAGCCGGGCGGACGCTCAGGCGCAGTGGACACGGCACACGGACGGACAGCGACGTCGTCGGTGACAGCCGCTGTCCCCGCGCGATGGTCGCTGGCTGCCGCGGGATCGAATCCGACGAGCGGAACGGTCTCCTGGGTGCTGGCCGCCCCGGTTCCCTCGACAGTCCGCCTGGCGGTCTACGACGTGCGAGGACGGCTGGTGCGTCGGCTCGGCGAGCGACCCGTGACGGCGGGGTACCACGAGTGGCGGTGGGACCGGGCGGCGGAGGACGGAGGCACGGTGGCCTCCGGCGTGTACTTCCTGCGTGTGGAGAGCCCGGAGTTCCGGCACACGCGAAAGGTCGTCCTGCTGTCCTCGGGGAGATAGCGATGCGTGCGATCGTCCTGGCGACTCTCCCGCTATTGCTGACGGTCGGAGTGGCCGCGGCTGACACGATTCGAGTGCCGGAGGACGTGTCGAGCGTGCTGGCCGCGGTGGACTTGGCGATGCCGGGAGACTCCGTGCTGATCGGTCCCGGGACGTGGTCGGATCGGGCGACCCGGGTGATCGTCGCCGAGAATGGGCCGTTCCAGTACACGGCCTGTGCCTACGCACGCGGGGGCGTGGTGATCCGCGGGGCAGGGATTGGTGTCACGATCCTGGATGTCGGGACGTCCCCGGGGACGTTCGTCTCGGACATCGTGTTCGTTCAGCGGCCGGGAGAGGGGGTACTCCGGGTGGAGGGAATGACATTGACCGGGGCGACCGGGGTTGGCGGCGGTTACGCGATCAGTGGCCTGTACTCGGACGGGCTTGAGGTCCGGGCGTGTCGGCTCGAGGGGAATCGGACCGCCACAGGAGTCGGCAACTGCCCGTTGACCATGACGGACTGCGAGATCGTCGGGAACACCTGGGCTGGAGCAGGCGCGATTGTGCTTGCCAGCCTGACGCCGATCCACCTCACGCGGTGCCGATTCGAGGGGAACACGGGGATCTGCGTGCAGACGAACTACGACTCCGGTCCGGTCGTGCCCGCGATCTTCCAGGACTGCGAGTTCTTGCGGAACCGCAGCCCCGGCTACGGCACGGCCTTGAATCTGCAGAACGTGACCGGGTTCCTTGTCGAGCGATGCCTGTTCGAGAGGAACGTGGCCGAGGTCGACCAGACCGGTGCCGCCGTACGGGTGTCCGCGAGCCGCGGGGAGATCCGCCATTCGGTGTTCGCGTTCGACTCGGTCTACGCCGTCAACTCGGTGGGCGCCGGCATCGTCCTGGAAGGGGGCCACACGTCCGTGTGGGGCAACACGTTCGTGGGATGCCATGCCACGTTGAACGGTTCGGCGTTCGCGGCGATTGGCGGGGCGTCGGGGTCGTTCACGAACAACGTGGTCGCGCACAGTACCGGTGGTCCGGCGGTGCGATTTGCCGGCAGCACATCCATGACGGGCGGGTGCAACCTGTTCTGGCAGAACGTGCTGGGCGACTTCGGCGGCGGGGGCGCACCGACTCCAACCGACTTCATCGCCGATCCGCTCTTCTGCGACCTGCCGGCACTCGACTTCACCGTCCGCGACGACTCCCCGTGCCTCTTCCCGCCCACGCCTTCCTGCGCTCCGATCGGCGCGCTGGGCGCGGGCTGCGGCGGCGTGTCGATCGAGCCGACGTCGTTCGGACGCATCAAGTCCATGTTCCGATGAAGAAGGAGCTGACCATGAAGCGCAGCGTCCTGATCCTCCTGGTCACCCTCGCACTCCCGGCGGTCGGCGCGGCCGAGCGCCACGTCTTGCCGCTCGCGGAGGCCCGCGTGATCGCGAGCCCCGCGGCGGCCGGCCGAGTCCTGCTCGGGTTCGAATCGCTCGAAGCGCTCGAGGACGTCATCGTGTCGAGCGCGTTCCTCGAAGTACCCCTGCCGCAGGCCCGGCTGGAGCAGAACCTGGACATAACGGTCTACGGGCTCGCCCGCGGCTGGCGCGGGCAGAACGCCACGTGGACCACGCCCTGGAACCGTCCCGGCGGGGACCTCGACGAGTCGTACTTCGAGGAGGTCACCATCCCGGCGGGGCAGACCCCCGGCACGCTGCGGCTCAACGTGACGCAGGTCGTGGACGAGATCGTCACGCTGGGCGCGCCCGACTACGGCTTCGTGCTGACGGCGCCTCTACGTCGCGGGGACGGGTTCACGGCAGGCGAGCGCGCGACCCTGGGCACTTTGGCCGGGGCGCGACTCATCGTGACCACGGCGAACGCGCGGGCGGCACGGCCTTCGCGGGAGATGGCCGGAGCCCGGCACTGACCTCGGCCGGTCGGCCAGTCCGTTGACGCCTCGTTCCGCGCTCCGTAACCTCGCGTCCTCGGCCCCGCCCGCACCCCGGAGGTCCCCCATGACCGTCGCCGCCCGCGAGGTCCGCGCGCCGCGCGGCACGCAGCTCGCCTGTCGCACGTGGCAGACCGAAGCCGCGATGCGCATGCTCATGAACAACCTGGACCCGGACGTGGCGGAGCACCCGGACGCGCTCGTGGTGTACGGCGGCTCCGGGCGCGCCGCGCGGAACTGGGAGGCGTTCGAGACCCTCGTCTCCACGCTGCGCCGCCTCGGCGCGGCCGAGACGCTGCTGGTCCAGTCCGGCAAGCCCGTCGGCGTCTTCCGCACGCACGCGGTCAGGAGTCTTCGCCCATGAGCGATCCAGCCCTGTCCACCCACTTCAGCCGCCGTTCCCAACCGCTCGCCGTTACGCTCGTGCTCGCCCTGCTGCGGATCGGGATCGGCTGGCACTTCCTG
>CAYYFX010000140.1:7033-8505 GCA_964471155.1 uncultured Gemmatimonadota bacterium | reverse complement strand
CCTCGTACACGCTGTCCGGCGGGGTCTCGTCCCCCGCATCCGCGGCGGGGCGCGGCGGCGGGTCCGCCTTCGCGCGCCCGGCGCCGCGCGGCGAGGGCGCCGGCGGCGGCTCCCCGGACGGCGGCGGGCCGAGCGACACCTCGTCCAGCCGGCGCGCGAGCGCGGCCAGATCGCCGGGATCCTGCAACCGGCTCATGCGCGCGATCGCGATCTCCAGGACGAGGCGCGGCCGCTCCGCGCGGCGCACCTCGCTCACGGTCTTCCCGGCCAGCGCCAGGCAGGCCGCCAGCTTCGCCCCCGGCAACGCGCCGGCCACCCGCGCGTACCCGGCCATCAACTCCGCGCGCACGCCGAGCGCGGCCGCGTCGTCCGGCACCGTGGCGGCCACGAGCAGGTCGCGCAGGCACTGCGCCAGTCCCGACGCCGCGCGCCCCGGGTCCATCCCGCGATCCAGGATCTCCGCGAGGCGCACGAGCGCGCCGCCGGCGTCGCCGCGGCCCGCGGCGTCCACGATGGCCAGGTACGTCTCCTCCGGCGCCTCGCCGAGCAGCGCGCGCACGTGCTCGCGCGTCACCTTGCCCTCGCCGGTGGCGGCGGCCTGGTCCAGCAGGCTCTCCGCGTCCCGCAGCCCGCCGTCCGCGTGCCGGCACAGTTCCGCGATCGCCTCCGGCTCCGCCTCGAAGCCCTCGCGCGCGCACAGCTTCCGCAGCGTGTCCTCCAGGACGTCGCGCGCGATCCGGTGGAAGTCGTACCGCTGGCAGCGCGAGCGGATCGTGGCGGGGACCTTGTGCTCCTCGGTGGTGGCGAACACGAAGTACACCGACGGCGGCGGCTCCTCCAGCGTCTTCAGCAGCGCGTTGAAGGCCTCCTTGGTGAGCATGTGCACCTCGTCGATCACGTACACCTTCGCGCGTCCGCGGCTGGGCGCGTAGCGCACGTTCTCGCGCAGGTCGCGGATCTCGTCGATGCCGCGGTTCGACGCGCCGTCGATCTCCAGCACGTCCAGGCTCACGCCCTGGGAGATCTCGCGGCAGGAGTCGCACTCGTTGCACGGCTCCGGCACCGGACCGTCCTGCGCGCGCTCGCAGTTGAGGCACTTCGCGAGGATGCGCGCGGTCGTGGTCTTGCCCACGCCGCGCGGGCCGCAGAAGAGGAACGCGTGCGCGAGCCGCCGCGTGGTGATGGCGTTCGCGAGCGTGGTGGTCACGTGGGACTGCCCGACGACGTCGGAGAATCTCTGGGGGCGCCACTTGCGGGCGAGGACTTGGTAGGCCACGGACCCCTCCCCTTCGGTCACCCCCCGGAGGCGCCGGCCAGGTGGCCTGTCGCACCCGGGACGATCCGCTTAGCGCTGCTGCCTTCCGGCCCTGACGCGGTTCACGGGGTCCCGTTGCCCAGGACCCGGCACGGCGCCCCCGAGGGGCGATCCGGGAAGTCCTTCCTGCGGACCGCGGGAGGTTTGGTGGAGATGA
>CAYYFX010000140.1:0-7023 GCA_964471155.1 uncultured Gemmatimonadota bacterium | reverse complement strand
TGCCGGCGGCCGATCCCACCTGGCGGAGAGAGAGGGATTCGAACCCTCGGTAGCCTTTTGGGCCACACGCGATTTCCAGTCGCGCCGATTCAACCGCTCTCGCATCTCTCCGGGCACTGCGCCCGCGGCGGCGCGGGCCGCCTTCGGGTCCTGCACGAACCGCCGCCGAACGGGCTCCGCCGATCCGGAGCGACACGGTGGCGGAGAGAGAGGGATTCGAACCCTCGGAACCCTCGCGGGCTCAACGGTTTTCGAGACCGCCCCATTCAACCGCTCTGGCATCTCTCCGCGATCGTCATTCCTTCCGGCGTTCCGCCGCGAACCAGGCGGAGAGCAGGGAGGAACACGGATCCCGCAGCACCTCCGGACGGACGCGGATCTCGCCGAGCAGCCCGGCCGACAACACGTCGAACCGGGAGCCGCACGCGCCGAGCCGCGGATCCCACGCGCCGAAGACCACCCGTGCGATCCGCGTGAGCACGATGGCGCCGGCGCATTGCGGACACGGTTCCAGCGTCACGTACAGCGTGTCGCCGTCCAGCCGCGCGTTGCCGGTGCTCTCGCGCGCGCCCGTGATGGCCTCGATCTCGGCGTGCGCGCGGGGGTCCCCCGCTTCGCGCATCCGGTTCCGGCCGCGCCCGATGACGTTCCCCGCCCGGACGATCACCGCCCCGACGGGAACCTCGCCGCACGCCGCCGCCTCGCGGGCCAGCGCCAGGGCCTCCTCCATGAAGGCCTCGTCGCCGGTTCCGTGGGAGGACTTCACGAGCCGCATCCCCGTAAGACCCCGGGAAGGTACGGGAGGGCCTCCGAACCTGTCAAGAATCCGGGCGTTCCGGGGGCGGTCCGGCGCGTCACGGCGCCGTGTCCGCGAGCTGCCGCAGGATGCGCTCCACGTCCGCCCGCACGCCCGGCGCCCCCGGCGCGAGCCCGCGCGCCCGCGCGACGAGCTCCTCGGTCTCGCCCCGCCGCCCCTCGGCGGCCGCCACGTGCGCCGCCGCGAGCACGTTCCCGACGTCGGCGGGCTCCAGCCGCAGCGCCGCCTGCGCCTCCCGCCGCGCGTCCTCGAGGAGCCCCGCCTCCAGGTACGCCATGGCGAGGCTGCGGCGCAGCAGCGGCTCGGGGCCCGCGCCGAACGACAGCGCGCGCCGGAACGCCACGATCGCCTCGTCGATCCGCCCCGCCGCGAGGCTTGCCGGCCCGAGGCCCATGAGCGCATTCGGCTGCGCGGGGTCCAGGGCCAGCGCCTCCTTGAACTGCCGGATCGCCTCCGTCCAGTTCTGCTGCTGCGCCGCGATCACGCCGAGGTTCGTGCGCACGGTGGCCTCGTAGTCCGGCGCGATGCGCAGCACCTCCTGGTACTGGTCGCGCGCCTCGTCGATGCGGCCCGTGCGCGCGAGCGCGTTCCCCAGGTTCAGGTGCACGCGCGGGTCGCGCACGCCCGTCTCCAGGGCGGCGCGGTACTCCTCGATGGCGCGGTCCACGTTCCCTTCCTGGTCGAACAGGACCGCGAGGTTGAACCGGTGGAACGGCGCGTCGCGCTCGTCCGCCGGGTTCGCGATCCCCAGCGCGGCGACCACGCGCGCGTTCGTCGCGAGGAAGAACGCCGCCAGCAGCAGCAGCGTGCCCGCCGCCGCGCGCGGCCGGCTCACCGCCTCCCGTGCCGCCGCGACCGCGGCCAGGATGCCCGCGGCCGCGAACGGGAGCAGCCACGGCACGACCGGCTGGCGGAAGCGCGCGCACACGAAGAACGCGACGACCACCAGGCAGTGCGTGAGCGCGAGGATCCCGGGCAGCGCGCGCGCGCGCGTGGCCGGCCCGCCGCGGACGAGTCCGAGGAGGGCGAAGGGGAGGATCAGGGTCCAGAGGACGAGGAACCCCGCGAGGATCGGCGTGAACCGCCGCGCCTGGTCGCGGAGATCCCGCTCGTTGGAGATCTCGAACCCGTTCCAGAAGAAGACCGCCTTGCGGGCGAGCAGGGTCAGGGCGTCCTTCGGCCGGTCGCGCATCCACGCCAGACCCTGGCCGAGCCAGTACCGGCTCACCTCCGCGTCGGTCAGGGCGCGTCCCACCGCGCGCTCCGCGAGCGTGCGCGCGGCGATCTCCACGTTGTCGCGATAGGCCTCGCCGGGGCGCACGGTCTGCCCGGCCTCGGCGAAGCCCGGCGCCAGCGCCGACTTGCCGTCGGAGGCCGGGTTGTTGCCGATGTAGAAGTTGATGCCGCCCTGCGTGGCCAGGACGATCTCCCCCTGCGACGCCGACCGGTGCACGACCACCGGCCCGACCACGAGCGTCAGCCCGGTGAGCGTGGCGAGCGCGGGGCCGAACCTCCGGTCGCGGCCGAACGCCCACACGGCCGCCGCGAGCCCCAGCGGCAGGGCGCTGGCGTGCGCGAGCGTGGCCAGCCCGAGCAGGGCCCCGCCCCCGAGGAAGAGCGGCAGCCTCCGTTGCCGGTCCCCTTCCAGGAGCAGGAGCGTCGCGGCCGTCCCGAGGAACGTCCCGAGCGCGGTGGTCAGGATCTCCCCCTCGTAGTACGCGAACATCCCGTACCCCGCGGCCAGCAGGGCGGCGACGCCGGCCGCGCGCGGTCCGTGGGTGTGGTGCGCGATCCGCCACACGAGCGCCACCTGCAGCACGCCGAGCACGGACTGCACGAGCCGCGCGATCCAGGGGGACGGTTCCAGGGCGTACAGCCCGGCGAGGAACCACGGATACAGCGGCGGGCGGAACAGCGCGTCCGGGAGCGACCGGCCCTCGAGCAGCGCGCGCGCCGCCTGGTCGTACCAGAGCGAGTCCAGGACGAGATGCCGCGCGAACGGCGACAGCATCAGTTCGCGCAGGTACTCCGCGCGGAAGAGGACCGCGAGGACGAGCGCGACGCCGAGCGTGACGCGGGAGCGCGCCTCCGCCGCGGCGTCGCGCCCCTCACTGGACATAGCCGAGGCTCTCGAGGACCTCGCGATCCCCCTCCCCGGCGGGCGCGTCCCCGGGCGGGATCACCGCCGGCTCGGTGCCGGTGCGCGGCGGCCGCGCCCGGAGGGAGTCCGGGTGCACGACTCCCGCCAGCACCTCGCCGTCGAGATCCGGCGGTGCGTCCACGTCGAACAGCCAGTACAGCGTGGGCGCGATGTCCAGGATGGACTCCGTGGTGCGCCCCTCCCGCGGCGGGAAGTGCGGGCCCGCCGCGATGAGGATGCCCTCCGGACGGTGGTATCCCGAGAACGTGAACCCCGGCGTGCCGAACGCCGCGGTGTCCTGCGGCGTGCCGCGCCCGACGAAGAACGTGGGCGACTCGAGGAACACGATGTCCGGGGCGTTCTCCACGTAGGGCCCGGAGTAGATCTCCTCGCGCCGGTACACACCCTCCACGATGGGCACGCCGGTGGCCGGATCGATGACCCCCGCGATGCGCTCCAGCAGGCGGGCCCGGACGGCCTCCGCGCTCTCCCCGGGCGCCACCTGCCCGCCGAAGTCCCGCCCCTTCTGGCTCACGCGCAAGAGCCCCCCGAACGGCCCCGGCGGGAACGCCTCGACCCCGGTGATGGCGCCGGTCGAGTCGATGTCGATGAAGCCCTCGTCCCGCAGCCAGTTCATCAGCCGCAGCTCCCGGCGGATCGGCCCGAAGCCGTGGTCCGAGAGCACGATCACGTCCACGCCCTCGCCCGCCTTCGCCACGAGCTTCCCGACCGCGGCGTCCACGCGGATGAACATGTCGCGGATCGCGTCGCCGAACTGCATGGCCCCGACCGGGTCGTACTCCGGGTGCTCCGGGTCCGTGAACTTCCAGTAGAAGTGCTGGACCTTGTCCGGGCCGGTGAAGACCACCCAGAAGAGGTCCCACTCCTCCTCCGCGATCAGCCGCTCCGCGACCTCCGCGTGGCGCTCCTGGGTGTGCCGGAAGTGCTGCAGCAGGAGCCCCTCGCGCCCGCGCGGCAGGCTCTCCCCGAAGAGGTCCAGCGGGTACTCGCCCAGCGAGGCCTCCAGCTCCGGCGGGTAGGTGAACCCGGTCGTGGCCGACCCGTACGGGAACCCGCTGATGAAGAAGCCGTCCACCCGGTCGGGCGGGAACGTGATCGGGATGTTCATGATGCCGGTGCGGTACCCCGCATCGTTCAGGAACTTCCACACGGGATGCGCGCGCCGGTCCAGCGCGGAGGTGAGCAGCGCCTGGGGTCCCGTCTTCGACATGTGGAAGAAATCGAAGATGTTGTGCTTGCCCGGATTCACGCCGGTGACGGCCGAGGTCCACGCCGGCGGCGACACCGCGGGGAGCACGGTGTTCAACGTGGCGGACGCGCCGCGCTCCCGCAGGGCGGCGAGGTTCGGCAGCGCGCCCTCCGCGAGCAGGGAGTCCATCACCGCGAAGGTCGCGCCGTCGAGCCCGATCACGAGGACGCGGGGCTTCGGTCTTCCGCCGCACCCGGCCGCGGCCAGGAGCGCGAACAGGGCGATTGCCGCGAGGACGGGGCGTCCCGCGCCTCTACTTCCCCGCCTTCTTGCCGGTGCACTGGTCAAGCGAGCGCGTCCCGGACTCGTCGACCCAGGGCGTCCACTCCACCGTTCCGAGGAAGAGCGAACTGTCCGGGCAGTCGGAGCCCCAGAAGTTGTACGGAACCTTCACGGTCATCGGCGTCCATGTGCGAACCCCCTGCCGCTTCTGGTACGAGTCGTTGCGCACGGCCACCGCGGCGTTGTTCCAGATCCGGTTCGCGGTGGCCACGGAGCCGCCGATCTCCGCATCCGAGTGCTTCTCGAGGATGATCCCGGAGCCGTTCCGCGTGATGCGGTTGCGGACCACGCGCGGGTTCGAGCTCACGATGGTCATCGCCTGGTGGCAGAGCTGGATGTCGTTCTCCGCGATGAACCCGCCCGACTCGAACACGTAGATCCCGTTCGTGCAGTCCCGGATGGTGCAGTCCTCGATGCGCAGGTTGCTGTACAGCGCGCGCACCCCCGCCCAGCCGCTGCGGATCACGCAGTTCTTCACGCGGTACGAGGACTCCTCCGCGTACACCACGCCCTCCGCGCCCTTCATGCCGTCGATCGTGAAGCCCTCGATGGCGGCGAGGCTGTCCACGGCCTCGCCCTGCACCACCCAGAACGTGTTCTCCTTGAGCAGCGTATGCTCGGGCCCCTGCTCCGACAGCAGCGTCACGCCGCTGCGCAGCACGACGCGCGGATACTGCCCGGGCGCGACGAGCACGGTGTCCCCGTAGGCGGCCGAGTCCAGGGCCTCCTGCAGCTTGTTCTTCTCGGAGACGGGCCACGTGGCGGCGGCGGCGGGACCGGCCGCGGCGACGGTGACAAGCAGCAGCGCGAGGTGACGAGCGATCATCGCGGCTCCTAAAGCCCTTCCCCGCGGGGGCCGCGGGGATCCGCTGGAATGGGCGCGCCCAGGAGGACTCGAACCCCCAACCTTTTGGTCCGTAGCCAAACGCTCTATCCGATTGAGCTATGGGCGCTCAGAACATCCGACACGGGTCGGATCATCGCGTGGCGGAGAGGGAGGGATTCGAACCCTCGAGGAAGCTTTTGGCTCCCCAACCGCTTAGCAGGCGGTCCGATTCGGCCACTCTCGCACCTCTCCATCAGCCGGTGGAGGTTCCCGCTCCATCGCCACCCGGGATCCGGCGGTTCCGTTCCAGCGAAACCGGCGGTCCAGCGAACCGGGTGGCGGAGGGAGTAGGATTCGAACCCACGGAGCCCGGAGGCTCAGCGGTTTTCAAGACCGCCGCCTTGGACCACTCGGCCATCCCTCCACCGGCGCGAGAGAGTGTACCGGCGCCCGCGCGGGTGTCAACCCTCGCCCACGCCGGCCGCATCGCACACGATCCCTCCCCCGAGGACGGCGTCCGCCTCGTAGAAGACGGCCGACTGCCCCGGCGTGAGCGCCCGCTGCGGCTCCGCGAACTCCAGGACCGCCCGGTCCCCCGCGGAGCGTCGCACCCGCGCCGGCGCGGCCTCGTGCCGCGAGCGCAGTTGAACCGCCACGTCGATCTCGTCCCGGTCGCCGTACCGGTCCGGCCAGCGCACCGCGCGCAGCTCCGCGTGCCGGGCCTGGAGGTCCTCCTCCTCCCCCACGACCACGCGGTTCGCGCGCGCGTCGAGCGCCACGACGAACATCCGCCGTCCGAGGGCAAGCCCGAGCCCCCGACGCTGGCCGATGGTGTACCGCGCCACGCCGTCGTGGGTTCCCAGATGCCGCCCGGTCCGGTCGACGGCCTCGCCCGTCCCGAGCACCGCCGTCCCGCGCGCCTCCGGGTGTCCTTCCAGGTACGCCCCCACGTCCCCGTGCGGGACGAAGCAGATCTCCTGGCTGTCCGGCCGCTCCGCGCTGGCCAGGCCGCGCTCCCGGGCGATCGCGCGGACCCGGTCCTTGGCCAGGTCGCCCAGCGGCAGGAGGAGCATGCGCACCGTGTCCGCGTCGACGCCCCAGAGCACGTAGCTCTGGTCCCGCCCGCGATCGACGGGCCGCCGCAGCACGGGCGGCTCCGCGTCGCGGTCCACGCGCGCGTAGTGCCCGGTGGCGAGCGCGTCGCAGCCGAACGCCCGTGCCCGCGCCGCGAGACCGGGGAAGCGCACCCGCGCGTTGCACGACACGCACGGGTTCGGCGTGCGCCCCTCGAGGTAGTCCCGGACGAACGGCCGGATCACGTGCTCCGCGAAGGGCGCCTCGAAGTCCAGGACGTAGTGCGGGAACCCGAGTCGCTCCGCCACCGCGCGCGCCGCCGCGATGGACTCCAGCGAGCAGCACGACCGCCCGTCGCCGTCGGACTCGCCGTAGCACCAGTTCTTCAGCGTGACCCCGACGAGCTCGTGCCCCTCGCCCGCCAGCAGGGCGGCGGCGACCGCACTGTCCACCCCCCCGGAAAGCGCGACGAGCACCCGCACGACCGCTTCTCCTTCTCTGCCTCTTCGCCGGGAACGGATCGGCGTCCGCCGCGGGCGGGCCGGGCCGCGCGGCGCATCCGAGTGCGGAGGGGCCGGTCGCCCCGGTGCCCCTCTCGCGGGCGTTCGAGCACG
>CAYYFX010000139.1:0-8854 GCA_964471155.1 uncultured Gemmatimonadota bacterium | reverse complement strand
GGCCCCCGCCCGGACGGCGGGGGCCGAGCGCCCGCCGGGGAGGACCCACCGGGGCGTCCGCCGCGAACCCGCCCACCGCCCCGCTGCCCCTCCGAGGCCCCGCGCTCCCCGCCCCTCCGGCCCGCGCGCGCCCCGCTACAACAGGTCTTTCCGTCCGTCGCGCTCGAGGGCGTCCACGATCTTCTTCACGTCCTGCGACGCTCCCTTCGCCGCGATCAGCACGGCGTCTTCCCGGGCGACGACGAGGAGGTCCTTCGTCCCGACCAGCGCGACGAGCCGCCCGTCCGTGTCGGCGAAGCAGCCGGTGGCGTTCACGGAGAGGACGTCGCCGTGGAGGACGTTCGTGCGGCCGTCGGCGGAGGTGAGCTCGGCGAGGGCGTCCCAGGAGCCCACGTCGGACCACGGGAACTTCGCCGGGACGACGGCCACGCGGGCGGAGCGCTCCAGCACGGCGTAGTCCACCGAGATCGACGGGAGCGCGCCGTAGCTCTCGCGCAACGCGGCGTCGAGGTCCTTCGCGCGGGCGATGGCGTCAATGGCCTTCGCCATGGCGGGCTCGTGCTGCGCCAGCTCGGCGAGGAAGACGTCCGCGCGCCAGGCGAAGATGCCGCTGTTCCAGGTGTGGCGGCCGGAGGCGAGGAACTTCGCGGCGGTGGCGGCGTCCGGCTTCTCGGTGAAGCGGGCCACCTTGCGCGCGCCGCCGGGGACGCCGGGGAGCGCGTCGCCCGCCTCGATGTAGCCGTAGCCGGTGGCGGGCGCGGTGGGGATCACGCCGAACGTGACGAGCATGCGCGAGGCGCGCGCGGTCTCGATGCCGGCGCGCATCACGGCGCGGAAGGCGTCCTCGTCGCCGATCCAGTGGTCCGCGGGGGCCACGAGCAGCACGCCGTCCGGATCCTCGCGGGCCACGAGCGCGGCCGCGAGCGCGATGCAGGGTGCCGTGTTCCGCCCCACGGGCTCGCCCACGATGCGCGCGCGCGGCACGTCCGGGAGCTGCTCCGCGGCGAGGTCCACGTGCGCGGCGTTCGTCACCACCCACGCGTCCTTGGGCGCGGCCACCGGCGTCAGCCGCCGCTGCGTGCGCGCGAGCAGGGACTCGTCCCCGCCCACCTTCAGGAACTGCTTGGGCAGGCTCTCCCGGCTCGCCGGCCAGAAGCGCGTGCCGCGCCCGCCGGCCATCAGGACCGCGTGGACCCGGCTCACGCGCCGACCACGGCCGTCATCACGGAGCGCACCTTGCCCTCCATCTCGGCGCGGATGGCGGCGAGCCGCTCCTCCGTGTCCGCCTCGAAGCGCAGCACGAGCAGCGGCGTGGTGTTCGACGCGCGCACGAGGCCCCAGCCGTCGCCGAAGTCCACGCGCGCGCCGTCCACGTCGATGACCTTGTGCGTCTTCTTGTAGTGGTCCGCCACCTGCCGCACCACCTCGAACTTGTGCGCCTCGGCGCAATCCACGCGGATCTCCGGCGTGGACGGGTACTTCGGGATCGACGCCATGATCTCGGACAGCGGCGCGTCCTCGTTCGCCACGATCTCCACGAGCCGCGCGGCCGCGTACAAGGCGTCGTCGTAGCCGAAGTAGCGGTGCTTGAAGAACATGTGCCCGGACATCTCGCCGGCGAGGAGCGCGCCGGTCTCCTTCATCTTCTGCTTGATGAGCGAGTGGCCCGTGCGCCACATCACCGGCGTGCCGCCGTGCGCGGCGATGTCCTCGATGAGGCCCTTCGAGCACTTCACCTCGAAGATGATGGACGTGGGGCCGTCCGCGAGCACCTGCCGCGCGTAGAGCGCGAGCAGCCGGTCGCCCCAGACGATGCCGCCCTTCTCGTCCACCACGCCGATGCGGTCGGAGTCCCCGTCGAACGCGATGCCGAGGTCCGCGCCGGTCTCCTTCACCTTCGCGATGAGGTCCTTCAGGTTCTTCTCCACCGTGGGATCCGGGTGGTGGTTCGGGAAGCGGCCGTCCGGCTCGCAGTACAGCTTGTGCACGGTGCAGCCGAGCGTCTCCAGCACGTTCGGCGCGTGCGGGCCGGCCACGCCGTTGCCCGCGTCCACCACCACGGTGAGGCCGCGTTCCGGCATCACGCCCTCGGTCAGCCGGCCCAGGTACTCCGGCAGCACGCGCCGCTCCTCCACCGTGCCCGAGCCCTGCGCGAAGTCCCCCGCCTCGATCAGCCTGCGCACGGCCTGGATCGTCTCGCCGTGGATGGAGTCCTTCCCCACGGACGTCTTGAAGCCGTTGTACTCCGCCGGGTTGTGCGACCCCGTGATCATCACGCCGCCGCCCACGTTGCCGTTGTACAGCGTGTAGTAGAGCGCCGGCGTGGGCACGACGCCCACGTCCACCACGTCCAGCCCGGTGGAGGTGAGCCCCTTCACGAGGTCGTCGCGGATGCGGTCCGAGGAGAGGCGCACGTCGCGGCCCACGGCCACGTTGCTCGCGCCGGCGCGCACCAGCATCGTGCCCAGCCCCTTGCCGAGCAGCGTGCACGTGGCGGGATCCAGCTGCGGGTCCACGACGCCGCGGATGTCGTACTCGCGGAAGATCTCGGGATTGATGGACGCCATGCGTGTGTCTCCGGAACGGTCCAGGGTGCGCGCGGGCGATCAGACGACGCCTTCGTCGTCCTTCATCCCGCGGAGCTTCTCGGGGATGCGCTGCTTCAACTCGTCCCAGTGCAGACGCTCGCGCGCGCCCTCGGGGATGAGCCCCAGGAGCACCGCGCCCGAACGCAGCGCCCAGGGATAGGTCACGGACGCGCGGGTGGCGCCGAAGCCGCCCACGCCCTCCACGGCGAGCGCGAGCACGCCCACGATGGCCAGCCCGCGCGCGAGGCCGAAGGCCGCGCCGGCGAGGCGGTCCACCCAGGACATGGCCATCTTCTCCAGCGCCTTGCGCAACAGCCAGCCGGCCAGCGCCGCCACCACGCCGACGCCGAGGAACACGAAGAGGAACGCCACGGCGGCCGCCACGCTCGGGCTCATCCAGCGCTCCAGGATGAGGGCGAGCGCGCCGGACTCCTTCGCGGCGAGCCAGAAGCCGACCGCGAGCCCGGCCAGCGAGAAGACGGTGCGCACGGCGCCCCGCCAGAGCCCGGCGAGGAACGACGCGCCGACGATGGCGATGAGGATCCAGTCCACCCAGTTCACGGCAATGTCTCCCGAGAGCGGGGAAGGCTATCGGCGCCCCTCCGGGGTGTCAACGACGGGGTCGCGCAGGGACCGCGACCGCGGGGCGCCGGCCTTACCCGGTGAAGCGCCAGGTGAGTCCCCACATCCGGGAGAAGCCCGGGAGGCGGATGCCGGGTTCGATCTCGTCCGCGCGCTCCATCAGGTCCATGAAGCGGTAGAAGAAGACGGCGTCCCCCACCTCGCCCTCGAGGATCACGTCGGTGAGCCACGCGTCCGCCACCGGGGCGCCGGCGTCGTCCACGCGGTCGCGTTCGTGGGTGAGGCGGCCCCGGAGGCGCGCTGCGAGCTCGCCGGAAAAGAGCCTCTTCTCCAGGGCTCCTTCCCCCGTCCACGTGAGCGCGGGGCGGCGCGGCAACCGCGTGTCCGCGGTGACGTCGCGCGCGGAGAGCGCGGTGACCGACGTGCGCAGCAGGAGCGTGCCGATCCCGGGCGCGCCGGGGAACGGGAAGCGGTCCGTGTCGAGGCCGGCGGAGGCGCCGCGGATCTCCGCGTCGCCGTACGGCGCGTCCAGCACGGCGCGGCGCGCGCGCACCTCCTCGAACGTGGGCTCGCGGCGCGCGTCGTCCACGTTCGTGGCGAAGCCGGCGGCGCGCCACGCGACGGGCCCCGTGCGCACGCGGGCGCCGAGCGTGGCGGAGACGTGCACCTCCGCGTCGTCCGGCGACGCGGCATCCGGATCCGGGAGGCGTTCGCCACGCGAGAGGATCGCGAAGAGCGCGGCGCGCCCGCGCGGGGCTTCGGCCTCCAGACGCACGTGCGGCGCCAGCGGCCGGCCCTCGTCCGCGTCGGCCCGCACGGTGAGCGTGGCGAAGGCGGTTGCCTCGTGGCGGGTGATGCGCAACGCCGCGGCGCCGCGCAGCCGCGAGTCCGTCTCGTCCGCCTCCTCCCGCTGCACGCGCACGTTCGATCCCTCGATGCGCGCGGTCGCCGGGAAGCCGCGGAAGAACGGGACGTCCGCGGTGACGCGCAGCGACGGCACGAGGAACTTGCGGGTCTCCACGTCCGCGCCGCCCACGCCGGTCTCGAGCTTCGCGCGCGTGAGGTTCGCCTCCACGAGCGCGCCGCCGGCGGACGTGGCGCGGAACAGCTCCGCGCGCATGTCCTCGCGCTTCGTGAGCACGGAGCGGATGGTGTCGAACTCGAAGCCGCCCATGCGGCCGTCGCCCTTGAAGATGCGGTACTCCAGCCGGCCCTGCGTGCGGTCGTCGATGCGGCCGGCCAGCCGCACGTCGAGCAGGCGATCCACCTCCTTCGTCCCGGGGAAGAACCCTTCCAGGCGGCGGGATTCGGTGGCGGCGAACAACCCGGCGGAGGAGCCGAGGCGCAAGGCACCCTTGAACGCGCCGCGCTGCCAGTCGTCCACGCCCTCCTCGGCGGACGCGCGCGTGAGCAGCTCCTCGGGGAGCGGCTGGCTCGCGAGCGCGAGCACGGCGCCGTCCACCGCCTCCGGGCCGTACAGCGCCGCCGCGCCGCCGCGCACGATCGCCACGCCGTCCAGCTCGCCCAGCCCCACCTCGTGCGACTGCGGCCCCGACGTGCCGGGCAGCGCGAGGGACGAACCCGGCCGGAGCAGCGCGGAGCGGTCGCTGCCGGCGCCGGAGAGATCGAAGGTCTCGGCCGTGGGTCCCTGGGACATCTCGCGCGTGCGCACGCCCGGCTGCAGGCGGAGGATGCCGGCGAGGCTCGCGAATCCCATGGGCGGCACGGGGTCGTCCGGCGTGCCGAAGCGGACGGAGGCGACGTCGGCGGAGCGCTCCGGGCGGAACCAGGTGAGCGCTTCCCACGACGGGTCCGGAGTCCACGGCGGGACAGCGGGCAGGGAGTCCACGGCGGCGCCGGCCGTGGAGTCGGCCGTGGAGTCGGCGCTCGCGGGGGCCGCCGCGGCGGAGTCCGGCGTGGCGGTCAACGGCGTGATCGCCGGAGCCGCCACGGAGTCCGCATCCTGCGCCCGCCCGGGGACGGCGAGCGCGAGTCCGAGAAGCGCCGCGGTCGCGAACCGCCCCGCGCTCACGACCCCGCCAGCCTTCGCCGCGCAAGCGCCGCGAGCAAGGGCGGCCCGAGGCCGGCGAAGAACCCCACGTTCCACACGGTGTGCCACACGCCGAACGCCCAGCCTCCCCACAGCACCGGCCACGGATCCGCGGCCGCCCCGATGGACACCGCCGTCCCGTAGTTCGTGAGCCCGTCATACGCCAGCGTGAGGATCAACCCCGCGGCGCCGAGGAGGATCGGTCCGTTCCACCGCGGGTTCGCCCGCGCCCGCGCCGCCACGAATGCGCCGGCCGCGCCGAGCATCGCGCCGCCCGCCACCTGCGAGAGATACGTGGGCGGCGGCGCCGCCCCGTACGGGTTCAGCCCGGAGTACAGCGCCAGCCCGAGCGCGCCGGCGGCCGCCCCGCCGCGCGGCCCGAGCGCCGCGCCCGACGCGAAGGACGCGAGGCTGACGAGCTCCACGTTCGGGATCCCCGCGAGCAGGAACCCGAGCGCGGCCACGAGCGCGGCGAACAGCGCGACGGCGGCGATGGTACGCGTGGACATCGGGTCGCCTGCGCGGACGGGGAAAGTTCGGGCAGGGTAGCGGCGGGATGCGGGAGCGTCAACGCGCGGCCAACGGCGGGTGCGGCAAGGTCCGGGTCCTCCCTGAGATCAGGACCTTGCCTCCCCGCCCCAGGCTCGCGCCAACGAATCAGTGTGGACTGGCCGAACGACTGCCGACTCCCGCGCGGCACGACTCGAACACGATCCATGATGCAGGCGTACCGGAGGCCTTCCGGCGGTCACCGGGTACACCCGCACAAGGTCAGCACCGCCAGCACGGTCGCGATCCGTGTCTTCATCGCGTGCCCCCTCCCGTGCCGCGATACGCGGCCTTCACCCGGCTCCACGGCAAGCGGTCCTCCTCCCGGATCGAGAGCGCGCCGCACTCCTCCCCGAACGCGCCAATGAGGCCGCAACCGAGCGAACTCTCCGGCAGGCAGGGAGAGCCCGCACGCAGACCGAACTCCCCGGCCGCCGGATCGCAGAGCAGAGGATCCACGATCCGGTCCGTGGGACTCACGGTGTAGCCGGGCAGGTTGTCCCAGAAGACGTTGCAGGCCGAATCCGTGGGGATGCCCCGCACCGCTCCACCGCTCCCGGAGACATTCGCAAGGAACACGCTGTTGCTCAGACCGCGGACGACGCCCTGGAAGTAGATCGCCGATCCGTCCTGCGTGGACGTGTTGGCGTAGAACGTGCAGTTCCGCACGATGCCGGACGCGGTCATCCGGAGAGCTCCCCGTCCCTGAGCGCCGGGGGCCGTGTTCTCGGCGAACACGCACCCCTCCACTAGCATGGGGGCGGAGGGGAAACCGGTCATGACCACCGCCCCGCCCGGCCCGGCGCCGACGCTTCGGACAAAGGCGCAATTCCGTAGCGTCGACCCCCCGTGGTGCGAATCGACTTGAAGCGCGGCTACCCCTCCCGAACTACCTGCCCAGCAGTCCTCGAAGGTACAACGCTCGAGTAGCGAGGACTCGATCGGCTCGCCCGGGTTCCCATTGAGCAGGGCACCGATCTGGCCGCACGCTCGGACCACCGTGTCGTACATCTCGATTCGTCCGTTCGCGTGGTAGATCGCGCCCCCCCCGTCAGCCAGGCAGTTGACGAACTCGCACCCCTCGAGGCGCAGGTTCCCGTTCGCCGCGATGCCTCCCCCCGTGCTCTCTCCCGCATCCAAGTCGCGGAAGAGGCAGTTCCGGAAGGTCACCCTGTCGCTGACCGTGATGGCGCCCGCCCCGCCAACGCGAGCTCCCGTGATTGTGAATCCCTCCACTACGGTCTGCCCCGATGCGTGATAGAGCGCCAGGACGACCACTGGCTGAGGGCCGGGCGCCTGCTGCATGTCGATCACTGTCGAGGCCGGGCCCGCCTCCGACCGCAGCGTGACTCCATCGACCATGAACACGCAGGCCGTCCATCCGAAGCTCCCTCCCTCAAGTCGAGTCTCCGACTCCGTGTAGGTCCCCGGAGCCACGAGGACCGTGTCCCCGGCGACGCTAGCGTCCAGCCCTGCCTGGACGGTGGCGTACTCGGACGGCACCCTTAGCGTGACCGGCCTGGCCTCGCCGGCGACGAGGCCAAACCACGCAAGAGCAGCAAAGAAAGTCCAGCGCATGATGAACCTCACCTGAGGAGCGTGAGCTTGCGGGTTTGGACGAAGCCGTCGGGGCCGGTCAGCCGGAGGAAGTACACTCCCGCGCCGACCCGCCTGCCAGCGTCATCCCGACCGCTCCAGTCTACCCGATAGACACCCGGCTGCATGACACTCTGTCGCGTGGTCCACACGCGACGACCTCGCACGTCGTGAACGGCGACCGCGTAGGTCCCGACCTTGTCGGGCGGGACCGCGAGCGACAACCCCACGCCACTGCGGCTCGGGTTGGGCCGCGGCTGGCTCAGCGCGAGCACCTGCGGAACCTCGACGACGGGTGTGGCCTGCGTAGCGCCCCCTTCCGGAGCCGTCGCGTGCCGCCCACCTGCGATCATGGACGAGCCGCCCTCGGCCGGCGCCGCGGGCCAGCACGACGGCTGGCCGGAGTCGTCCGTCTCGAACCCCGAGAAGTCCACGTTCGCGACGCCAAGGGGGTCAAGTCGCGCGAGGATCCTGCTCGTGTCGGACGCAGCCGTGAACAACGTGTCCGCGTACCAGAACGTGTCCCGCGCATCGAGGACATCCAGCGAGTCGGCGTCGTTCTCGACGATGAAGTTCGTCAGTTCCTGATGTACCTTGAGGCAGTTGAGGCCCCGCTCCAGGACGAGCGACGACGGACCCAGCTTCGCCTTCACGGCGTCGTTCGTCCGGAGAGCGTAGTAGGTGCTGTCGCGCGCGGTCGCTTCCAGCTTGTTGTTGCGGAAGCGAATGGCCGCGCCCGTGGGTTCGTTGTCCCGGTAGATGTCGACGGCGCGCCGGCTCTCTACCACGATGTTGCACCCGACGGTCACGTCCGCGGTCTGCGAGAACACAATCCCGGCGTACTTCCACCCATCGACCCAGTTCTCGAGGATGTCGACGTCGCGATCTTCGGACCCGCAGACCCACGTGAGCCGGAGC
Organism: uncultured Gemmatimonadota bacterium; assembly: GCA_964471155.1. Taxonomy (GTDB): domain Bacteria; phylum ARS69; class ARS69; order ARS69; family ARS69; genus CAYYFX01. The sequence continues at coordinate 571 of CAYYFX010000139.1, read as the reverse complement.
CCCGCGTAGTCGGCGCCGTCCGCGACGTCCCGGCCAGGTCCCATCACGTAGTTGTCCTGAATCAGCAGCGTGCGCTGGCTCGGCGGCGCCGTCTCGCAGGCCGACCTCGAGAATCCGACCCCGATGCCCGTACCGCCCTCGTCGTCCCACAGGCCAGCCAGGTCGACCGTGGTCCCACTCAAGTCGAACTGATCCACACCGTCGAGGAGCACGCCCATCGCCCCGAGGGACTCATCGATCTCGTCGCCGCGCTCCACCGTGCAGTCCGAGACCTGGCCACCCTCGCCGAGGCTCCCATGGACCCAGACGCCGACATCCGCGAAGGAGTGGACCCGCGTATTCGACATGCCGACCAGGCTGTCCGGGTAGTCGATGAACACGGGGTTCGCCGCGAAACCGAGGTCCGCCCAGTCCAGCAGGCTCCCCCGCGTGAACTTCGTGAAGAAGACCCCGCCCCAGTTGTCGCCGGTGGAGTCGGGGTCGTCCGGCCCGAAGTACACCCGGTCGCCCGCAGCGGCGCTCCCGCCCGTCACGAGGTTCCCGTAGACCAGCAAGTCGATCCGGCCGGACT
>CAYYFX010000138.1:8436-8900 GCA_964471155.1 uncultured Gemmatimonadota bacterium | reverse complement strand
ATCAGCCTAGTACCCGGAGAGTCTCCGGAGTCCAGCCGTTCCATAGGATCTAGGCCGCGCGCGGACGGCGGGCGGTCCGGGACGGGCCCGCGCCCCGGACCGTCCCGGCGGGTCTGCTATGGTCCAAGGATCCGGGAGGTGCCGTGTCGGACGAACGATGGAGCCGGGTCGAGGCCCTTCTCGACGAGGCCCTGGAACTGGATGCGGAGCAGGTCACGGCGTGGCTCCCCGGCGTGGATCCGGAGCTGCGGCCCGAGCTGGAGCGCCTCCTGCGCGCGCACCGGGCCGCCGCGGACTTCCTGGAACAGCCGGCCGCCGCGGCCGCCGCGCAGCTCCTCGACGACGCGGAGGACGTCCCGGGCGCGGGGGACGCGATCGGTCCGTATCGCATCGTGCGCGAGATCGGGCGCGGCGGCATGGGCACCGTGCATCTCGCGCACCGCGACGACCTCGGGATGGACGTG
>CAYYFX010000138.1:0-8426 GCA_964471155.1 uncultured Gemmatimonadota bacterium | reverse complement strand
CGTGGCGATCAAGCTGCTCTCCCATCCCCTGGCCGCATCCTCCGTGGCACGCGGCTTCCTGGCCGAGCGCCGCATCCTCGCGCGGCTGGAGCATCCGAACATCGCGCGGCTGCTGGATGCCGGCCTGACCCCGGGCGGACATCCCTACCTCGCGATGGAGTGGGTGGACGGCGAGTCGCTGACCCGCTTCTGCGACGCGAACCGCCTGGACCTGCGCGCGCGTCTCGACCTCCTCGCGCGCGTGTGCGACGCGGTCGAGTACGCGCACCAGCGGCTCGTGGTGCACCGGGACCTGAAGCCGTCGAACGTGATGGTGACCCGCGACGGCACGCCGAAGCTCCTGGACTTCGGCATCGCGAAGGTGCTCGAGGAGGAGGCCGGGGACGGCTCGCCTACGCACACCGTGGGCCGGTTCATGACGCCGCAGTACGCCTCGCCGGAGCAGATCCGCGGCGAGCCCATCGGGACGTCCACGGACGTGTACTCGCTGGGCGTCCTCCTGTACGAGCTCCTCGCCGGCCGGCCGCCGCATGTCGTGGACACGCGCACGCCCTTCGAGGCGGGCCGCGCCGTGCTGGAGGAGAAGGCGGCGCCGCTCCCCCGGGCGATCGAGGGCGAGGACGCGCCGGAGATCGCGCGCCGGCGATCCACCACGCCGGGCCGGCTTCGCCAGGCGCTGTCCGGCGACCTCGAGACGATCGTCGCGCAGGCGATGCACAAGGACCCCGCGCGCCGCTATCGCAGCGTGGGCGCCCTCGGGGACGACGTGCGCCGGCACCTGCGGGGGGACGCGGTCGCCGCGCGCGGGGACTCGCTCGGCTACCGCACCGGGCGCTTCGTCCGCCGGAACCGGCTCCCGCTGGGCCTCGCCTCCGTCGCGGTCGTCGGCGCCGCGGCGTTCGCGATCTTCCACACGCAGCGGGTGGCGGCGGAGCGGGACCGCGCGCGAACGGAAGCGGAGACGGCCGCCGGAATCGCGGACTTCCTGGTCGGCGTCTTCGCCGCCTCGGATCCGGATGCCCCCGCCGGCGCCGACCTCACGGCACAGGACCTGCTGGCCCGGGGCGCGCAGCGCGTGCGCGAGGAGCTCGCGGACGACCCCGTGGTCCGCGCGCGCCTGCTCGACGTGCTCGGCTCGGTGCAGGCCAAGCGCGGCCGCGCCCGGGACGCGCTCCCGCTGCTGGAGGAGGCGCTGGCGCTCCGGCGGGAAACCCTGGGAGACGACCACGTGGACGTCGTCCAGAGCCTCACGCACCTCGCCACGGTGCAGGCCGACCTGTCGCACTGGGAGGAGGCCGCGCGGCTCGCGCAGGAGGCGTACGACCTCAGCGCGAGGATCCTCGGTCCGCGCGACCCCGACACGATCTACCGCCTGCACAACCTCGGCGTGATGGTGCAGCGCACCGGGGACCTCGAGCGCGCGGAGGGGATCCTGCGCGAGTCCCTCGCCGGCCGGAGGCGGCTCGTCGGCGACGCCCACGCCGGGACCGCGAACGCGCTCGCGACGCTGGCCGGGTTGGTGCGCGACCGCGGCCGCCACGACGAGGCCGCCGGCCTGTTCGAGGAGGCCCTGGCCCTCTCGCGCACGGTGTACGGGGACGACCATCCCCGCGTGGCCAGCGTGTGGAACAACATGGCCCGCCTGTACGCGCGGCTGCACCGCTGGGACGACGCCGAGCGCTGCGCCCGCGAGGCCCTGCGCATCCGCCGCGCGGTCTACGGCGAGCGGAACGTCCGCGTCGCGCCGCCGCTCGGGAACGTCGCGGTGCTGCAGTACGAACGGGGGCGCTTCGCCGAGGCGGACTCGCTGTACCGCGAGGTAAGCGCCATCCTGCACGAGGCGTACGGGCCCGACCACCGGGAGCACATCGGCGTCCTCCGCAACCTGGGGCTGACCCGCGACCGCCTCGGGCGCACGGCGGAGGCCGAGTCGCTGCTCGCGGCGTCGGTGGAGCTGGCGGAGCGGGTCGCGGGGCCCCGGAACGCGGAGACCGCGCGCAGCCGTCACGAGCTCGGGTCGTTCCTCGCGCGCCGCGGCCGGCCCGACGAGGCGATCCGGCACCTCGCTGTCGCGCTGGAGGTCCACCGGGACGCGCAGGGCGAGGACCACGATCGCACGCGCCGCGCGCACATCGCGCTCGCGGACGCGCTCCGTCGCGGCGGCGATCCGGCGGGGTGCCGGCGGGAGCTGCTCGCGGTCTCCGGAGCGGTCGCGCCGGACCCGGACGCCGAGGACGGCGGGGAGCCGCTCGCGGCCGAGCTGGACCTGGCCTGGGCGAGGCTCGCGGCGGACGAGAGGGACCCGGATACGGCCCGGCGCCGGTACGCCGCCGCGCTGGCGGCGTACGAGGAGCGCATCCCGCCCGGGCATCCGCGGCTCGCGGAGCTGCGCGCGGAGATCGCCGCGCTTGCGGGGTCCTGAGCAAGCGGCGCGGCCCGCTCAGCCTTCCGCGTGCAGCAGGTCGTACAGGATCGCCTTCGCCTTCACCCAGTCCCGCCGGACCGTGCGCTCGTTGACGTCGAGCACGCGCGCGGTCTCCTCCTCGGTGAGGCCGGCGAAGAAGCGGCACTCCACCGTGCGGCTCAGCCGGGGATTCCGCTGCGCCAGCCGGTCCAGGGCGTCGTGGATGGCGAGGATCTCGTCCGCCTGCTCCTCGACTCGGAGCAGCGAATCGTCCAGGGTCACGCGCTGCCGGCCGCCCCCGCGCTTGCGCGCCGCCCGGCGCCGCGCCGCGTCCACGATCACGGCGCGCATGGCGAGGCTGTACACCGCGAGGAAGTGGCGGCGGTTCTCCCAGCTCATACGGGTCCGGTCCACCAGACGCAGGTACGCCTCGTGGACGAGCGCGCCGGTGTCGAGGGTGGCGGGGCTCCCGTGCCGGCGGCGCGCCTGCCGCGCCATGTCCCGCAGCGTGTCGTACACGAGCGGCAGCACGCGTCCGAGCGCGGCCTCGTCGCCCGACGCGTACCGCAGCAGCAGTCCGGTGACGTCCTGATCGGTCACGAGGACCTCCCGGTGCGAGGCTCCGGCGCGAAGCTCCCGGCGACGAGCGCTACTCGATGGCCGCCTTCAGTCGCGCGATCCGATCGTTCACGTCGGCCGCGGCCAGCTTGCGGAAGCGCTCCGGCAGGAAGCGGGTATCCGTGCACTCCTTCACGGCCAGCATGTCCATCAGCTCGAGACGCTCGGTGTGCGCGGAGGGACGCACGTCCCGGATGACCTCGCGGATCACGTCCGGCAGGGACTTCGCCTTCGCGCCTGCCGCGCCCGGCGTCTCCCCCTGCGTCTCGTACACGCGCAGCGCGCGCACCAGGATCCCTTCCATCTCGTTGCCGCCGAGCCCGTCGTTCGCGGGGAGCTCCGGCAGCTCGTCCGGCCGGATCGGCACCTTCAGCTTGCGCGCCATCGCGGCGAAGAGCGCGGCGCGCGCCTCCTTCGTCCCCGGCGGGAACAGCGGGATGTGCACGTCCAGGCGGCCCTGCCGCTTCAGGTCCACCTCCAGGAGATCCGGCCGCGACGTGGCGAAGATCCAGATGATCCTCCCGCGGTTCCTCGTGTCGCTCATCTCCTTCGCCATCATCGCGTAGATCCGCCCGGACAGCCCGGAGTCCCCGTCGTCGCCGCCGCGCTTGCCCATCGCCTGGTCCGCCTCGTCGACGAACACGATGACCTGCCCCAGCGCGTGCAGTATGTGGAACACCTTCTCCAGGTTGCCCTCGGTGGAGCCCACCCACTTCTCGCGGAAGTTCTTCAGCTCCACGCACGGGATCCCGATCTCGCCGGCCAGGCACTCCACCAGGTAGGTCTTGCCGGTGCCGATGCGGCCGGTGAGCAGGTAGCCCATCGGGATGGCCGCGGTCACGCCCTTGCGCAGGAGCACGGCGTCCTGGCGCAGCCACGCCTTGGCCTCGTCGTGTCCGGCCACGTCGTCCAGCGTGCGCTTCGACTCCAGGAACTCCAGCCGCCCGAACGCCTCCTTCTCGATGATCTCCTTCTTCACCTTGGTGAGGTAGGCGCCGGTGATGCGCTCCCCCGAGGAGACCGCGCGGCGCAGCATCGTGCGCACGGACACGCGCGACAGCCCCACGAGCCGGGAAGCCAGCGTCCCGCGCGGCACCTCGCACGCCGCGGCGAAGTCCGCCACGTCCGCGGTGGCGTGCTCCACGAACGCGTGCAGCTCCTCCGCCTGCGGCAGCTCGATCCTGAGCTTCGCGCTGTACGGGCTCTCCACGAGCTGCCGGTTCAGGTCCGCCAGGTTCTCCGTGATGAGCACGGTGGCCACGAAGGCGCCGGTCACCGCGGGGTCGGACCCCCAGTCCACGATCTGGATGAGCGTCTGGCTGAGGTCCGCCATGTACAGCGGATCCCCCTGCGGCGCGATGAAGTGCGCGTAGTCCAGGATGACCGCCACGCGCATCGGATCCGCCACGACCTTCCCGTTCTCCGCCTTCGTGCGCGCGAGGGCGCCGCGGAGGAACCGGTCGATCAGCTCGAGCGCGCGCTTCGGGTCGCGCGGGAGCTGCCCGGCGAGCGCCAGCCCCTCGAGCTTGTCGTCCCCTTCCGCCGCGGGCAGCGATGCCCACGACGTCCCCTGGAACGTATCGAACGCCTTGAGGAACCGGTGGAACGCCTCCATCCCCTTGCGCACGCGGATGCCCTTGCCCCGGTCGTACTGCACCACGACCTCGAAGGGGTCGAACATCACCTGCGTGAGGTACTGCCGCAGCGGCAGGAAGTCCTTCCCGTCCGGCGCGGGGACGAGGTCGAAGATGTTGCCGTGCAGCACGAACTGGCTGGTGGTGCCCGCGCGGAACAGCTCGCGCATCTCGCGCGCCCAGGCGGGGAAGGCGACCGCCGGGGACGACGGCGGCGCGGCGGACGGGGCGGACGGGGCGGGGGACTCTGCGGGCATGGGCACCTCCGGGCGAGGCGTCCATGGTAGTCGGCGGAGCCCCCGCCGTCATCCGTGCTCGCGCTCACTTCACTTGTGCGGGCCCCGGCGCTACCCTCCCGACCGTTCCCTCACCCCAGGAGGGCCGCGATGACCGGTCTCGATTCCCTGCTCCTTCCGACGCTCGTGTCCGCCGTGATCGTGTTCGTTGCCAGCTCCATCGTCCACATGGGCCCGCTGTGGCACCGGACGGACTACCCGAAGCTCCCGGACGAGGACAAGGTGCGGGACGCGCTGCGGCCTCTGGCCATCCCGCCGGGCGACTACATGGTGCCGCGCGCGGCCAGCGGCGCGGAGATGCGCACGCCGGAGTTCGCCGAGAAGCTGCAGCAGGGCCCGGTGATGATGCTCACGGTGATGCCGAACGGGCCGTTCACCATGGGGAAGAACCTGGCGATGTGGTTCGTGTACTGCGCGGTCGTCGGGTTCTTCGCCGCGTACATCGCGGGCCGCGCGCTGGCTCCGGACGCGCACTACCTCGAGGTCTTCCGCTTCGTCGGCGCCACGTCGTTCATCGGCTACACGGTGGCGCTGTGGCAGATGTCCATCTGGTACAAGCGGCCGCTGTCCATGAGCGTCAAATACACGCTGGATGGGCTCATCTACGCCTTCCTGACCGCGGGCACGTTCGGCTGGCTCTGGCCGAAGTACCGCGCGCTCACGGCGCGCGGGCCAGCGTGATGTTCTGCTTGGCGGGATCCATCATGCCGTCGGCGTCGAAATCGTAGGCGCCGTCGGCTCCCGTCAGCTCCAGCACATCCCCGCTCAGCACCGCGTCCCACGCGATCACGCCGCCGCCGGGGAACACGAGCCGGAGCAGGTCGCCGTCCAGCTCCCAGTTCGAGGAGAGCACCTGCGGCGGCTCGCCGGCCGGCGTCAGCGTGAACACGAACGTGGCATCCCCGTTCAGGACGAGCGTGGCCGTCCAGCCGAGGGGCACGGCGTCCACGGCCTCGCCCGTGCCCTCGCGGACGTACTCGATCCTCGTGGCGTTCCAGGTTCCCGTGATCCCGGCCGGATCGGGGCCGGCGGGGTCGGCGCAGGCGGCCGCGCCGAGGGCGACGATCGGGGCGATGCGGACGAGAGGGATTCCCCGACGGGATGACATGACGCGCCTCCTCCGGGACGATGACGCGTCACCAAACTGCGCCGGACGGAAGAGCGCGACCATGCGGGATGTCGGCCGGCGCGCTGACGAAGGTCAGGCCGGAGCGCGCGCCCGCGCTCAGAAGCTGATCCCCACGTTCAGCATCAATGCGGAGGCGGCCAGGACGACCAGCTCCCCGCTGTAGCGCCGCACCTGGATCCCGACGGACGGGATGACCACCGGGGCCGCGCCGAAGCGGTTCAGGGGCACCTTGTCCTTGTACTCGCCGCGGTACCCCACGAGGAGCCCACCGGTCACCTTCGCGTACGGGCCCTGGGGATGCTCGAATCGGCGCCCCAGGAACGCGTACCCCGCACGCTGCCGGTACGAGTTGAGGAACGTGGCGGCGCCCGCCAGCCAGTCGTCCGCGCGGCGGACCTCGAGTCCGACGAGACGCGGGCGGTTGTTGTGCTCCGGGTGCGGGCGATGGTGCGTGACCACGTTGCCCACGAGGACCGTGACGGCCCGATCGGTCCCGTCATCCGCGCCGGCCGTGGCGGCGACGGCAAGGCACGCGGCGAGAAGCAGAGGCGCGATCCTGCGCAAGGGGCCCTCCTGGGGCGTCGGGCGACACCCGGAGTAACCCACCGGGCGCGCCGGGGATCCCGCCGCGCCCGGCCCTACCCCGGACTTCAGTTCCGTTGCCGGCCCTTCGGCGGCGGCGGGCGGCGCGCGGGCTCCGGCTCCGGCTCGAGAAGGCGCGGAAGCTGCCCGCCGGCATCGAGATCGTCGGTCAGGCCGCCCAGGATCTCCGCGTTCTGGTCCATCCACTTCGAGGTCTCGTCCAGCGTGGCGGTGACCGCGTCCAGCCGCGCGGAGAGCACCTCGGGGCCCCCGGACACCGCGGTCTCCTCGCGGATGAGCCGCACCTGCTGCTCGATGCGCGTGAGCTCCGCCTCGATCACCACCAGGCTCTCCTGCGCCCGCGCGAGATTCGCGAGCCGCTTGTTCTGGATGTCGTGCGTGGCCGTGAGCGACCGGGCCAGGGGCGTATCCGGGCCGGCCTCCTTCAGCCGCTCCGCCAGCCGGGCCACGTCCTCCTGCAGCGCACCGGCATCCACGGTGGAGAGGTTCGTCGAGATGACGCGCCGCGACATCAGCAGGCGCTGGAAGAGGGACAGGAGCTGGTTCAGCCCGCCGGCGCGCATGTCGGTCAGGGCGCCCAGCTCCCGCTCGTTGCGCGCCGGCGCGAGCCCGAGGATCTGCGTGCACTCGTTGTGCAGCCGGCGGTAGCGGTCGTAGGACGCCGGGTCCAGGGACGACAGGCTGCGGCGCACCTGCGTGTCCACGCGCTGCTGCCGCTTCTCCAGCCGCTCGCCCTGCACCAGCCGCTGGAAGCGCGGGTTCGACGACAGCGTCCCCAGGTACGCCAGCTCCGCCGCCGCGCCGAGCAGCCAGAACCCCGGATTCGCCAGCCCCAGCATCCCGAACGCGAACAGCCCCATCTGGTTCAGCGGCATGCGCCCCATCCCCGGCACGCGGTGCCCGCGGGAGAACGCCGCCCTCACGTAGTCCCAGTAGGTCAGCGGCGCGTCGGACACGGCGTCACCCCCGCGGCGCTTCGAGCGCCCGGAACGCCTCGCCCACCTCGGCCACGGCCGCCTTGAACGGCCCCGACTCCTGCACGCCCAGGGGATCCGCGTCCCGCGTGGGCGGGATGATGTCCGTGAACTCCCGCCCGATCCGCCCCGGCGCGCGCGTGATGATCCACACGCGATCCCCGAGGTACACCGCTTCGACCAGCGAGTGGGTCACCAGGAACACCGTGGCCTGCACCTCGTGCCACAGCTCCATGATGAGCCGCTGCATGTCGCAGCGCGTGGGCTCGTCCAGCGCGGAGAACGGCTCGTCCATGAGGATGATGCGCGGCTTCAGCACCAGCGTGCGCGCGATGGCCACGCGCTGCTGCTGCCCGCCGGAGAGCTGCCCGGGGTACTTGTGCTCGTGGCCGCGCAGGCCCACCTTCCCCAGCCACGACGCGGCCAGGTCCTCCCGCGCGGACGCGGACAGGCCCAGTTCCGCATGGTTGATCTCCATCCCGAGCATCACGTTCTGCAGGACGGTGCGGTGCGGGAAGGAGCTGTACCTCTGGAAGATCATGCCGCGGTCCCGCCCCGGGCCTTCCACCCTGCGGTCCCGCACCAGGACCTCGCCCGTCGTCGGCGGGTAGACGTCGTCGAAGCCCTGGATCAGGTTCAGGATCGTGGACTTCCCGCAGCCCGACGGGCCCACGATGGAGATGAACTCGCCGTAGTCCGGCTTGTCCTCCACGCGGAAGGTCACGTCCTTGATCGCGGTGAAGGCGCGTGGCGTGCCGGGATTGAACG
>CAYYFX010000137.1:7485-9067 GCA_964471155.1 uncultured Gemmatimonadota bacterium | reverse complement strand
TCGCCGTTCTCCTCCGTGATCGTGAAGCGCGTGGGCACCACCAGCCCGTCCACCGTGGTCCACTCGTCGTACCGCAGCACATGCGGCGCGGTGGACGTGACGCCCTCCGGCAGCAGTGCCTGGTAGGTGACCACGTACCGGCACGCGACCAGGCGCTTCGTCTCCGGGTGGATGTACAGCTCGTACCAGTCGTCCGGCGTGTCGCCCACGCCCTCGTCGAAGGTCATGCGCACCGTGGCGTACTGCACGGGATCGTCCCGCAGCGTCCCTGTGCCTTCCTCGAGATACACGCCCGGGTCCTTCGTCACCCACGGCAGGTTCAGGAAGTACCAGTTCAACAGCGCCATGAACCTCGGCGGCCCCGCGTCCTCCGGCCAGCCCACGCTCGTGCACTGCGCACCGTCCCACGCGGCGCGGATCTTCCCGCCGTCCGCTTCCAGGTACGCACGCCGCGCGCCCTGCTCCACCACGGTGCGGAATCCGCCGCCGCCCTCCCACCGGTCCGTGAACGTGCACGACGGCGCGTTCGCCCACGCGGCGTAGCCGCCGTGGGCCTCGATCATGTCGTGCACCAGGGTCTGCACGTCCGCGCGCGCGGACGAAACGACGGCGAGCAGCGCCCCCGCAAGGGCGCCGGCGATCGGGAGGGCGTTCATGGGGACTCTCCGGCCGGGGTTGGCTCCGAGCGGTGGGCTCACAGCCGACGATACACGCCCACCACCTTGCCGAGAATCTGGAAGTCCTCCGTGGGGTCCGGCACGATGGGCTCGTACGCCTCGTTCTCCGGCAGGAGCCGCACGCCGCCTCCCGTGCGCTCCAGGCGCTTCACGGTGGCCTCCTCCCCCAGCCGCGCCGCCACGATGTCTCCCGTGCGCGCCTCCGCCTGCGAGCGGACGATCACGAGATCCCCGTCCAGGATGGAGGCGTTCTTCATGGAGTCCCCCTGCACGCGAAGGAGGAACGTCTCCCCCGGACCCGTGAGCGACTCGTCGATCACGAACTCGTCCGCGCGGTTCTCCACCGCGAGCACGGGCGCGCCGGCCGCGATGCGGCCGAGCAGCGGCACGAGTCGCGCCCCGCGCAGGTCGGGCCGCGCCGTGATCTCGATGGCGCGCGACTTCCCCCGCTCGCGGCGGATGACGCCCTTCCGCTCCAGCGCCGCCAGGTGATCCTCCACGCCCTTCGTGGAGCGGATGCCGAACTCCTCGCCGATCTCGCGGATGGTGGGCGGTAACCCGCGCCGATCGATCTCGTCCCGCAGCCAGTCCAGGATGGCCTTCTGCCGCGACGTGAGCGCGCGATCCGTCATGGACACCTCCTCCCCTGCACGTGCGACTTCCCCGACGCGGAACGAAGGGCGGCCGGCCTCGGATCGTGGGCGATCATGGTGTGAGGCAGGAAAGGCGACATGCCGCCCTTCGCTCCGTTCCGGGGAAGCTTACGACGAACGCGCGCGCCGCGCCCGCCACCGCGCGGGAGTCCGCGCGCCAGGGCAACGCATCCGCGCAGCCCGCAACCAGCAGCGCCGCGAGCGCGCGCCACGACACGCCGGCGCGCCGCGCACGAAGCACCAGATCCGGCA
>CAYYFX010000137.1:0-7385 GCA_964471155.1 uncultured Gemmatimonadota bacterium | reverse complement strand
TCGTCCTCCCTGACCGAGACGGATGGATAGTGCCGGACGGATGTCTAGTGTGTCAAGGGGGGTCGTGGCGGAAATTCGCGTCGGCTTGACGATTCCCCCGCGGGGGGGGATAGAGAGGTTGTTCCGGGAGCCGGCGCCGGAGGCCGCGCGGGGACGCAACCCGCCCGGTTGCAAGCACTTGGGCACCGTGCTAGGCTGCCCGGTCGAATCGCTGGCTCGCTCGCCGACCCGGAGGCACCGCGTGAACTGGACCCGCTGGATCCCCGTCGCCGCCCTTGCCGGCATCGCCGCGTCCGCCCACGCCGACGACATCCAGGTCTCCACCGGCGGCTCCATCGCCGCGGCCATGGCCTCGGCCGGCTTCGGCGATCGCGTCCTCGTGCAGGAGGGCACGTACTTCGAGCACATCACGCTCAAGGACGGCGTGGAGCTCCGCGGCGGTTACGACGGCTCCTTCTCCGAGGGCTCGCGCGACCCGCTCGCGAACGAGACCGTCATCCACGGCTCGGGCACCGGCCCGGCCATCACGTCGGGCGTGCTCGTCACGTCCAGCACGATCGTGGACGGCTTCACCCTCACGGGGGGCGGCGGCACGCCGGGCGCGGGCGTGCTCGTGATCGGCGGCTCGCCGATCTTCGCGAACAACGACATCTCCGGCAACCGTCGCGCCGGCGCCGCGGGCGGCGCGTACGTGCACTCCGCCTCCTCCGCGCGCTTCGAGAGCAACACGTTCCGGGACAACTCCTCCCAGGGCTCCGGCGGCGGCATCCGCATCGAGCACTCGCCGGTGGTGCTCGTGAACAACACGTTCGAGCGATGCGTGGCCCCGCACTCCGGCGGCGCGGTGTACGTGGTGAACAGCGCGGTGGCCTGCACGTCGAACGTCTACCGGGACTGCGTGTCCGGCGAGGGCGGCGGCGGCGGGATGTACCTCCAGCACGCCACCGGCGTGAAGCTCTCGGGCGACGTCTTCGAGAACTGCCGAGGCCCGTACGGCGGCGGTCTGTACGCGCGGGACGACGCGGCGTTCACGGCCACGGACGTGGAGTTCAACGGCTGCACGGGCACGGCGAGCGGCGGCGGCGTGGCGCTCTCGAACTTCTGCACCGTCACGTTCGTGGACTCGCGCTTCGAGGGTTGCAGCTCGGCCGGCGCCGGCGGCGGCGTGTGGGCGCGGCAGAGCAGCGTCAGCTTCATGGGAATCGACGCGACGGACCCGGTCCCCACGGCCCTCTTCGCGGACTGTTCCGCGATCGGAGCGGGCGGCGGCATCAGCGCGGACTCCTGCAACGGCACCATCCAGGCCGTGCGCTTCGAGAACTGCCAGTCGGATTCGATGGGCGGCGGGTACTTCGGACGAGCCAGCCAGTTCATCGTTCGCCTCAGCGCGTTCGTGTCCTGCACGGCGTTCGACGGTGGTGGCATCGCCATCCGCTGGTCGCAGCCCGGCCCTCTCGACCCGCCCGTGCGCCGCTCGACGCTCGTCAACAACAGCCTCTGGGGCTGCGCCGCCACGGGGCCCGACCTCGCCGGCGGAATCCAGTTGGCCGGCTACGGCACGATCAACATCGCCGACCTGCGAGGGAACATCGTCGCGGGCACGGTCTCCGGGGCATGCATCCGCTGCGGGACGAACACGCAGCAGTGGGGCCGGCCCAGCATGCTCTGCACGACCCTGAACCGGAACCCGAGCAACCTGACTCCCGAAGTCCCGGGCACGGCGGCGAACGGGTGCGTGTCGGCGTTCAACTCCAGCCCGTCGAACCGGATCGCCGATCCGCTGTTCTGCAGCCCCCCGTCGAGCCTTCGCCTGCAGCTCTGCAGCCCCGACGTGGCCGACAACGACTGTCCGCAGACCGAGAGCAAGGTCAACCGCGGCGCGGCCCCGGACGGCTCCGAGTGCCCCTGCGGCGGCATCATCTCCGCCCTGGAACCCACCACCTGGGGTAAGATCAAGACCATGTACCGCTAGCCCGGCGGTTCCCTTCCCCTGCTCCGAGGTTCCCGTTTGAAGCCGAGGTCGATCCCCGCCCTGGCGGCCGCCGTGACGGCGGTCGCCGCCGTCGTCACCGCCGCCGCCGTCGCCTTCGCCGCCGCGCGGGACGCGGGGACGGGCTACGAGCTCCAGAACGTGGAGGTCATGGATCCGTCCATGCGCCTCCCCGAGGCCCGCCGCTACATGGTGGCGTTCAACGAGGCGCTCGGCGTGCAGTGCCGGGACTGCCACGTGCTCCGGGACTTCGCGTCCGACGAGAAGCCGCTCAAGCTCGTCGCCCGCGAGATGATGAAGATGCAGGTGGAGCTGAACGAGCAGCACTTCCCCGGCCAGGGCGAGCGCATCAACTGCTGGACCTGCCATCGGGGGGAGCGGATCCCGCCCCTGTCGTCCGGGCTGACGGACGCGAAGCGCGACGCCGTGCTGCAGGAAGTGGAGAAGGAGACGGCGGACGATTAGGCCGAGGGGCCGGCCACCTACGCGGCGTCGGGCAGGCCGCCCGGGGGCGAACCCGCCCGCGCCGGTGCTCGGAGGTATGCGAGCAATCCGACCCTAGCCCCGGGCCAAGGCGCTGTCAAGGGATGCGAGGATCCGCCAACGCGGTTCCGGCGGATGGCGCGGGCCCCGGGGTGGCTCGAAGCGGCGGGTGGCGCGAACCCGCGGCGGCGCGAAGCGGCCGGCGGCGCTGGTGTGCCCGGTGGGCGTCGAACCCACGACCCCCGGATTAAAAGTCCAGTGCTCTACCAACTGAGCTACGGGCACCCAGCCGCACCGGGAGACGCCGCGGGGGCGCCGCGCCCGATCCGGGCAGTCTAGGAAGGTCCGCTCCGGCCCGTCAACGCCGCCCGCCCGGGCGGCCGCTCCGGCCGCGCGGCGCCCGCGCGCCGGCTCAGGTCAGCGTGACGATCTCGTCCCGCTCCGCCCCCACGCCGACGAGCGCGACGCGGCAGCTGCACCGCTCGGCGATCCGCCCGAGGTAGGCCCGCGCGTTGGACGGGAGGTCCTTGGCGTGCCGCGCCGCCGAGAGCGGCTCCGTCCAGCCCGGCATCTCCTCGTACACCACCTCCACGCGGTCGAGCTTCGCGATCGACCACGGGAACTCCTTCGTCTCCTCCCCGTCCACGCGATAGGCCACGCCGATCCGCAACGGATCGATCCCGGTGAGGATGTCCAGCTTCGTGATGGCCAGCGCCGTGATGCCGTTCACGTCCACGGCGTAGCGCGCCGCCACCGCGTCGAACCAGCCGCAGCGCCGCGGGCGCCCCGTGGTGGCGCCGTACTCCGCGCCCTTCGCGCGCAGCGCCTCCCCTTCCGCGCCGTGCAGCTCGGACGGGAACGGGCCGTTGCCCACGCGCGTGCAGTACGCCTTCGCCACGCCCCAGGTCTCGGTGATCGCCGTGGGCGCGAGGCCGGAGCCCGCGGCCGCGCCGCCCGAGGTGGAGGAGGAGCTGGTGGCGAAGGGGTACGTGCCGTGGTCCAGGTCCAGCAGCGTGCCCTGCGCGCCCTCGAGCAGGATCTCCTCCCGCTCCGCCGCGGCGCGCCGCAGCATGGCGCCGGTGTCCGCCACGAGCGGCGCGAGGATGTCCGCGGCGCGCCGCGCCTCGGCCACCACGTCCGCCGGATCCAGCCCCTTCGCGCCGTACCGACCCTTCAGGACGTGGTTCATCTCCTCCACCTCCTCGGTCACGCGCGCCGCCAGCGTGTCCGGCTCCAGGAGGTCCCCCACGCGCACGCCGCGCCGCAGCACCTTGTCCCCGTATGCGGGGCCGATGCCGCGGCCCGTGGTCCCGATGGCGGCGGCGCCGCGCGCCTCCTCGCTCACCTTGTCCAGGAGGCGGTGCGTGGGCAGGATCACGTGCGCGCGCGGGCTCACGAACACGCGCCCCTCGCAGCGCACGCCGCCGCGCTCCAGCTCATCGATCTCCGAGCGCAGGGTGTTCGCGTCCACGACGACGCCGTTGCCGAGCAGGCACAGCACCTTCGGGTTCAGGATGCCGCTGGGGATGTGGTGCAGGATGGTCTTCTTCCCCGCGATCACCACGGTGTGGCCCGCGTTCGGTCCGCCGCCGAAGCGCGCGATCACGGACGTGCGCGCGCCCAGCCAGTCGACGACCTTGCCCTTCCCCTCGTCCCCCCACTGCACGCCGACGAGCACCCGCACCGCCATCGCGTCACTCCTTCGCCTTCGACGCCGGGTCGGACCACGCGGCGACCGCGTCCTCCACCCAGCGCAGGACCTCGGGCCGTCCCTCGCGCGTGAGCGAGGAGAACGGCTGCACGCGAAGCCCCTCGCACTCCGCGGCGAGCGCCTTGAGCCGCTTCGCCCGCTCCATGCGGGAGAGCTTGTCGATCTTCGTGGCCACCACCAGCGCGGGCCGCCCGGACTCCGCCAGCCACTCCAGCATGGCGGCGTCCTGCGCGGAGGGCGGGTGGCGCGCGTCCACGAGCTGCAGGATGCCCGAGAGCTGCTCGCGATCGTCCAGGTAGCCGCGGACCAGGTCGCCCCAGCCCCCCTTCGTGGCCGACGGCGCGCGAGCATACCCGTACCCGGGCAGATCGACGAGGTGGTACCGGGTGCCGATCGCGAAGAAGTTGATCTCCCGGGTCCGCCCCGGCGTGCGGCTCACCCGCGCGAGCCCGCGCACGCCGAAGAGCACGTTCAACAGCGAGGACTTCCCCACGTTGGAACGCCCGGACACCGCCACCTCGGGGAGGCGCGCGGCCGGCAGGGCCGAGGGCTTGGCCACCCCGCGGACGAAGGTGGCGGGCAGGGGACGCATGGGGGGATCTCCGGGACTTCCGTGAAGCCGCTTGAACTGCGTGACGTGCGTGACGTGCGTGACGTGCGTGACGTGCGCGAAGTGCGGGACGTGCGTGAGGATCCGTGGGGATCCGGGTCCGTCAGTGCGCGAAGCCGGGCAGGCCGCCCTGCGCCGAGTCCTCCCCGGACGCCGCCAGCAGCCGGTCCAGCGTGGGCGACGGCGCGAGCGCGTGGCGAAGGGCCTCGTCCACGTGCTCCACGAACGCCACCTCCAGGTCCCGCTTGGCCGCCGGCTGGATCTCGTGCCAGTCCGGCTCGTTGTCCTTCGGGACGATCACGCGCGTGTAGCCCGCGGTGGCCGCGGCCACCACCTTCTCGTTCAGCCCGCCGATGGGCAGCACGCGCCCGAGCAGCGTGATCTCCCCGGTCATGGCCACGTCCCGCTTCACCGGCACGCGCAGCAGCGCGCTGATCATGGCCGTGGCGATGCACACGCCCGCCGAGGGCCCGTCCTTCGGGATGGCGCCCTCCGGGATGTGCACGTGCAGGTCCACGCGCTCCGCGAAGTCCGGGTCCAGGCCGAGCGCGCGCGCCCGGCGGCGCGCGTACGTCAGCGCGGTGCGCGCGGACTCGCGCATCACCTCGCCGAGGCGGCCGGTCAGCACGATCTTCCCGCTGCCCGGGGACACCGCCACCTCCACCGGCAGCACGTCCCCGCCCCACTCCGTCCATGCCAGCCCGGACGCCGTGCCGATGCGGTCCTTGTCCGGCAGGCGGCGCTCCGGGAACCGCGGCGCGCCCAGCAGCTTGTCCAGCGCGTTCACGCCGATCGCGCGCTTCTTCGCGCGCCGCTCCGTGACCTTGCCGTGCGCCACCTTGCGGCAGATCTTCGCGATCTCCCGCTCCAGGTTGCGCACGCCGGCCTCCCGCGTGTACCGCGTGACCAGCCTCCGCAGCACCTCGTCCGAGACGGACACGTCCGACGCCTTCAGCCCGTGCTCCTTGAGCTGCTTCGGCACCAGGAACCTCCGCGCGATGCCCATCTTCTCGTGCTCCAGGTACCCGGGCAGGCGCAGGATCTCCATGCGGTCCCGCAAGGGCGGCGGGATGGCGGGCAGCACGTTCGCGGTCGTGATGAACAGGACCTCCGAGAGGTCGAAGTCCACGTCCAGGTAGTGGTCCGAGAACGTCCGGTTCTGCTCCGGGTCCAGCACCTCGAGCAGCGCCGCCGACGGATCCCCGCGGAAGTCCGCGGCCAGCTTGTCCACCTCGTCCAGCAGGAACACCGGGTTCTTCGTGCCCGCGCGCTTGATCCCCTGGATGATGCGGCCCGGCATGGAGCCGATGTACGTGCGGCGGTGCCCGCGGATCTCCGCCTCGTCGCGCACGCCGCCCAGCGACACCCGCACGAACTCCCGACCCAGGGCGCGCGCCACGGAGCGGCCCAGCGAGGTCTTCCCCACGCCGGGCGGGCCCACGAAGCACAGGATGGAGCCGCGCGGCCGCTTCACGAGCCGCACCACGGCGAGGTACTCCAGGATGCGGTCCTTCACCTTCTCCAAGCCGTAGTGGTCCTCGTCCAGGATGCGGCGCGCCTTCGCCAGGTCCAGCCGGTCCTTCGTGCGCTTGTTCCAGGGCAGCGAGACCAGCGTCTCCACGTACCCGCGCACGACCGTGGCCTCCGGCGACATGGGGCTCATGCGGCGCAGCCGGTCCACCTCGGCGAGGGCCTTCTCCTCCACGTCCTTGGGCATGGCGGCCTTCAGCACGCGCTCGCGCAGCTCGCTGCCGTCCTCGTCGTCCCCGCCGGTCTCGCCCAGCTCCTTGCGGATGGCCTTGAGCTGCTCCTGCAGGTAGAACTCCTTCTGCCCCTTGGTCACGCGCGTGCGCACCTCGCCCTCGATCTTGCGCTCCAGGCGCAGGATCTCCAGCTCGTTGCCGAGCAGGCCGGTGAGCAGGGTGAGCTGCGCCTTCGCGCTGGTGGCCTCCAGCAGGCTCTGCCGGCGCTCCAGGTCGATGAGCAGGTGCCCGGACACGGCGTGCGCCACGTGCAGCGGCTCGTGCACGTTCTCCACCGCGGCGGCCAGCTCGTCCGGGAGCCGCCGGTTCAGGCTGACGTACTCCTGGAAGAGCTGTACGACGCCGCGCGTGAGCGCCTCGATCTCCGGGGACTTCGCCACCGGCTCCTCGGCGGACTCCAGGCGCACGGACACGAACCTGCCCGTGGTCACGAGTCCGAGCTTGCGGAAGCGGCAGATGCCCTCCACGAGGAGCTTGAGCGTCCCGTCCGGCGCGCGGAGGAGCTGCAGCGCGCGCACGACCGTGCCGACGACGTGCAGGCCCTTGTCCGAGGGGTCGCTCTCCTGCGGGTCCTTCTGGGTGAGGACGGCGAACAGCTTGTCGTCCGCCACGGCGCGCTCCACCGCGGCCACGGACGCCGGGCGGCCCACGAGCAGGGGCGCCATCATTCCCGGGAAGAGGACGACATCCCGCAGCGGCAGGAGCGGCAGCACGTTCCGGAAGCGGATGGTCTCGCGCCCGGTGCGGTAGGCGAGCAGCCCCGCGCGCGCGGTCGCGACGGACCTCCCGGCGCAGCGCGTCCCCGCCGCGGCGCTCCGCGCCCGCGGG
>CAYYFX010000136.1:4061-9195 GCA_964471155.1 uncultured Gemmatimonadota bacterium | reverse complement strand
AGCGGCTCCGGCACGTCCCCCGCCACGATCTTCTGCGCGAACCCCTCCACCACCGCGGTCTTCCCCACGCCGGCCTCGCCGGTGAGGATGGGGTTGTTCTGCCGGCGGCGCATCAGGATGTCCACGATCTGGCGCACCTCGCCGTCGCGACCCAGCACCGGGTCCATCTTCCCGGCCGCGGCCTGCGCGGTGAGGTCCACCGTGTACTGGTCCAGCCCCGGCGTGGCGCCGCCCGCGCCGCGGCCCGCGGCGCCGCCCAGCTCGCGGCCCGCCGCCGCCTGCGCCGCCAGCACCTCGCGGTCCTCCGGTGCCCCGGCCACGACGCCCATGAGCTCGCGCGCGAGCGCATCCGGGGAGATGCCGGCCGCCTCCGGCGAGATGTCGGCCAGCCGCCGCTGCAGGAGCGGGTTGCGCAGGATGGCCAGGAACAGGACGCCGGAGCGCACCTTCCCCTGCCCGTAGTCGATGGACGCGATCAGCCAGCCGTCGCGCGCGATGTCGGAGATGGACTCGGTGAGGTTCGGCCGGCTGCCCGACCCCGTGCGGAACCGGGACAGCGCCTCCGCCACCTGGCGGAGGAAGCGGTCCGGCGCCACGTCGAAGCGGCGCAGGATGCGCGGGATGTCGCCGTCCGCCGTGTCGCAGAGCTTGCCCACCCAGTGCTCCAGCTCCACCTCGTAGTGGGTCTGCGACACGGCCAGCCCGGCCGCCGACTCCAGCGCGCGGCGGGACGTGTCGGTCAGCTTTCCCATCAAGGACTTCAAGTTCAGCACGATCCCTCTCCTCGTCGTTGACCGCTACGCCCGCGACCACGCCGGCGAGACCACCACGTCCGCCGGCTCCTCGGCAAGCTCCCGGGTCACGAGCCACGTCGTCCAGCCCAGCCGGCGGCCGGGCTCGTCCGGTCCGCGCAGGCGCAGGCGCGGGACCTCCTCGCGGTGCAGCCGCAGCCGGAGCTCCACGTCGTACTCCGGCCCGGCGGCCAGGCGCATCAGGTCCCGCAGGCTGGCGAAGAACGTCCCCTCCGGCAGGAAGGCCTCGTACTGCGCGAAGTGCAACGGGCCCAGGCGCAGCGCGAACCGCGACTGCCCCACCAGCACCGAGCGCCCCAGGAACGTGTCCCGGCCCAGCCGGGCCCGCCCGCGCCCGAGGCGCAGCAGCTCGTCCTCGTCGAGCACGTACCACGCCGGGACGAAGGGCACGACGTCCGCCGCCACGCCGAACACGTCCTCCAGCATGTCCACGAGCTCGCCGGCGGAGGCCGGCCGGCGCGACAGCGTGCCCCCCCACCGCAGCAGGGCGAGATCCGGGAGCGCGAGCCGGCCGCGCAGTCCCCGCGTGTTCAGCCCCATCCAGGCGAACATCGCGTGCTCGAACAGCGCGCCGCCGCGCGCGTCGGACCGTTCGTACCCCAGCGGGAAGCGGTGCTTCTCGAAGGCGCGGTAGAACAGCGACGCGAGCCGGTGGTTGAACAGGTCCAGGAAATCGCGCAGCGCGCGGTCCTTGTGCTGGCCGCGGTGCAGGATCAGCTCCGTGTAGCACGTGGGAAGCGATCCGTAGCTTCCGGGGGACGCCAGGCCCAGGAACGCCACCGTCATCTCCGGCGGCCGGTCGTCCTCCGCCGGCACGAGCGACACGATGTCCGACGGCGGGAACGACATCGACACGTCGCCCTTGAACCGCACGACCTCCCGGTCCGGGTCGTCGTCCCCGCCGACCGGCGCGCGGTCCGGACGGGCCGAGGTGAGCAGCCGCACCGCCTGGAAGAACTCGTACGCCCCCGCCCGCTCGAACAGGTCGGTCGTCACAGCACGGACCTCGCGCCGGAGCGGGGCGGCCACCGGCGCAGCGCGCCCTCGCGCTGCCGGACATGGGCCACGGTCTGCACGAACGAGTTGACCGACGTGTAGTGCGACAGGAAGCGCTCCAGCACGGACGCGAACAGGAACACGCCGGTGCCCGCGTAGTGCTCCTCGTCGAAGCGCAGCGTCACCTCCAGCCCGCGCACGTGGATGGACGTGGCGTCGACCGGCACGCGCCGCAGCACCGGACGCACGGACACGCCCACCAGGCCCTGGATCCGCTGCCGGGTGACCGCCGAGTCCGAGAAGTCGTACAGCTTCAGGATCTCGCGGAAGGCGTCCAGCGCCCGCGACCCCGACGTGACGCCGGAGAGATCCGTGTCCTCCCCCTCGCCGGACTCCAGCAGGGACAGGAAGTTCAGGCTCAGGTGCGACACCACCTTCCAGCGCCCCTCGGTGCCGAGCGACGGCCGGATCGTGCGCGTGGGCTTCCGCAGGGAGCGCACGCGCGCGATGCCGGGCATGCCCTCGATCCGGAAGTCGTCCGTGCCCTCCGCGGCCACCGGGAGCCGCGCGGGCAGGTCGCGGTTCGAGCACAGGAGGCGCACGTTGAGGACGGTCCCCGCCTCGGGCTCCTCGGACCGGTTCCGGCGGTCCACGAGCATCAGGTGCACATCCGTGCCGGCGTCCCCCTCGCGCAGCGACGGGCGGCGCGAGGCGTGCCAGAACGCCGCGCCGTCCGGGTCGTCCTCCCCGTGCCGCATGCCGTAGAACGGGCGGTACTCCCGCGTCTCCCCGGAGCGGGGCGCGAGGCTCTCCACCTCCAGCACCGTGTGGACCTCGAACGAGTCCGGCGCGTGGACGTCGGGGACGATGCGATGCTCCACCTCGCGGGACACCAGCCGGATGGGATCGGCCTGGTGCTCGAAGAGGTTCACGGCCGGCGTGCAGCCGAGCTTCAGGTGGTCCGGCGTGAGCTTCCCCTGCAGCTCGAAGGGGAACTCCTCCAGCAGGACCAGCAGGTCCAGCGTGTCCGACACGGCGCGCGCCGCGGCGGGCCCGAGTCCCTCCACGCGCGCGAAGTGGAACTTCTCCGGGAAGCAGAAATACTCCAGCAGGAACCGGTGCCCGTGCGAGGCCCCCCGCGGGTGCGGCAGCAGCGCCTGGTCCCGCTCGAACCCGTCCGGGACGAGGCACTCCGCGTCCAGGAGCATCGGTGGCGGCGCGGCCGCGCCGCCCGGCGCCGCCGGCTCGCGCACGAGGACCCCCCGCGGGTGGCGGAACAGCAGCTCGTACAGCCGGTGCAGCACCACGGGGTCGCGATCCAGGAAGAAGCGCAGCCCGGACAACCCCACCTTCGCGAAGCTCCGGCCCCCGAACGTCTTCAGGCGGATGCGCACGGCCCCGCGCACGCCCGGCGGGCAGCCCTCCTCCCGCTCGCCGAGCGGGATGGCCTCCACCGAGTCCACGCGGACCGGCCACAGCGTGGTGGAGTACACGGTGCGGAACTGGCAGCGCACGCCGTCCACCGGGCGCGCCATCATGCGCGTGCCGGGAGGGACGTGCAGGCCCTCCCCCTCCTTCGACCACTCCGGATCCAGCGCGAGCTGGACGATGGTGGCCGAGGGCATCGGCGTGACGAGCTGCGGGTACACGAGCGCGAGGAACGCGTCCGAGATCTCGGGGAACTCGTCGTCGATCTTGAGCCGGATGCGGGCCGTGAGCAGCGCGAACGCCTCGATGAGCCGTTCGACGTGCGGGTCCTCGCACTTCTCGGGCTCGATGAGCAGCTGCCCCGCCACGCCCGGGTAGCGCTGCGCGAAGTCCGCCGCCATGCGCCGGATGTACCGCAGCTCGCGCTCGTAGTACGGCAGCAGCTCGTCGCGCATCACTCGCCCTCCCGCACCACGACGGAGCCCGAGCTGCGGTCCAGCGCGGTGTCGAAGGACACCGGTTCGGAGATGGGATCCACGTGGATCATCGCCGAGATGCGGAAGTGCATCTGCTGGTCGGTGGCGTCGTCCTTGGGCAGGAACTCCGTCTTGATGCTGCGCTTCGCCAGCCGCGGCTCGAACGCGCGCACCGCCTTGGTGATGAGATCGCAGATCGTCTCGCTGTCGCGCGCGGAGGCCAGCGTGAACGGGCTCAGGTCCGAGAGCCCGAACGCCAGGATGGACTTGGAGGTCTCCTCGTACGCCGAGAGATCGTCGGCCACGACGAGCCGGCTGTTCAGCAGCCACTCCAGGTCCCGGCGGATGACGCGGCGGAGGTCGTCCACGCCGATGCGCAGGTCCCCGCCGGTGGGCGGGCCCTCGTCGTCCCCGAGGAGGCGATCCAGCACCGAGTGCCGGAGGATGTCCGTGCGACGCAGCGCGGCCATCCGCTACCCGCGCTCGGGCGCGCCGGTCCCCGCGGACGTGACGGGCCCCGCGAACGTGAGCGCCCGGATCGACAGGAGCGCGCGCTCGGCGTCGCCGTCCCCGTCCCCGCCGAAGGCGAGGACCTTCTGGCCGCGCCCGCGCACGGGACCGCCGGCATCGTACCACTCGGTGCCGCGGCCCAGCCGGACCGGGCTGTTCGTGGCCGCGTGCGTGCCCTCGTACAGCACGGGCAGGTGCACGTCCGCGTCCGTGCCGTCCGCCATCGCCAGCGACGCGGGGATCCAGACGAGGTCCAGCAGGTGCTTCGGCTCCGCGATGGCCACGCTCCGCAGCAGCGCGAAGGGCACCAGCAGGAACCGGCCGCCGGCGAACACCTCGAGGTTCGGCCCGAGCAGTTCGTCGGTGTCCGTGACGTCCGTGAAGTCGTGCCCGTCGCAGGCGCCGACGCACCCGGCCTCCGCCCCGGCGGCCTTCTCCAGCAGCGCCGCCGCGTCCTCCGCCCGGCCCGCGCCCAGGGTGGCGATGGCGTCCACCCTCCCGGCGAGCGACGCCGGCGCGTCCGGCGGCAGGACCGGCTTCGCCTCGCCCGACCACACCCGGCGGCGGTCCGCCTCGGAACCGAGGAGGTTGCGGTACACGACCGCGGTGCCCTGCAGCTTGGGATCCCCGACGCCGAGCGCGTCGAGCTGGCGCGCGGCGCGATCCAGTTCCCCGGCCAGGCACAGCAGCGCGAACAGGAAATACCGGCGGTCGGCGTCCCCGGGATGGGAGCGGACCTCCGCGATCTGCGCCTCGACGGCCTCGTCAAGACGGCCCTCCTTCCAGAGCTGCTGCGCGGTCATCGGGCCTCCGGGCGCGGGCGGCGCGGGGGGGGGGGGGGCGCGCGGGGGGGGGGGGGGCCCCCCCCCGGGCGCGGGGGGGGCCCCCGCCCCCGCCCGCGGGGCCGCCGGG
>CAYYFX010000136.1:0-4051 GCA_964471155.1 uncultured Gemmatimonadota bacterium | reverse complement strand
TCACGGCGCCGGTCACGCGCGTGGCGTAGCCGTGCCCCCGGGCGCGCGGGTGGGGTCCGCCCCGCCGGTGCAGGCCGGGGACGGACCCGTGCCGACTCCGTCGCGTCAGCTGCGGACGCCGCCGGCGGCCGCGCTCCACTCGTACTCCTTCGGCGTCTCCACCTCGCCCGACATGCGGTCCACCGAGCTGATGGCCCAGTGGATCTTGTCGAACGTCATGCTCAGCACCTGCGTGGGCTCCATCTCGTTCGCCCCGCTGTAGCTGAGCTGGCGGATCACCACGTTGCTCATGGTGATCGTGGACACCGGCGTGGGCTGCTCGGCGCCGGACTCGGTGACGCAGTCGAACACCTTGATCTCGTCGTAGGTCTCGGCCTTGCACAGCGCCTGCATCAGCAGCGCGGTGGAGCTGTCGACCTTCTTGGACACGACGAACTCGCCGATGTTCGGCGTGCTGATCGTCCGGGCGTGGCCGCCGCCCTCGGACGAGGGCAGGTACAGGGCCTGCGAATAGCTGTCGATCGCGAAGAGATCCTCGCCGAGACCCGCGACCTCGTACGGGCCCTCGACGCCTTCGATCTGCATGAACAGCGGCATGGATCAGTCCCCTTCGGGGGTTTGCGGTGGAATGTCCTAGCCGGCACTCGCCGGAAGGTCCGCCACCAGGCTGAGAGCGACGTTCAACTCCTCGAGCTGGAAATGGGGCCGCAGGTGCACCCGGGCCTTGTAGCAGCCCGGCCGCGCCTTGTCGTCGATCACCTCGATCGCCGCCTCGCGCAAGGGCTTCTTCGCCTTGAGCTCCTGCGGCGCTTCATCCTGCGGGAGGACGTAGTTGTTGATCCACTTCCGCAGGAAGGTCTGGCACTCGCTCCGCGACTGGAACGAACCCACCTTGTCGCGGCAGATCGCCTTCAGGTAGTGCGCGATCCGCGAGGTGGCCATGAGGTACTGGGTCTGCGACGACAGCTTGGCATTCGCCGTCGCGCCCGGATCGTCGTACTTCTTCGGCTTCTGCACCGAGTTGGCGCCGAAGAAGGCGGCGTAGTCGGTGTTCTTGCAGTGGATGAGCGGGGCGAACCCCAGGTCCGAGAGCTCCTTCTCCCGCGTGTCCGGGATCAGCACCTCGGTGGGGCACTTCGCGCCGATGTCGCCCTCGCGGGACTTGAACGTGTGGATGGGCAGGCCGGTCACGAGACCGCCGCCCTCCGGTCCGCGGATGGCCACGCACCAGTGGTACTTCGCGAACGACTCGGTGAGCCGCCCCGCGAACGCGTAGGCCGAACTGGTCCACAGGTACTTGTCGTGGTCCGTGCCGTCCACGTTCTCGCGGTAGTCGAAGTCCTCCACCGGGTTGTCCTTGCCGTACGGGAGCCGGCCCAGGACGTGCGGCAGCGTCAGCGTGACGAAGCGGGAGTCCTCCGAGTCCCGGAAGCTGATCCACTTCGTGTTCTCGGGGTTCGCCTTGTCGAAGATCTTCGCCAGGTCCCGCGGGTCCGGCATCTGCGTGAAGCTGTCCATGCCGAACATGTGCGGGCTGGCCGCGGAGATGAACGGCGCGTGCGCCGCCGCCGCGACCATGGCGATGTGCTCGAGGAGCTCCACCTCCTGCGGGCTCTTGCCGAAGTCGTAGTCCCCGATCAGACAGCCGTACGGGTCGCCGCCGAAGAGGCCGAACTCGTACTCGTACACCTTCTTCCAGAGCGCGCTCTCGGTGAACTCGGTGGCGGACTGGAAGTCCCGCAGCAGCTCCTTCTTCGTCACGTTGAGCACGCGGATCTTCAGGGTCTCGCCGGTCTCGGTGCTCATGACGAGCTGGTGCAGGCCGCGCCACGCGCCCTCGAGCTTCTGGAAGTCCTCGTGGTGCATGATCGCGTCGAGCTGCTTCGAGATCATCTCGTCGATCGCCGCGATCCGCGCGTTGATCGTCTTCGTCACGCCCTTCTGGACCTTCATCGTGGGGTCCAGCAGCTGGTCGACCAGGTTCCGGATCAGGAGCGTGCCCCGCTCCTTCGCCGCGTCGTCGCGCGGCTTGATGCCGGTGGCCAGGAGGTCGTCCAGGATCGTGCCGGCATCCTGCTCGATGAGCTGGTCGACCGGCACCGCCTTCTTCGCGTCCGCCATGGTCAGCTACCCTCCTGGGGCGGGGCGTCCGCCGGCGCGTCGCCCGCGGGCGGCGCCGCCTCCGCGCCGCCGCCGAACGCGCCCTTGAGCTTGTCCCGCAGCTCCGGCTTCTCGATGATGGCCTTCAACATCTCCTCGAGCCGGTCGTTCCCCTCCGTGCGCCCGAGAAGGTCCTTCAGCTGCTCCCGCACCTCCAGCAGGTCCTTCAGCGGCTTCACCTGCCGGGCCACGTTCTCCGGCCGGAAGTCCTGCATCTTCTGGAAGTTCAGCTCCACCGAGAGCTCCGAGCCGTCGTCCTGCAGCCGGTTGTCCACCTTCATGGCGAGCCGCGGCTTCATGCTCTTCAGGATGTCGTCGAAGTTGTCCCGGTCGATCTCCGTGAACTTGCGGTCCTTCACGCGCGCCAGCGGGTCCTTGGGGTGCCCCGAGAGGTCGGACATCACGCCGACGACGAAGGGGAGCTCCTTCATGACCTGCGCGCCGTTGAGCTCCACCTCGTAGGAGATGTGCACGCGCGGCGGACGGATCCGCTCCTTCTTCTTGTGAACGCTCTCGCCTGCCATGGTCCTCTCCCTCGTGGACGGTCCCTTGCCGGGACCGGTGGAAACGCCCCCCGCGACGACGCCGGATCGACGGGGCCCCCGCCGCCGGCCGTTGCCGCGACGCCGGGAATCCCGCTCCTCGCGCGGGGCCGTACCGTCAGTCGTTCATCCCGAGCGTTTCCAGGATGCTCTTGAACGCCTTGTCATCCCGTAGAACGTCCTTGATGACGTCTTTGAACGGCATTTCTCCCCAGGCCACCGCCCGATCGACCAGATACGGGACGGGACTGTGGGGTTCGACCCGCCGCAGGTAGTCCGCCGCCTCGCGCAGGCGCCGGAAAGCCTCGTCGCGGGAGCCGATCGGGCCGGCGCGACCGCCGGCCGGCGCCGCCGCGGCCGCCGCGGGCGCGGACCCTGCCGCATCCTCCGCGGACGCCTCTCCCGCCGGCGCGCCGAGCTTGCCCGCGAGGTACTCGCGGCATTCGCTCAGCAGGTTGGACAACTCCACCAGGTTCGGCGTGTCCTCCGGGAACTTCTCCTCGCAGGACTTCGTGAGGAGCTTCACCTGCTCCTCGCAAGCCGCGATCCCGTCGATGGTTCCCCGCAGCCGATCGTGCGGGGTGGCGCCGACGGCGGCCTGCCACTCGGACCCCGCGATGAGGCCGGCGGCGATGAGTTCCTGGTGCTGCTTCTTGTCCGCCTGGAGGCTGGCCGCGTCCACGCGGCGCGAGTTCTCGTAGTCCTGCCAGCTGCGAGCGGGGACGCCCGGGCCGGAGGTCAAAGGAATGGACTTGATGGCCGCGAGGAAGTCCCGGGACGAGCCCAGCCACGAGACCCACCGCGAGCGGAGCGCGGGCACCACTTCCCCGTCCTCCACGCCGGGATGGAGCGTGGGCCAGAATCCCTCGAGCAGCTCCCGGCAGAGTTGCAGGCCGGCCGCGACGCCGCCGAACCCGTCCGTGCGCGCGAGCGCCTCGGTGAGGTGGGCGGCGAACTGGAGGTCCTTGGACCGCTCGGAGAGGACGCTCTGGCAAAGGCGCGACGCGCCGCGCCAGTCCGCGTCCTTCCCGCGCCCGTTCGGATCGAGCGCCGGATCCTCGAATCGACGGAATTCCGCCAGCTCCGCCAGCGCGGTGTCGCCGGCGATGAGACGCAGGTTGGGACCGGCTGGGGCCTCGGCGCCGAACGACGCCAGCAACCGCTCGCGATCGATCATCCGCCTCTTCCCCGGCCCCGACGGCCGATGGTGATGGTGGCCGAAGTGCTTGGAAGCTAAACCGATCCGTTCGTTCGAGTCAACGGTGGGACGGGGGCGCGCGGGCAACGAAGCGGGGGGCGCGGGCGGGGTGGGCGGCGGGAGTGGAGGGCGGGCGCGCTGGGGAGCCGTG
>CAYYFX010000135.1:0-9710 GCA_964471155.1 uncultured Gemmatimonadota bacterium | reverse complement strand
AGCTCCCCGAGCGCTGGAAGACCTACTACCGGCGCCTCGTCGCCACCGGACCCCGCGGCGTGAGCCGCCCGCACCTGCTGAAGCTGGCCTACTGACCCGCGGGAGACCTCGCGGCAGGCGGCGGCGCGCCCGGCAGCACATTCTCCGCACCACCAACCTCTCGTGGGCCCGCCGGTCGGTCCCCCGCAGGGCGCTCCCGGTGACGGCTGCCGTCGGTCCCTCGTGCCGTTCGAGGTGGCTCGATGCGTCGGCGGGTCCCGAGGCGTCCGCGCCGAACGCGAGTCGGCCCGGGTCCCCGCAAGGGACCCGGGCCGCTGGGACCGGCGTTGCCCGCGTGCGCTCTACGGCGCCAGCGTGACCGTGAACTCGCCCGGCGTGGCCGCATCCAAGCGCTGCTGCGCGCCGGCCGAGCCGCTCGCGAGCACGACGCCCGATCCGTTCCGCAACTCGTAGGCGTGCAGCAGCGGGGCCTCGTAGGCGTTGAAGGTCCACTCGGCGCGCCCCTCGGCGTTCGTCAGGCGGGCCTCCAGCTCGATCTCGTCGCGCGATCCGCCGGCCATGTCGCCGTCGAGGATCCAGACCCGCGCCGTGAGCCCGGCCATCGGCACGCCGGCCGTGTCCTGGACGTTCAGCGCCACGGGGTGGTCCAGCTTGTCCCGGTAGCTGTGTCCGCACGCGCTCAAGGACGCGACAGCCGCCACCGCGGCCAGCAGGACCGCCGGGCGGAGACCACGCCCGATCCGCACACACCCGCTCATTCCCCCACCTCCGATTCGGTCGTTGTTCCCTCTGCGCGGGTCGCCGTGGACCCGGGGAATCCGACGGGGCGCAGCATAGCCGGTCCGCGGGAATTTGTCGTGGTCACAGCGGAGGGGCGGCGGAGCCGTACAGGTTCAGGACCGCCGACCCCGCCGATCGCCGGGAGGGTCGTGGTGGTGCGGAGATTGGGGCGGATCGGACTCAAGGGACTGGGCCGGAACGACCTGCACCTCGCGCGCACGGGTCCGACCGGAACCGGCTGCCGGACCGGCGTTTGCGTGGGGTCCGCCCCAATCTGCGCACCACGACCGAACGAGTACGGGGAGGGAGCCGAAGGCCCCTCCCCGTCTCCGTTCGCGAGAAACCGGCCCGCAGCGGCCGGACTTCGTGCTGACTTCGTGCTGCGCGCGTTCCCCTAGCGGTACAGGGACTTCACGCCGCCCCACGTGGAAGGCTCCACGGAGACGACCTCGCAGCACTCCCACTTCGAATCGTACGCTTCCTTGAAGCCGGCCGGGCTCGTGGGCGGCAGCCAGGCCAGGAAGTCGTTCATCAGCAGCTCGCTGCAGAGCACGGAGCCTGCCGCGGAGCCGCCGGTGATGGTGGCGGTGCCGGTGACGCCGAGCACGTCCGGGTTGAAGCCGTCCACGAGGCCCTCACCGTACATGCCGGTGATGGTGCCCGTGAGGATGGCCACGCCGTCCGTGAAGGTCGCGGTGTTGGCGTAGTCCGCCGTCGTGCCCGCATCCTCGTAGATGGCGAAGGACGTGCCGCCGAACGACACCTGGCGCAGGAACGTCCCCGGGAAGAGCGGGATGTCCGCGTACGCCGAGACGGTGCCGGTGATCACCAGCGTGTACTCGAACGAACCCTGGTTCCACGCGTACCAGGGGTTCACCTGGGTCGTGTTCAGCGTCTGGTAGGCCGTGAACGCCTCGCCCACGCTGAACGTGCCGGGCGCGCTCGCGTGCGCGTTGTGCCCGTCGAAGTGACCCTCGTAGAGGTTTCCGTCGCACTGTGCAAGGGCGGCGGCGGGAGCCATGACTGCAATCCCCGCGCCGACCGCCAAGCTGAGCAGAGTTCTCATGGGTTGCTCCTTGGTCGGTGGGGGTTACCGGTACAGGTTCTTGACGCCACCCCAGCTCTGGGGCTCGACCGAGATCACCTGCAGGTACACGTCGCCGTTCATCTGCAGGTCATAGCCGGTCGGGGAAACGTTCGCCACGTCGGCGCCGAAGGTCCAGCCCTGCACCGCGGTCAGGAGCGGGTACACGTCCCCGCCCGTGAACGTGAGCTGGCCGTTGAACGACCCCGCCTGCGTCGTCGTGTTGAACGTCATCGTGAAGGCCGTGAAGTACCCGTCGAGGTACGTGGAGATGCCGTCCGTGAACGTGGACGGCGCCGTGCCGTTCGGCGGGTTCGTGCCGTAGTCGTGGTTCGAAGGCAGCCAGTCCACATAGATCGTGAACAGACCACCGCTGTACGACGACACGTGCGTGGTCCCGAAGACGGACTCGCCGAGCGAGACCAGCTGACGCACGTGCAGCGTGTAGGAGTAGTTCGCCGTGTCCCAGACCAGCGGCGCCTCGATGTCGTTCAGGATGCCGACGACGTTGAGGACGTCACCCACGTTGGACGGGGGGAAGGTCCCGCCGACGCCGTCGTCTTCCCACGCATGGCCGGACAGATACAGGATCTGCTCGTCCTGCGCCGAAGCGGACGCCACGAGCGCGAACACCAGCGACAGAGCAAGACTCGTAACTTTCTTCATGCCTGTTACCTCGCGAACGAACGGAGCGGGAACGCGGTCTTCGCGGCCTTCGCCGCAATCGATCCCGTCCCCTCAGGAGTCGGCGGGCCCCGTCCGACGTGGCTCCCGCGCGACTTCGAAGGTCCGCTTCCGCCGGGATGGCTGCGCCCCCCGGAAGCGACCTGGAGGGATTCTAGAGGAGGCGATGACCGCGATTCAACCGGTTTTGCTCATCGTGCCGAACCTTCACGCCGGAACCCGGCGCCGGCGCAGGTCCCGACCGTGCGGCCTAGGGCTGATCCGATCCAGCCCGGGGCTATCGGGCCGGCGGGCATCCTGGCGATCGGCGGCGGCTACCGCAGATGAAGCACCTTGCTCGTCCACCGGTCCGCGCGGGTCTCGAGGCGGACGAAGTAGACGCCGGAGGCCACCCGTCGTCCCGCGCCGTCACGGCCGTCCCACCGCACCTCGTGGGCGCCCGGGGCCCAGGGCCCCTCGTGCAGGCGCGCCACCATCCGGCCGCCGACGTCGAAGACCCCCAGCCGGACCGTCCCCGCCTCCACCGGGATCCCCAGGCGGAGCCGGAGGACGTCGCGGAACGGGTTCGGCCACGCGCCCAGCAGCCCCGCCGGAGCCGCCCCGGCGACCTCCGGCGCGCCGGTCGCCTCGATGCCCCGGATCATCGTCAGGGCCGCGCCCGCGCGGTCCAGCACCACGAAGTCCACCCGCCCGTCCCCGTCGAGGTCGGCCGTGGCCGCCGCGTAGGGGGACGGCCCGGGCGAGTTCCAGGTGGAGACCAGGAAGTCCCCGCCCCCGTCGTTGCGCAGGAACGTGGCCGTCCCGTCGTCGCTGCCCAGGGTCAGCAGGTCCAGCCGGCCGTCCCCGTTCACATCCGAGCCCCACGGCCCGCGCGGGAGCCCGGCCTCCGCCAGTTGGATGGCCGGCCCGAAGCTGCCGTCCCCGGAGTTCGGGAGCCATGCCAGCCCGCCCGCGCCGTACGAGGCCACGGTCAGGTCGACCCATCCGTCCCCGTCCACGTCCCAGGGCAGCACGCCCACCGGGATGTCAGGCGCCGGGATCGTCGCGCTGGGCATGAACTCCAGCCCGTCCATGCGATCGAACACGCGCAGCTCGTCCGCCAGGGGCAGGACGGCGATGAGCTCCAGGCCCCCGTCCCGCTCGAGGTCCGCCACCGCCACATCCAGGGGAGGCGTGGCCAGCGGCAGCGTGGCCGCCAGTCCGAAGGAGCCGCCGCCATCGTTCCGCAGCACCACGATCGATGCGGGCTCCAGCAGGGCGACGGCGAGATCGAGGTCCCCGTCGCGGTCAAGATCCGCCCCCTCCAGCGCGTACGGGATCCCGCCGGGCGCGATCGGCGCGGCCGGCGACAGCACGCCCCCGACGTTCAGGAGCGGCGTGAGCGTGGAGGACGTGACGCTCGCCACCAGCAGGTCCGTGTGGCCGTCGGCGTTGAGATCGGCAGCGATCATCCCCACCGGCCCGGCTCCCACGGGCACCGTGTCCGTGACGGCCGTGACGGGCAGCCCCGAGGACATCAGGATCCGGACGTCCCCGGACGAGAAGCCGCATACGGCGAGATCGCCCAGCCCGTCCCCGTCGAGATCCGCGGCCACCACGTCCGTGGGGTCGGTGGCGCCGAGCGATGCGGTCTGCGGCGGCGCGAAGGCGGACGGTTCCGCCGGGCCGGCGGTGAGGAACTGCCGGGTGTCCCCCGGGTAGGGCAGGCCGGCCGCGGACACGAGGGCGTCCTCCACCACGACCAGCGTGACGATCTCGCCCGGCGAGAACGTGCCCTGCGGCTGGAGGGTCACCTTCCGCTCGGCGCCGGACCAGAGCGCCGTCACCGGGTGGTGTCCCGACACGCGACCGGACACCGAGAACGCGGCCGGCGTGACGCTCGCCGGAGCGAGGTCCACGTTGAACATGAGCTCGAGCGGCGCATCCACCGCCAGCCCGCCGGCGTTCGCCCCCGGATTCGACGACGTCACGCTCGGCACGAGCTCGTGCGAGTAGTAGTTCATCGTCTTGCTGATCGCGAACCCGGCCACGACGTCGATGTCGCCGTCGCCGTCCCAGTCCGCGGCCCCGATCGTGTGGCAGTGGTTGCCGCCGAAGTGCAGCTCGCCGGCCGTGAAGCCGCCGCTCCCGTCGTTCCAGATCGGCTGCCACGCGCTCACGCCGCGGATGGGGATGACGAGGTCCAGATCGCGGTCGCCGTCCAGGTCCACCACGTGCAGCCCGTACGGAAGCTGCCCCTGCACCGTCGCATCGACGCGCGGCTGGAACGTGCCGTCGCCGTTGCCGCGGAGCAGGCTCACCGACTCGCCCACCGAGTTCAGCGTGACCACGTCGGGGATGCCGTCGCCGGTGAAGTCGCGCACCGCGCAGAACTGCGGGCTGTCGTCCACCGGGTACTGCGCCGCCGTCGCGGGGAATCCACCGGTCCCGTCGTTCAGGAGGACGCTCACATCGAACGAGTAGCCGTTGCAGCACACGAGGTCGACATCGCCGTCGAAGTCGAGATCCGCGCCGTCCACCCAGCGCGGGCTGTTCGCCGTCGGGCCGGCGCTCCAGGAGACCGCGGCGCCCAGGGCGCCGCCGCCCGTGTTCC
Organism: uncultured Gemmatimonadota bacterium; assembly: GCA_964471155.1. Taxonomy (GTDB): domain Bacteria; phylum ARS69; class ARS69; order ARS69; family ARS69; genus CAYYFX01. The sequence goes on along the minus strand of CAYYFX010000135.1, from coordinate 4,569 downwards.
GGAGCACGCTCACGGTGTGGCCGTTGAAGTCCGCCGTGGCCACGTCGAGATCCCCGTCCGCATCCAGGTCGCCGAGATACGCGCCGTACGGCGTGGTGCCGGTGGGGTACAGCACGGGGGCGGCGAACGATCCCGCCTCGTCCAGGTTGCGGATGACCTCGACACGGCTGGGGCCCGAGGCGCAGACGACCAGATCCGCACGCCCGTCCGCGTCGAGATCGCCCACCGCGACGTGGCGCGGCAGCGTCGCATCCGGCCGCGCGATCGCGGCGAACGGCACGAAGCCGCCGGCGCCGTCCGCGGCGAGGATCCTGAGCGAATCCGGCACGACGTTGGAGAAGATGACCTCCGGGAAGCCGTCGCCGGAGAGGTCCGCGATCGAGAGGTTGAACGCGATGCTGCCGATCGACCAGGTCGACGGCGACGCCACGAATCCGCCGGGCGGCGTCTGCGCGGTCCACGTGGAGAACTCGAAATGCCAGCCGTTCGGCATCGACTGGCCGAACAGGTCCCGGAGTCCCTTGCCGAGCGTCACGCTGACGCGTTCGCCCGGGAGGAAGTTCACGTCGGGATCGATCTCCAGCTCGAAGTCGAACGGGTCCCAGGTCAACTCGACCGCGTGCGTGCCCTGGAGCGACGACGTGACCAGCACGTTCGCGGGAACGACCGTGGCGGGATCCAGCGGCGCGGCGAAGACGACGCGGATGCTCCCCGAGCGGGAGACGCCGACCGCTTCGGTCAACGGCGTCGTGGCAATGACGTCCGGCGCCGCCGCGGCGTGTTGGGACGCGGCGGCCGTGACGAACGCTGCAGCGGCGCATGCTGCGATACGCACACGCCGCCACCCGCAGGGGGGGAGGGCCCGGATGGCGTGCACGGTGCTCAACTCCGGAACGAGGCCGATCCGGAAGCGGTCGCGACCGGGTGGAGACTCGGGACGGCTTCGTGGGACCGGTTCCCATGGTACGGGAGGGCGCTCGCGCCTTCAACGAGCGCGTGCGCCGAAACCCGTGAAGCCGCGCGGTGGAACGCGGCGGAACGAGCCCCGCGCTAGACCGGCGAGATCAGAGATACGGCAGGATGACCTTCATGCGGGCCTCGTCGCCCGGCTCGAGCATGCCGTCCCGCCGCAGCTGACGGATCCGCTTCGCGGACTTCTTCGTCAGGATGTGGTTCTTGTAGCTCTTCTTGTGGCGGAGCTTCCCGCTCGCCGTCCGGGAGAACCGCTTCGCGGCGCTCCGGTTCGTCTTCATCTTGGGCATCGTTCGGTTCTCCCCGACCTGGACGGGCGACTCTCAGGAAAGACGGACCCTCAGGAGACCCGGCTGTGCTGCAGCACCTTCTCGCAGCACGAGGACGCGTCCCCCGCGGACTTGTAGCGCATCCCGCACACCTGGCAGCGATAACCGCCGCCGATGCGACCTTCCTCCACGGCCTTGCGCAGCAGGAGCTCGTACGTACTGTTCGGCCGATCCTTCTGCAGGATGCCTCCGTCCTCTTCCCGGACCATCACGCCCTCCTCGTTCGAGTGGCGACCCCACACATCCACGGAAGAATGCACTGCGGGCTCCTCTCGCGGCCGGCCCCGCCGGCTGCGGCACGACTGGGATAGCGATCCGTTCCTACGACTTGCCGGTGCGACGGCGCTTGGCAGCCTTGAGCGCCTTCTTGCGCTTTCTCTCGGAAGGCTTGAGGTACCGGGAACTCTTCTTGATGTCCTGGATGATGCCTTCCTTCTCGCACTTCTTCTTGAACCGGCGAATCGCCTTGTCGATCGACTCGTTCTCTTTGACCTTGACGAGGGGCATTCGGTTTCAGCCTTTCGGTGGCTTTTCTGCGCGCGGAAGCGCCGGGCGCGCCCCGGGCATGCCCTTCGGCTCGCCGTTTTCCACAATCAAGCGAAGCAATATGCCGGAGCGCGGCGACCCGTGTCAAGGGGCGCGGGGCCGGCGTCCCGCCCCCCGGGCCCCCGGGGTCTCTGCCATCTTGACGGTCCGCGTCCGCCGGCCGACCATGGATCCCTCGCGAAACGCCCGGGGGGGAGTCGGTTTGGCAGAGTCGCCCCGCATGCTCGTCGTGGGTCCGTTCCCCGGCTGGGAGGGCCTGGAGGCCGCTGCCCGGCGGGACGGCTGGACCGTGGACCGGGTGGAATCCGGCGCCGAGGCCTTCCGGGCGCTGGGCCGCCGGCCCGGCCCGGTGGCCGTGGTGCTGCCGCTGGCCCTGCAGGATGGCCCCGCACTGAACCTGCTGCGGAGGGCGCGCGCGGCGGGCGCCCGGGCGGATTTCGTCTTCCTCGCCCCGGCGTCCGAGCAGATGTCGGAGCGCGCCGAGCTGCTCGCGGAGGGCGCGGAGGAGATCCTGGAGGAGCCGCACGACACCGACCGCATCGTGCGCAAGCTCGCGCTGCTGCGCGACCGGCGGCATCTCATCGACGACCTCGGGCTCGTCGTGCGCGATCCCGCGATGCTCGAGCTGTTCGAGCGGATCCTGCGCGTCGCGCCGCTGAAGGTGACCGCGCTGATCACCGGCGAGAGCGGCACCGGCAAGGAGATGCTGGCGCAGGCGATCCATCGCGCGTCGGACCGGCGCACGAAGCCGTTCGTGCCGGTGAACGTGGGCGCGCTTCCCGAGACCCTCGTGGAGTCCGAGCTGTTCGGGCACGAGAAGGGCGCGTTCACCAGCGCGGAGGCACGGCGCATCGGCCGCTTCGAGCTGGCCAACGGCGGCACGCTGTTCCTGGACGAGATCGGGGAGATGCCGCTGCCCGCGCAGGTGAACCTGCTGCGCGTGCTGGAGGAGGAGCGCTTCGTGCGAGTCGGCGGATCCACGCCGATCTCGGTGGACGTGCGCATCGTGGCCGCCACGAACCGCGACCTCGAGCAGCTCGTGTCCGCGGGGCGGTTCCGGCGGGACCTGTACTACCGGCTCAAGGTGGTGGAGCTGCGCGTGCCGCCGCTGCGCACGCGGCGCGGCGAGATCCCGGTGCTGGCGCGCGAGCTCGCCGGCGCGGCCGCGGCGCGGCACCGCGTGACGTTCCCGGGCTTCGCGAAGGACGCGCTCGAGGCGCTCGACGCGTACGACTGGCCGGGCAACGTGCGCGAGCTCCGCAACCTGGTGGACGGGCTCGTCGCCCTGCGGCCCGAGACGCCGGTGCGCGCGAGCGACCTGCCGGCGCACATCACCGGCAGCCACGGCGCCGCGGGACGCCCGCTGCCCGCGATCCCCTCGGACCGGAGCGAGGCCGAGCGGGAGTTCATCCTCCAGTCCCTCCTGGCCATCCGCGCCGACATGGGCGCCATCAAGGAGCTGCTGCTCGCCGGGGGCGCGGGCGCCGTGCCCCCGCGCGCGCCGCACGGCGGATGGACGCCGCCGCCGGGACAGCCGGTCTACCCGTCGGGCACCGTGCGCGTCGAGGCCGAGGACGAATCCCTCTCGCTTTCCGATCTGGAGCGGCGCGCGGTGGAACGCGCGCTGCGCGACTCGGGCGGGAACCGGCGGCAGGCCGCCCGGTCGCTCGGCATCAGCGAGCGCACGCTGTATCGCCGCATCAAGGATTTCGGCCTGGCCGAGGACGAGTGAGGCCGACCGGGAAGGCGCCCGGCCGGGGACGCCCGATCGGGCGCCCCCGCCGGCGGAGCCGTTACCCACGCCAGCGCGGGCACCGGTCCCCGAAGCGCACGACGTGGATCATGGGGCGAACGTCGTTGCGCTTGCACCACGTGGAGTAGGCGCGCACGTCGTCGATCCACACGTCCCGGTACGGATCCCGGTACCGGTACCCGCGCGGCGGCGCGTTGCCCAGCTCGAGGCCGAACTGCACGCCGTCGACGAACACGCCCAGACCTGCATGATAGTACGGTTCGCCCGCCGGCGCGCAGACGTGCGTGTCCGGACAGGCGCCCGCCCGCTCCGCGCCCCACGAGAACCCGGCGCTCCACGGCACCGCCGGCTCGACCACCCGCACGACGACCCGCTCCGGCCGCCCATGCCCATGCCGCCCGTGCCGGCCCTTCCCTTTCCGCCCGTCCGCCATCGCCTCCGCCGCCGCCAGCCCCGACACCAGCACCACGATCCCGAGCCCCACCAGCGCCTGCCGGCTCCATCCCTTCCGCATGGCCCCCTCCTTGGGGTTCGAAGCCCCTGCCCGCCGCCGCGATCCGCGGACGGCCCGCCCCCTCCCAAAGCAGCCCCCATGCCAGGACCGCCCGGAAACGACAAGCTATTGCCAGCCAGTAAGTTAGGGCGAAGGAGGACCCCGCGAGCCCCCCGCCCGGCGTGTCGCCTCGACACGAACCGCCGGTCGAGATCCGGGCCACCCCGCGCCGCCCGGGCCACCGCCGTTGGTCCGGGGCACCCCGGGCAAGCCGAGCAGGCCGGGCAGGCCGGGACGCCGCGGTGTCGCGACGCTGCCGCACTGACGCTGCCGGCGTGACGCTGCCGGCGCGGGACGTTCGGGCCGGAGCGGCTGGCCGGACCGCCGCCCGGTCGGAGAGGTCGCGGCGGGGGGGGCCCCCGCCCCCCCCCCCCCCCCCCCCCCCCCGCCCCCCCCCCGGGCCCCGCGCCCGGGGC
>CAYYFX010000134.1:0-9731 GCA_964471155.1 uncultured Gemmatimonadota bacterium | reverse complement strand
GGTCCCCCGGTTCGCGAAATCCGCGGTCGGGGTCGGCCCGTCCGCGCCGCCGGCCCGACCCCGGCCGCACAAGCTCGCGCACCCTCCGCAACCCACCGACCGCGTCCGCTCCGCCTCCGCCTCCGCGGTCGCCCTACCGCGCCGCGCCCCCGGTCGCCCCGCCGCTGCCCGCACCCGGCGTCAACCCGAGATCGCGCAGGAACGCCTCGTTGTTCGGCTCCCGCCCCAGGAACGCCTTCACGAGGTCCATCCCGTCCCGCGTGCCGCCGCGCTCGTAGATCTCCTTGCGGTAGCGCATGCCCACCTCGGGATTGAGGATGCCGCCCTGCTCGAACGCGGTGTACATGTCGTCGCCGTACACCTTCGACCACAGGTACCCGTAGTACGAGGCGTCGTACCCGAACAGGTGGCCGAAGCCCGCCTGGAAGTGCGTGCCCGGGATGTTCGGGAAGCCGCAGATCGGGTGGATCTCCGTGAGCAGCTTCGTGGTGTCCTTCTTCTCGCCCGGCGCGTGGTATGCCAGGTCGAGCGAGGCGTAGAACACCTGCCGCAGGTAGCGGACGCCGGAGTTCAGCTGCTTCGCGGCCACGAGGCCGGCCAGCATGTCGCGCGGGATCTTCTCGCCGGTCTGGTAGTGGGCCGCGAAGCGGTCCAGCACCTCGGGCTCCCAGATCCAGTGCTCCAGGTTCTGCGACGGCGCCTCCACGAAGTCCTGCTCCGTGGCCGTGCCCGCGAACCGGCGCATCTCCGCGCGGGTCAGGGTCTGGTGCAGGATGTGGCCGAACTCGTGGAACAGCGTCTCCACCTCGTCGTGCGTGAGGAGGGACGGCGTGTCCGGCGTCGGCTTGGTCATGTTCGCCACGATCGCCGAGACCGGCGTGCGCCGGGTGCCGTCCGGCGTGTTGCCGCCGTCCCGGAGCGGGAACGCGGCGGCGTGCCCGAACTTGCCGTCGCGGGGGAACAGGTCCGTGTAGAAGTGGGCGAGCAGCTCGCCCGTGGCGGCGTCATGGATCTCGAAGAGCTGCACGTCCGGATCCCAGACGTCCGGGTTCTCCACCTCCACGTATTTCAGGCCGAACATGGACTGCGTGATGTCGAACATCCCGTCCAGCACGCGCTGCAGCGGGAAGTACTTCGACACCTCCGATTGGTCCACGGCGAACTCGGTCAGCATCTGCTTGTTGTTGTAGTAGCGCCAGTCCCAGTAGTCCACGCCGTCCGGGTCGTCCTTGGCCACGGTCGCGCGCATCCGGGCGAGATCCTGCTCGAACTTCGGACGCACCCGCTCGCGCAGCTCCTGCAGGAACTCCTGCGCCGTCTGCGGATCCTTCGCCATGCGCGTCTCCAGCCGGTACGCCGACCAGGACGCGTAGCCCAGGAGCTTCGCGATGCGGTCGCGCACCGCGATGGCCTCCTCCAGCGTCTCCACGTTGTCCGGGTACGCGGCGTTCCACGCCTTCGTGGTCAGCTCCCGGCGCAGCTCGGCGTCGTCGGAGAAGTCCAGGAACGGGAACATCTCCGGGTAGTCCAGGCTGACCCAGTAGTTCCCGTTCTCGCGCTTCTCGAGGCCGGCCAGGTACTGCTCCGGCAGCCCGCCGGCCCGGCCCGGCGGGACCTCGATCCCGTCCTCGTAGTCCGCCAGCGTCTTCTCGAACTTCGTGCCCAGCTCCACCAGCCGGCCCTGCAGCTCCTGCACCTTCGCGCGGACGTCCTTCGACTTGCCGAAGCCGTTGCGCCGGTAGTCGCGCAGCGTGAAGTCGATCAGGCGCCGGCGCTCGCCGGTGAGGGCCTTGGCCTCCGCGCTCTCGGCATACCCCTTCACCGCGTCGTACACGTCCTCCCGGAAGCCGAGGTCCACCTGGTACTTGGACAGCGCCTCCTCCTGCGCGCGGGCGACGTCGCGCAGGGCGGCGTCGTTGGACACGTACGCCATGAACGCGTACTTGCCGAACGCGGCGCTCATCAGTCCGGCCACGTCGTCGAGCGGGCGCATGGTGTTCTCGAACGTGCGCTTGCCCTTGGGCACCGCCACCATGGCGGCGAGGATCTCGTCGCTCTTCGCCATCGCGGCCGCGATCTCCGACTCCACCATCTCGGCGGTCACGGTGTCGTACTCGATCAGGGGCGCGGTGGGGGACGCGGCCAGGAGCGTCCCGGGCAGGCCGACGAGCGCCAGCGCGACGGCGGCTCGGGCGAGGGCGGACATGGGCTTCACGATCTTCCTCCGGGCGGGTGCGGCGCGAGCCGCGGTTTCAGGCGGGGGCACGGAACCGGAACGAGGGAGTCTGCCAGAGGGGTCGCCATCCCGGCAACCCGCCGTGCGGGCGGCGGTTCCGGCGGACCGGCGGCGGGGGCGGACCGGGCCGGCGGGGGGGCGAACGTCCGGCTCAGCGCGCCAGGGGGACGGACTCCCCGGGCGCCGGCGCCGGGAGCGGGCGTCCGCGCCGGACGGCGTCGTACAGCTCCTCGAGCCGGGCGACCATGCGGTCCGCGTCCCAGCGCGACCCCACGCGCTCGCGCCCGCGGCGCCCGCAGGCGGCGCGCAGGCACGGGTCGGCGAGCAGCGGACGCAGCCGGGCCGCCAGCGCGGCGACGTCGCGCGAGGGCACGACCCAGCCGCTGCCGCCCTCCTCCACGACCTCGCGCGCGCCCTCCACGTCGAAGGTGACGATCGGCTTCTCCAGCAGCGCGTACTGGACCAGCACGCGCGGCAGCCCCTCCCAGAGGGATGTGAGGACCGCGATGTCGAACGCGGCGATCGCGCGCGCCACGTCCTCGCGGTACCCGGCGAACACGACGCGTCCGGCGAGCCCGCACCGGCGGACCCGATCCTCCAGCTCCGCGCGCTGCGCGCCCTCGCCGACCACGACGATCCGCATCGCCGGGAACTCCGCCGCCAGCCGCGCGGCCGCGTCCAGGAGGAAGGTCCACCCCTTGCGCGGCTCCAGCCGCGAGACCATCCCGACGGCCACGTCGTCCGGACCCAGCCCGAGCTCGGCGCGCACGGGGTCGCGGGCCTCGCCGGGGCGGGACCGCGCCGCGTGGAACGGCGCCGTGTCCATGCCGCTGGCGATGGTGACGTACTGCTCCGGGCGGCCGATGCCCTCGGCGAGGTACTTGCGCTTCACGTCCTCGCCCACCGTCACGAGGGCGTCGCAGCGGCGCGCGGCGAGGCGCTCCAGCAGCACGTAGAAGCGTCGCACCGGCGCCGGCACGTGCTCGTGGAACGTGACGCCGTGCAGCGTGTGCACGACGTGCGGCACGCCGGCCGCCCGCGCGGCGATCCTCCCGAGGAACCCCGCCTTCGCCGTGTGCGTGTGCACGAGATCCCAGCGCTCCCGTCCGAGGATCCGGACGAGCTTCGCCAGCGCCACCAGATCACGCACGGGATCCGGATCCCGGACCAGCTCCGGCAGCAGGCGCGTGCGGTCGCGGATCGACGGCGCGAAGCCCGCGGGTTCCGACCCGCGACCGGCCAGGATCCAGGAGTCCCAGCGCCCGGGGTCCATCCGTTCCACCGTGATCGCCGTGTTCTCGTCGGCGCCGCCGCGGATGAGGCGCGTGATGACATGCAGCACGCGGGCGGGGCGGGGGCTCACGGCGACACCTCGGTGGCCACCTCGCGCCATCGCGCGGGAGGCACGATGCGGGAGGAGCGCGCCGGCGGCGGCGCGGCCGCGCGCCGCTCCCACCACTTCAGCGAGAACACCGCCCACAGGATCTTCGCGTGGTCGGCGCGGCCGCGCTCGTGCTCGTTCGCGAGCCGATCCACGACGCTCCGCGAGATCGGCAGGGCGCCGCCCGCCGACCCGACGACGTCCCGGAACATCGCCTTGAGGTCCGACTTGAGCCATTCGCCCACCGGCACCTCGAATCCGGCCTTCCCGCGCCGGCGCACGGAGGCGGGGAGGACGTCGGCCACGGCGTCCTTGAGGAGGCGTTTGCGCCGCGTGCCGCGCATCTTCCAGGAGCCCGGAACGGACATGGACAGCTCCACGATGCGGCGATCGAGATACGGCACGCGCACCTCGAGCGAGTTGAGCATGCTGGCGGCATCCACCTTGCGCAGCATGTCGGAGGGCAGGGCCAGGGACAGGTCCGTGAACAGCACGCGGTTCAGCGGATCGGTGCCGCCGCGCGCGGCGAACTCCGCGTGCAGGGCGCGGACGCGCTCGAGCCCGGGGTCCGCGCCGCCGGCGTGGCCCGCGGCGCCCGCGCGGGGATCGCCGCCCGTCAGATCCGCCACGATGCCCGGCGACGCGATGCGCATCCAGGCCTCGTGGCGCGCGGCGTCGTCGCTGCGCGCGCCCTCCACGAAGCGCCGCGCCTTGCGTGCGAACTCCCCGGCGCGCGTGGCCCGCGTGACCGCAAGCCCGCCCGCGGCGCGCGCCGCCAGCGCGCGCGGCGGCGGCGGCAGGCGCCGCCACGTCGCGAGGTACGCCTCGCCGAGGTACTTCTCGTAGCCCGCGAACAGCTCGTCCGCGCCGTCGCCGGAGAGCGCCACCGTCATCTGCCGCCGGGTCTCGCGCGCCACGACGTACGCCGGCAGGATGGAGGAGCTGCCGAAGGGTTCGTCGAGCCGGTCGAGGACGGCCGGGATCGCGGTGCGGATGTCGGCCGCGGTGAGCCGCGTCTCGTCGTGCCGCGTGCGGTGGAACGCCGCGGCCTCCCGCGCGAACGGGGTCTCGTCGAACACGGGCGCATCCTCGAAGCCGACGGAGAAGGTGTGCACGGGCTCGCCGGAGGACTGCCCGGCCAGGAGCCCCACGAGCGCGGTGGAGTCCACGCCCCCGGACAGGAAGGCGCCGAGCGGCACGTCCGCCGCGCGCTGCAGGCGGACCGACTCCTCCAGCAGCGCGCGCAACCGGCGGCGCGCGTCCGCGTAGGATCGCGGGGGCTCCGCGGTCCGATCCAGCGGATGCCAGAACCGCCGCAGGGTCAGCCGGCCTTCGCGCCAGAGCGCGAGGTGACCGGGTTCCAGCGCGCGGATCCCGCGGCGCAGCGTGTGCGGCGCCGGCACCGCGCCCCACGACAGGAAGTGGTGCAGCGCGATCGGGTCGAGTCCGTGATCCACGCCCGGCACGGGCAGGAGCGCGCCGCTCTCCGACGCGAACGCGAGGCCGTCCGCGGTCTCCGCGTAGACGAGCGGCTTGATGCCCAGCGGATCCCGCGCGAGCAGCAGGGTGCACGAGCGCTCGTCCCAGACGGCGAACGCGTACATGCCCTCCAGGGAGGCGGTCATCTCCGCCCCGCGCTCCTCGTAGAGGTGCACGAGGACCTCGGTGTCGGACCGCGTCCGGAACACGTGCCCGCGCGCTTCCAGCTCCGCGCGCAGCTCCCGGTGGTTGTAGATCTCGCCGTTGAACACCACGCGGACGGTCCCGTCCTCGTTGGCCTGCGGCTGGGACCCGGTGTGCAGATCGACGATCCGCAGCCGCCGGAACGCGAGCCCGACGCCGTCGCCGGCGTGGTAGCCCTCCTCGTCCGGACCGCGGTGCACCATGCGGGCGGCCATGGCCCGCAGGAGGTCCGACGATGGGCGCTGTCCGCGCCGCAGGGCGACGCCCGCGATTCCGCACACTTCGACCCGACCCTCCTCCGGGCTGGCCCGCGATCCCGGTCCTTCGCTTGTTGTCGAGCCTTCGGGAGCGTTTCTTGACCGGGAATCACGCCCGGTCGGCGCCCCGGGGCCGCGGCACGGCGGCGGGCGCCCTCCCTCGCCTTCAGCCTTCGCCGATTCTTGCCGATGCCTGACCGGGAGCAGCATCCGGAGGCGGGAAAATGGACGCGTGGCGCGGCAAGCGGGTGGTGGTCACCGGCGGGACCGGGTTCCTGGGCGGGCACCTCGTGGACCGGCTGCGCGCCGAGGGGGCGGAGGTGACGGCGCCCTCGTCCGCGCAGTGCGACCTCCTCGATCCGGACGCCGCGCGGCGCCTGGTGGCGGGCGCCCCGGACGTCGTGTTCCACCTGGCCGCCCGGGTGGGCGGCATCGGCGCGAACCGGCGCCATCCGGCCACCTTCTTCCGCGACACGCTCGTGATGGGACTCAATGTCCTCGAGGCCGCGCGCGAGGGGCGCGCGCGCAAGCTCGTGCAGGTCGGCACGGTGTGCAGCTATCCGAAGCACACGCCGGTGCCGTTCCGCGAGGAGGACCTGTGGTCGGGATACCCCGACGAGACGAACGCGGCCTACGGCATCGCCAAGCGCGCGCTGCTCGCCGGATCGTTCGCGTACGCCGCCGAGTTCGGCCTGCGCACCGCGAACGTCCTCCTGTTGAACCTCTACGGCGAGCGCGACGACTTCGACCCCGAGACCTCGCACGTCATCCCGGCGCTGATCCGCAAGTGCGTGGACGCCGTGGAGCGCGGCGCGCGCGAGGTGGAGGTGTGGGGGGACGGAACCGCCACACGCGGTTTCCTCTACGTGCACGACGCGGTGGACGGGCTGCTCGCCGCGGCAGTCCGCGCCGGCTCGACGGACCCCGTGAACCTCGGCGCGCCGGGCGAGGTGGCCATCCGCGAGCTGGCGGAGACCATCGGGCGGTTCGCCGGGTTCCACGGCACCTTCCGTTTCGATGCCTCGCAGCCGAACGGCCAGCCGCGGCGCGCGCTGGACTGCACCCGCGCCGAGCGGGAGTTCGGCTTCCGGGCGCGCACGCCCATCTCGATCGGACTGGCCCGCACCGTGGAGTGGTACCGGGCGCACCGCGAGCACGAGTCGCTGTTCCCGGCCGCGGGCGACCCGGTCCGGACGCGCGCCTGACGGCCGCGCCCGGGGCGGCCGTGCGCATCCTCCTGCTGACGCAGCACTACCCCCCGGACTCGGGGGCGACGGGGCGCCTCGTGGCGGAGCTCGCGCACGGGCTTGCGGCGCGCGGGCATGCGCCGGTCGTCGTCGCCGGCGCGCCGAGCTATCCGGAAGCGCGCGCCGGGGCCGCGCCGGCCGACGAATCGACCGGGGGCGTGCGCGTCCTGCGCGTGCCCACGCCCCGCCGGCGCGAGGGTGCCGCGGGCCGCGGCTGGCACTACCTCGGGTTCGCGCTCGCCGCGCTGCTGCGATGCATGCGGTTGCCGCGTCCCGACGTCGTGCTCGCGTTCTCGTCCACGCCGTTCTTCGGCGGACCGGCCGCGGCGATCCTCTCCCGCTGGAAGGGCTGTCCCCTCGTGTACTGCGTGCAGGACGTCCACCCGGAGATGTCGGTCGCGCTGGGCGCGCTGCGCGAGGGGCGACTGGCCCGCGTCCTCCGCGGACTGGAGTCGTTCGCGTGGCGCCGGGCGACGCGGGTCGTCGTGATCTCGGATGACCTCCGCGCCGCCGCCGCGTCCCGGGCCGTCGCCGGCACGCAGGTGGCGACCATTCGCAACTGGGCCGACCCTCGCCGCCTCGCGCCGCGGAAGGCCAGCGCGCTGCGCGCCCGGCTGGGCCTCCTCCCGGAGGACTTCGTCGTGCAGTACGCCGGCAACTTCGGCCGGGCGCAGGACCTCGAGACGGTGCTCGAGGCGGCACGCCTCGCGGGGCGCGTGGACGGCAGCGTCAAGCTGCTGCTGGTGGGCGCGGGAAGCGGCCAGGGTTCGATCGAACGACGCGCGCTGCGGGTGCCGGGCGCCGTCGTGGTTCCGTTCCAGCCCGACGATGCGGTGGCCGACGTCCTCGCCGCCGCGGATCTCGCGCTGGTCCCGCTGCATCGCGGGCTGGCCCGGTGGTGCGTTCCCAGCAAGGTCTACTCGATCCTGGCCTCGGGCCGCGCCGTCGCCGCGATCGTGGATGACGGCAGCGAGGTGGCCCGCGTCGTGGCCGAGGGGGCGTGCGGCTTCCGCGTGGACCCGGGCGACGCCCCGGGTCTCGCCCGCGGGATCCTCGCCCTCGCGGCCGATCGTCCCCGCGCGCGCCGGCTCGGCGACAACGCGCGCGCCGTCCTCCTGCGGGACGGCGGGCTCGAACGCGCCGTCCTCGAGTACGAGCGCGTCCTGCAGGCGGCGTGCCTCGAGCACGGGAGCGCCCTGCCGGACGCCGGCTGCCGGCCCGGGCGCGTCCCGCCGGACACCGGCTACGAGCATGCGCGCGTCCCGCCGGACACCAACTGCGTGCCTGGGCGCGTCCCGCCGGACGCCGGCTGCGTGCCCGGGCGCGTTCCGCCGGACGCCGGCTGCGTGCCCGGGCGCGTCCCGCCGGACCCCGGCCGCGAGCACGGGAGCGTTCCGCCGGACACCGGCCGCAAGCATGAGGGAGTCCTGCATGCCGCCGGCGGCACGGAAACGCGGAGCACACCGTCAAGGGCGGTCCCGGGTGCGCCGACGAAGGGGAAGGGATTGCCCGGCCGGCGGTCGGGCGACGGCTGACCCCGACGCACCCGGGCACGATCTGCTGCTCGGACGCAACGGCGTGGGCAAGACTTCACCGGCCCTGCGACGGGGCCGGCACCAGGAACGACGCGGGACCGGGACCGGGATGAGGCGGGACACGTGGACTTTGTACTGATCTGGATTCTTCTGGTCTCTTTCGGCACGACACTGATCGCCACACCCGCGGCGCGGCACCTCGGTGCCGCACTGGGACTCATGGACCATCCGCACCAGCGCAAGCTGCAGAGCACCGCCGTGCCGAGGACCGGCGGGATCGGGATCCTCGCCGGCATGGTGGCCGGGCTCGCCGTGATCCACGCGGCCGGCGACTCGCGCGGGATCCCGCTGGGCCGGGAAGTGCTGGCGATCTGCGCCGGCGGCCTCCTGATCCACGCGATCGGCATCCTCGACGACCTGTGGGACATCCCGGCGCCGGTGAAGCTGTTCGCGCAGGCGGCATCCGTGGGGGTCGTCATCTCGAGCGGTGTGGTGCTCCGCGAGATCTCGTTCGGGGCCGGCCCCGGCTGGAGCCTCGGCCCGTTCGCGGTGCCGGTCACGGCCTTCTTCCTGCTCGGCTTCGTCAACGCCCTCAACCTCGTGGACGGCCTCGACGGACTGGCCTCGGGCATCGCCGCGGTGGGCGCGTTCTCGATGGCCGTGGCGGGCGTCCTCCTGGGCAACGCGGTCCTCGCGGCGCTGGCCATCTGCCTCCTCGGCGCGGTCCTGGGCTTCCTGCCGTTCAACCTGCGGTCGGCGCGGAAGACCTTCCTCGGCGATGCGGGCAGCATGTTGCTCGGCTACGGCCTCGCCGTGACGGCCCTCATGGGCATGCGGTTCGGGCAGGGCGACGCCACGCCGCTGGTCATCGCCGTGGCGGCGGCGTGCGTCCCGGTCCTCGACACCGCGACCACGATCGTGCGCCGCTCCCGCAATCGCACGAGCCTTTTCCGTCCCGACTCCATGCACCTGCACCATCGCCTCATCCGCTTCGGCCTCACGCCCCGGCGCGCCGCCTTCACGCTGGTCGGCACCACGCTGGTCGTGTCGTGCCAGACCCTGGCCTACATGGTGGACGGCTTGGCCGCGCTCCTCGCAGTCTCCGTGCTGGCGCTCGCCCTGGTGGCCATCGGCATCCGCCGCGCCCCGCGGGCGCCCGAGCCGGAGTCCGACCAGACCTTCCGCGAGATCCTGTTCTACCTCCTCGGCGCCCAGGACGGCGCGACGCCCCGGCTGCGAGGGGAGACGGCGATCGTGGAGATCGTGTCGAGGACGGCGGTGGCCTCGGCCCCCCCCATCTCCGAGCCCTCCCCCCCAACGCCCGAGTGTGTCCCGTAGGTTGTGGTTCGGAGAATGGGTCTGGCCCGGATCTTCCATGGATCCGGGCCATGT
>CAYYFX010000133.1:0-9902 GCA_964471155.1 uncultured Gemmatimonadota bacterium | reverse complement strand
GCGTCGTCACCGCGAGGCCGGGAAAGACGGAAGGGCGCGCAGAGCGCGCCCTTCCGGTATCGGTGCCCCGCCGTGACGTCCGGAGCCGCGACGCTTGACCCGTGGACTCCAAGTGGGTGCTCGCACGGTCCGTTCAGTCCTCATGCCGCGAAGGCCGTGGACGTCCCAACCGGATGTAGAGCTCCCTTGGGCGAGTCATTCGGTTCAATTTTATCGCGACCCACGTCGTGCACTGCAGGGCCCGATTCCATTCGCCGGCTCACGCCGACGTCCCCATGATAGGGAAACCGACACCGAAGCGTCAAGCGACCGCGGTGCGTGTTCCGCATGCGTGCACGTGCGTGCGTGACGCGCGCGCGTCGAACGCGCGCGACGCGGCGCCGCGCCGACGTGCACGATGCCGGCGCGGCCGCGTCGCGCGATCTCCCCTGCATCGTGTCCCGGACGCTCCGCCGCCCCCCGGCCCGTCGCGCGCCGGCCCGGCCTCCGCGGCGGTCGCGACGCGATCCCGCTCCCGGACGGCCGGGGAGCGCCCCGGCAACCGGTTGATTTCGCGCCTCTTGCATATTTCCTCCGCTTGCCCCTTCCGGAATCGTCAAGCGGGTGGGAAATTCGGTCGATGAGGGAGGGAACCGCTCCGCGCGTGCCCGCGATCCGCCTCCAGGCGGCCGGACCCGCCGGACCTTCCCGCTCCGGACATGGAGGTTCGGTCATGAAGTCCTCGCTTCGAATTCTCCTCGCGGCGACGCTCGTGGCCAACCACCCCGCCGCGCCCTCGCGCGCGCGCGAGAAGTCGAGCAACAGAAACACCCACACCGAACGCGCGGACATCTGGCGCGGCTCCACGTCGTGCACGCTGCAGTACTACAACATCTGCACCGGCTGGATCTGGATCTGGAGCGGCTTCGCTCCCGACGCGCGCATGGGCGTCTCCTTCACCAGCTGCTGCCCCGTCGGCTACACCACCGGCGTGGGGACGGTGTGGTCGTACTTCTACTCCGGCGCGCCGTCCGGCTACGCCTTCACCGGCACGATCGACGTGTTCGACGCGGACGCGTCGCAGTGCCCGACGGGCGCGGCGATCGCGTCGCAGGCCTTCCTGCCGGTCTCGGGCTGGAACAGCACGGACTTCGGCGGCACGCCCGTCCCCGATCGCACGTTCGCGGTCGCGATCACGTTCGGCTCGGGCGCCTCGAACCCGGCGGCCGTCGTGACGGATCACCCGGCGGCGGTCGGCGCCGATCCCCCGGCCTGCGGAACCTGCTATCCGGTCGAGCGTGTGAACCACAGCTTCGACTACGGCACGACCTCCGCACCGCTGTGCCCCGGCTCCGTGTTCAACGACGGCGTCTGCGACGCGCAGCTGCTGATCGACGCCGACGTGTCGTGCGCGGTCTCGGTCGAACAGAACACGTGGGGCGCGGTCAAGTCGCTGTACCGGTAGGAATCCGGAGCGGGTGCGGTCCCGCGGAGGTTCCGGAGAAACGCGAAGGGGTCCCGCCGCGGCGGGACCCCTTCCGCGTTCCGGGGCGCGACCCGGCCGTCAGGTGCGCGCGTAGTTCGGCGCCTCCTTCGTGATCTCCACGTCGTGCGGATGGCTCTCCCGGAGCCCGGCGGCCGTGATCCGGATGAACCGGCCCTTCGTCCACAGCTCGTCCAGGTTCGCCGCGCCGGTGTAGCCCATGCCCGCGCGCAGGCCGCCCATGAGCTGGTACACGGTGTCCGACAGCGAGCCGCGGTACGGGATCCGCCCCTCGATGCCCTCCGGCACGAGCTTGCGCGCCTCGGACACCTCGCCCTGGAAGTACCGGTCCGCGCTCCCCTCCTGCATCGCGCTGACGGAGCCCATGCCGCGCACCGCCTTGTAGCTGCGCCCCTGGTACAGCACGATGTCCCCCGGGCTCTCCTCCGTGCCGGCGAACATGCTGCCGATCATCACGCTGGAGGCGCCGGCGGCGAGCGCCTTGACCACGTCGCCCGAGTACTTGATGCCGCCGTCGGCGATGACGGGGATGCCGGCACGACGGCACGCGGAGGCCGCGTCCATCACCGCGGTGAGCTGCGGCACGCCGACGCCGGCGACCACCCGCGTGGTGCAGATGGCGCCCGGACCCACGCCCACCTTCACCGCCTGCGCGCCCGCGCGCACGAGCGCCTCGGCGCCCTCCGCGGTGGCCACGTTCCCCGCCACGACCGGGACGTCCGGCGCCACGCGCTTCACGCGCAGGATGGCGTCCGAGACCGCCTCGGCGTGGCCGTGCGCCGTGTCGATGAAGATGGCGTCCACCTTCGCGGCCACCAGCCGGCTCACGCGGTCCTCGAGGTCCGCCCCCGTGCCGACGGCGGCGCCCACGCGCAGCCGCCCGTGCGCGTCCTTGCACGCGTTCGGGTGCCGCTGGCGTTTCAGGATGTCCTTGATCGTGATGAGGCCGCGGAGCCGCCCCTGCTCGTCCACCACCGGCAGCTTCTCGATCCGGTTCTCGTGCAGGATGCGCTTCGCGTCCTCCAGGCTGGTGCCGACGGGCGCGGTGACGAGCCCTTCCTTCTTCATCACCTCGGCGATCGGCACGTCGTGGCGCTGCAGGAAGCGCAGGTCCCGGTTCGTGAGGATGCCGACCAGCCGGCCGTCCGGGAGCGTGACCGGGAGCCCGGAGATCTTGTACCGGCTCATCAGCGACTCCGCCTCGGCGACCAGCCGGTCCGGCGGCAGCGTGATGGGATCCAGGATCATGCCGCTCTCGGAGCGCTTGACCTTGTCCACCTCCTCCGCCTGCCGCTCGGGCGGCATGTTCCGGTGCACGACGCCCAGCCCGCCCTCCTGCGCGAGCGCCTTCGCGAGGCCGGACTCGGTGACGGTGTCCATGGCGGCGGACAGGACCGGGATGTTCAGCGTGATGTCCGCGGTGAGCCGGGTGCGCAGGTCCACATCCTTCGGGTGGACGGAGGACGGGCCGGGAACGAGCAGCACGTCGTCGAACGTGAGGCCTTCGCCGACGAGGCGGGTGGACGGGTGCATCCGGAGACTCCTCCGTGGCGGGCGTCGAAAGCGGGCTGGAATGAGGGGATGATATCGCCGCGCCGGTCACGCGGGAAGGGGGACTAGTTACCCGCCACCCCCGGACCCGTCATCGGCACGAAGCGCACGGGCACCACCTCGCGCCGGACGAGCTTGCCGGCCTCCTTCACCACGACCACGAGCTCCTGGTCGCCCCGCGGTCCCACGGGGATGACGAGGCGCCCGCCCTCCGCGAGCTGCTCCTGCAGGGGCGGCGGGACGTGCTCCGGCGCGCAGGTCACCAGGATGCCCTGGAACGGCGCCGCCTCGGGCCAGCCGCGGTACCCGTCGCCCACGCGCAGGTGCACGCGGTCGTAGCCGAGTTCCGCCAGGGTGGCGGCCGCCCGCCGGGCGAGCGGCTCCAGGATCTCGATGGAGTAGACGTCGCCGCCGAGCTCCGCCAGCACGGCGGCCTGGTAGCCGGACCCCGTCCCCACCTCGAGCACGCGCTCCCCGCGCTCCAGCCCGAGCAGCTGCGTCATCAGCGCCACCACGGACGGCTGCGAGATGGTCTGGTCCTCGCCGATGGGCAGGGCCCGGTTGTCGTAGGCGTGTTCGCGGAGCGCCTCCGGGACGAACCGGTGCCGCGGGACCGACCGCATCGCCGCGAGCACCTGCGGTTCGGTGATGTCCCGCGCGAGCTCCACGTCCACGAGCGCGTCGCGGCGCCGCTCGTACTCGGTCTCCATGGCTGCCTCCGCCGCGGCGGCGTCCTTCCGCGGCACCTCGCCGGCGGGGGCGCAGCCGGCGGCGCCGGCCAGCGCCGCCGCGCCCGCCCCGATCGCGAGCACCGCCCGGCGCCAGCCGGGGACCGCGGAGCACCGTCGCACGTCAGCCGCCGAGCGCATCCAGGGCCGCCCGCGCGCGCGCCAGCCGCGCCGGGCGCTCCCGGACGAACCGCTCGACGCCGGCGAGGATGTCCGCCGGGGACAGGTGGGCCTCCGCCATCACCTCGTCCACGGAGCCGCCCGTGCGCCACCGGTCGTCCCAGTCCGAGGTGAGCGCGTACTCGTCCGCGGTCGGGTTCCGGACCCAGTCCCACATGAGCCGGCGCGACCGGTTCGACACGACCATGCAGTCGAGCTGCGCGGAGGCCGGCAGGATGCGGTCCCGGTACTCGCGCGGCTGCTTCGCGAAGAGTTGCGGGCTGATCGCCGCCACGATGCGGACGTTCAGCTTCGCCTTCGCGATCTCCGGGAGGGCCTTCAGGAGGTTCACGGTGGACATCGTGCCCTGGACGAGCACGGTCCCGGCCGGCGGCCGCGAAGGATCGAAGTCTCGGATGAGGTACGCCCCCTTCGCCGCGTCGAAGTGCGAGGCCATGCCCAGGGCCGCGCGATCCGGGATGGTCACCGCGGGCCGCGTGAGGTGCAGCGCCACGATCGGGAAGTCCGACGCGAACGCCGCACCCAGCACGACCGGCACCTCGTTGTGCTCCCAGGGGTGCACGTTGCACACGTGGCCCTCGGGGAACAGGTCCGTGACGCCCGGCGCGAAGATGCCGAAGTGCGTGCGCGAGTCCTCCGCCGTCTCCGGACCGGAGTGCCCGGCGATCCACAGCACCTTCCCCACGCGGATCTCGGAGTCCTGCGCCACCTGGCTGAACAGGCGCATGGGACCGTACTTGAGGTAGCTGAACGAACCGTACGTGGAGCACGCGCCGTAGAAGCCGTTGTACTCCTCGCAGGGCCTCGGGTGCAGGTTCACGCACGCCAGCCCCACGGTGACGCCCGAGTTCGCGAACTCGGTGATCTGTTGCGGCAGGAGCGCGCCTTCCGGGTTCGTGGCCCGCTCGTACCAGCCCCAGCCTTCCATGTCGCCGAAGCCCTTCGCGAACCCGGAGATGTTCGTGGAGTCCGCGAGGTCCGCGGCCATCGCGAGGAACAGCGGCCGGCCGTACTTCTTCCGGCCGAGCGAGTTCACGTACGCGCCCCACTCCGACAGCCCCGCGCGGTTCGGCTTCTTGTCCCCCGGCTTCGCCCACATGGACTCGGGGTAGGCGCGGAAGTCCCAGAACGCGGGGTCCTTGAACGGCGTGCGCTCGGTGTCGAACGCGACGCCCTCGGCGCGCTCCGGCACCGAGTCCCCGATCTCCACGAGACGGTCCGCCAGGTAGTCCAGCAGCGCGGGGTCCTTCTCGAACAGCGAGAGCGCCCGCTGCAGGTTCTCGGCCACCTGCGCCTTCAGCGCCGTCGGATCGGCCGGGGCCGGCTGCCCCTGGCCCTCGAACGCGATCCCGTACTTGTCCGAGAACTCCTGGCGACCCTTCCAGTACCCCTCGCCGTTCATCGGCAGCGGCGTGCCGTGGGACTTGTAGCCCGTCACGGCGTAGCCGCGACCCTTCAGCGTTCGACCCCAGACGCACACCGGCGTGGCCAGCGGGTTGCTGCCGTGCACGCCCTCCGCGAGCGCGCGCGACACGTCCTCCCAGTCGCTCCCGTCCTCCGCGCCGACCACCTTCCAGCCGGCCGCGCCGAACCAGTCCTGCGGACCGCCGTGCACCACGCTGGAGCAGCGGCGGGGATCGATGCCCTCGTCGTTCCAGTCCACGACGTAGACGAGGTTCGAGAGCCCCAGCCCCCACGCCGTGTTGCGCGTCTCGTGCGACGCGCCGGTGGTGAGGCCGCCCTCGCCCTCGAACGCGAACACGCGCACGTCCGCGGCCCCGGCGCGCTTGAGCGCCATGGCCTCGCCGGCCGCCGCCGGCGAGCCGTGCCCGGAGGGCCCGGTGTTGAACTTGAAGAAGAGGGTCTTCCCCTCCATCTCGGCGTGGCCCGCGAGCCCCCGGTTGCGCCGGAGCTGCAGCAGGTCCTCCCACATCATGGAGCGGTGCTCGGGGTCCGGGACGAGGTACTTCGGGTCCCCGGTCTTCGCGTACTTCAGCCGCAGGGCGTGGCAGAACACGGTGAGGGTGGCGTACACGAGCGGCACGGTGTGGCCGGCCACGAGGATGAAGCGGTCGCCGAACGGCTTCTCCGGGTGGCGGATGTCCCAGCGCATGATGCCGCCGAGCAGGGTCGCCACCAGCAGGTGCACCTTGGAGCGGGAGCCGCCGGGATGCCCGCTCTGCCGGTAGTTGAGCATCATGTCGATCATGGAGTCGATCAGGTCCTTGATCTTCTCCCAGTGCGCGTGCTGTGCCTTCATCTCCTCGATCAGGGTGCGCGGGTCGATCCGCTCCAGCGTCTTCACGGCGAGTTCCTTCGGAGAGGTGGACCGGGAGGGGGCTCCCGCGGGGTTTCCGGGCTGATTCACGGCAAAGATACCCCGAAGTCGGGCAGGGGGCCCCCCCAGGAATCGGCGAAATCGGGCGGTGGCGGGGCGGTCAGGTCCAGGAGGCTGCCGTCCGGGTGCCGGAGGCGGAGGCGCAGGCAGTGCAGGAGGTGGCGCGGGGCGCCGGCGGCGGCGAGGATCTCGGCCGTCTCCCCCTTCGTGACGAAGCGCTCCGTGAGCTCCCGCGGGACGCCGTAGATCTTGTCCCCGACCACGGGGCAGCCCAGGTGCGCCGCGTGGACCCGGATCTGGTTGGTCCGCCCGGACTCCGGCAGGACGAGGACCAGCGTGGCCGAGCGCGGCGTGGCCGCCGGGGCGGCGGGCGCCGGACCGGTCGCCACGGGCACGAACCGGGTCCGCGCCGCCTTGCCGTGCTCCGGATCGACGCACCGGAAGGAGGACACGCCGGACGGATCCTCGCGGCCGATCGGGGCGTCCACCGTCAATTCCGCCGGCACGGCCCCGCGGAGCATCGCCAGGTACGTCTTCGCCACGCGCCGGCCGTGGAACTCCCGCTCGAGGTCGCGGGCCGCGGCGCGCGTCTTCGCCAGGACCACGACCCCCGAGGTCTCCCGATCCAGCCGGTGCGACAGGCGCAGCTCGCCCCCCCAGCGGTCCCGGAGCTCCGCGATCAGGGTGTGCCGGATGTACTTCCCGCCGGCGTGCACCGGGAGGTTGCCGGACTTCGCCACCGCCAGCACGGCGTCGTCCTCGTGCAGCACGGCGTACGAGAAGTCGACCGGCGGTTCCTCGTGCCATACGTGGTAGTCGATCCGGTCGCCGGCATGCACGACGCGTGCCCCGTCGGCCGTCTCGCCGTTCACGAGCACCGCCCCCTCGGCCAGCCGCGCCGCCCACAGCGGCTCCGGGTGGTACCGGAACCGGCGAACCAGGAAGTCGTGCAGGGTCCAGCCGTCGCGGTACGGGTCCACGGTGCACGTGAGGTCGTACCGTCGGAGCGTCAAAGGCCGGTGAGCTCCACGGAGCCGTCGGGCTTGTACTTGTAGACCTTGCCCTCGAACCCGTCGATGTAGCCGAACGGGATGGCGGGCCAGATCCCGGTGTTCTGCGACGCGGTGGACGCGTACACGTACGCGCCCGAGTTCTTCGCGACGGCGCACGTGAACAGGTTCCCGTCGGTGCCGGTGCCCGGACCGTTGATGTACGCCACCTCGCACGCCACGATGTAGATCTCGTCCACCAGCCCCTTGAGCTCGTCGAAGACGTCCGTGTTGCCGCGGCTGATGCCCGTGCCGAGCCCGAGGCTCGCGGCCGACGCGTGGCAGTTGATCACGAGCGCCTTCAGGCGGCCGGTGGAGGTGGAGCGCGCCACCGACGCCACGTTCCTCATGAGCCAACGCGCGTCGTCCTTGCGCGTGACCTTGCGCGTGTTCCACATCTTGTAGTCGGGACCGGGCACGTCGTCGGCGTTCAGCGCCATCGCGGGCTGCGGGATCTTGATCAAGGGGGCCTCCGTGCGGGAGACCGGCCGCCGCCTTCCGGCGGTCCGGGGGCGGGGGACTCTAGCACGGCCGGCGGCGGCGGCGGCGCATTGAGCGGACCCGTTCCCCGCGCTAGTGTCCCCGCAGCCCGCACGACCGCTTCCCCGTGCGCACGGAGGATCCATGGCCACCGGCAACCCGCTCCTCGACTCCCCCTCGTACGTCAAGGCGTACGAGGACCGTTCGTTCCTGAACCGCGACGAGTTGCGCGGCGTGCGCCTCCTCCTGGAGTTCGAGAAGCCGGACCTCGTGCAACGCGAGCACGGGATCGCGTCCACGATCGTCGTGTTCGGGAGCGCGCGGATCCCGGAGCCCGCGGTGGCGCGCGCGGAGCTCGCGGCGGCGGAGGCGGACGCCGCACGGCGGCCGGATGATGCCGCGGCGGCCGCGCGCCGCGACCGGGCGCGCCGCGCCGTGCACAATGCGCGCTACTACGACGAGGCGCGCGAACTGGGCCGCATCGTGTCCACCACGTGCCAGGTGGAGGGACGCTGCGAGTACGTCATCGTGACCGGTGGCGGCCCCGGCATCATGGAGGCGGCGAATCGCGGCGCGCACGACGCGGCCGCGAAGAGCGTGGGGCTCAACATCGTGCTGCCGCACGAGCAGGCGCCGAACCCCTACATCACGCCGGAGCTGTGCTTCCAGTTCCGGTACTTCGCGATCCGCAAGATGCACTTCCTCATGCGGGCGAAGGCGCTGGTGGCGTTCCCCGGCGGCTTCGGCACGTGCGACGAGCTGTTCGAGGCGCTCACCCTCATCCAGACCGGCAAGGTGCAGCGCATCCCGGTGATCCTCTTCGGGCGCGAATTCTGGGAGCGCGCGGTCCGGTTCGACGTGCTGGCGGACGAGGGGATGATCTCCCCGGCGGACCGGGAGCTGTTCCACTGGGCGGAGACCGCGCGCGAGGCATGGGACCGGATCGCCGCGTTCCACGCGGCCGGCTGACGCGCCGCGGAATCCCGCCGCCGCGGGCACGCATCCGAGGGGCAACGAGGGAGCCGGGCGGCGAGCCCGCTCCACACCGAGGAGGCGAGATGTCCATCCGGCCCGTGAAGGAGATCGTGCACGCGAAGCCCACGCTGGAGGGCGCGGGAGTGCACCTGCGCCGCGCGTTCGGCTTCGGAGCCACCACCGAGTTCGACCCGTTCCTCCTGCTCGACGACTTCCGCGGGGATCGTCCCGCGGAGTACGAGGCGGGGTTCCCGTGGCATCCGCACCGCGGGATCGAGACGATCACGTACGTGCTCGCCGGCACCGTGAACCACGCGGACAGCCTGGGCAACGCGGGGGCCGTGGGCCCCGGCGACATCCAGTGGATGACCGCGGGCTCGGGCATCATCCACCAGGAAATGCCGAAGGGCGACGATCGCGGACGGATGCACGGCTTCCAGCTGTGGGCGAACCTGCCGTCGTCGTTGAAGATGACCGCGCCGCGGTACCAGGACATCGGCTCCGCGGAGATCCCGGAGGTGACCGAGGACGACGGCACGCACGTTCGCGTGGTCTGCGGGCACGCGTTCGGCGTGCAGGGGCCGGTCACGGGCATCGCGGCGGACCCGAGCTACCTGGACGTGTCCGTTCCGGCGGGCCGGCGGAAGACGCTGAAGGTGGAGACCTCGCGGCACGCGTTCGCGTACGTGTTCGCCGGATCCGGGAGGTTCGCGGGCGCGTCCGCGCCGGCGGCGCCGATGACGGAGCTGGTGGACGCGGACGGGCGCGCGCTCACGGAGGAGCCCGTGGCCGTGGCGCACGAGGCGGACAACCGCTCGCTCGTGCTGTTCGACCGCGGCGACGAGGTCACCGTGCAGGCGGGCGACCAGGGCATCCGCTTCCTGCTGGTGTCCGGGCAGCCGCTGCGCGAGCCGGTGGCGTGGCACGGGCCGATCGTGATGAACACGCGCGAGCAGCTGAAGGAGGCGATGGCGGAGCTGTCGGCCGGCACGTTCCTGAAGCACGCGTAGTGGCGCGTCCCGGAGGTGGTGCGGGCTTCCCGGGGCGGCCGTGACCCTTGCGTCGGACCGGACGGCGCGGGGCGCACATCCTGTGCGCCCCTGGGCCTCGGCGCTCCG
>CAYYFX010000132.1:0-10112 GCA_964471155.1 uncultured Gemmatimonadota bacterium | reverse complement strand
GCATGCACGCCACGCGCCCGAAGGGCGCGGTGCGTTCACGCGCAGAGGCCCGCGAGAGGGGTACCGGGGCGCCCGGCCCATCCGGCCCGTCCATCCGGGCGCGCGCTCGCACGACCTCCGGCCCGGTGGCGCTAGTACAGCAGCTCCACCCACCGCCCCCCCGCCATGAGCTCGGCCTTCCGCCGCGCCCACGCCTCCGGGCTGCCCGCGACCGACGCGAACACCTTGTCCAGCTCCTCCCGCATGCGCTCCAGCCCCGCCACGTACACGTGCGTCCGCGGCGACGCGAGCATGTCCCACAGCTCGTCGGAGCGCTGCGCGATCACGTGGTCCCAGGCGATGGGATCGGACCAGTGCGGCCGCGGGCTGAGCGCGCGGAAGGCCTCGAAGGTCTCGCGGTCGTAGTACTGCGTGAAGTCGTTCTGCTCGTCGTTCATGTACAGGAGCTCGAGGCCCGAGCGCGCCCCGTAGAAGAGCCACACCCGCCCCTGCCACTCCGGGCGGTTCCGGTACACGTGCTTCACGAACGCGCGGAACGGCGCGATCCCGGTCCCGGTGCCGATGAGGATCAGCGTGGAATCCACCTCGTCCGGCACGTCGAACACCACGCCGAACGGGCCGGCGATCAGGATCTGATCCCCGGGCTTCCGGTCGCACAGGTAGTTCGACGCCACCCCCGGGTACTCCTCGCCGCTGTACTCGTCCACGTACCGGCAGCGCTTCACGCAGATCTTGATGCGCGGATGCCCCTCGTCGCTGCGCTCCGGCAGGTCCGCCACGCTGTACAGCCGCACGTGGTGCTCCTGCCCGAACTCCTTCGAGCCCGGCGCGAAGACCGCGATGCTCTGCCCCGCCCCGTACGGGAAGTCCGGCCGGTGCACGTCCAGCACGATCTCGTGCACTTCCTCGGGGGAGGAGTCGGGCGTGATGCGACGCGTGGACACCACGGTGGCCTGGTAGCGCACCCGGGTGTCGTAGTCCGACAGGTGCATGACGGCCTGGTTCATGACGGATCCTCCCCCTTCTCGCAGTTCGATTCGTCGGTCAACGCGCACTCGGCCGCGTGCTCGCACCCCGAACAGCCGCGGCGCTCCGCGAGCACGTCGGGGTCCGCGAACGCGCGCGGGAAGGACCGCCGCCAGCCCCGCTGCACGGCCACCCAGGCCACGCCCAGCGCGGGGGGAACGGCGATCGCGATCAGGTACGTGGTCAGCTCGCTCATCCGGACAACCCCGCGAAGCCCATGAAGGAGACGGACAGGAGCCCCGCCAGCATGAGCGCGAGTGCCGTGCCCTGCACGACGTCCGGCACCTCGGCCAGCCCCAGCTTCTCGCGCAGGCCGCCCATGAGCACGAGCGCCAGGGTGAAGCCGGTGCCCGCCGCCACCGCGTACACGAGGCAGCGGACGAAGTCGTAGCCCTTGTTCGTCTGGAAAAGCGCCAGGGCCAGGATGGCGCAGTTCGTGGTGATCAGCGGCAGGAAGATCCCCAGCGCGCGGAAGAGCGCCGGGCTGACCTTCTTGATGAACATCTCCACGAGCTGCACCGTGGCGGCGATCACGGCGATGTACGAGATCAGCCGCAGGAACGGCATGTCCAGCCGCACCAGCAGCGCGTTGATCCCGAACGCGCACGCCGAGCTGACCACCATCACGAAGGTGGTGGCCGCGCCCATGCGCAGCGCGGTGTCCATCTTCCCCGACACGCCCAGGAACGGGCAGATCCCGAGGAAGTACGCCAGGACGAAGTTGTTGATCAGCGCCGTGTTGATGAAGATCGTCCCCAGGGAGTCGTTCATCGCGCGCCCTCCGCGACCAGGGCCAACCGGGCCTTCGCGCGCTCCCGGCGCTGCTCGTTCCAGCGGAAGAACATCAGCCACGCCGCCAGCGTGAAGAACCCGCCGGAGGGGAGGATCATCATGACCCAGGGCTCGAAGGCGGCCGGCAGCACGCGGAATCCGAACAGGGCGCCGGTGCCGAGGATCTCGCGCACGCTGCCGAGGCACAGCAGCGCGAACGTGAACCCCAGCCCCATGCCGAGGCCGTCCAGCAGGGAGCGGCCCACGCCGTTCTTCGACGCGAACGCCTCCGCCCGGCCGAGGATGATGCAGTTCACGACGATCAGCGCGATGAACGCGCCCAGCGCCTTGTGCAGGTCCAGGCTGATGGCCTGGATGGCGTAGTCCACGATGGTCACGAAGGTGGCGATCACCAGGATGAACGTGGCGATGCGGACCTCCTTCGGCACGAACCTCCGGATGGAGGAGATCACGGCGTTCGAGAGCGTGAGCACGAAGAGCGTGGCCGCGCCCATGGCGAGCGCGTTCATCGCCGAGTTGGACACGGCCAGCGTGGGGCACATCCCGAGAACCTGGATGAACACCGGGTTCTCCTTCCAGAGCCCCTTCAGGAACTCGTCCGCGGGGCTCTTCCCCGCCTTCCTCTCCGCCGCCGCGGTCATGGCCCGCTCCCTTCCGCCGCGAAGTCCGCCATCCGCTCCTTCAGCCGCGGCGCCCAGCTGGACGCGCTGCCGTTCAGGATGGCCGCCACCGCCTTCGACGAGATCGTGGCGCCGGTGATCCCGTCCACCTGCCAGGCGCCGGTCTTCTCGCCGTGCTTCACCGCCACGATGGGGTTCGCGAGCCCGGTGCCCTCCGCGTCCAGCGAGACGTCCAGGGCCTCGAAGTTCGCGAGGAACGCGGGGTCGAAGCCGATCTTGTCGCCGAGCCCCGGCGTCTCGCGGCTCTCCAGGACCTGCAGTCCCACGATGGCCGCGCGCTCCGGCGCGTATCCGTACAGGAGCGAGATCACGTCCTGGTAGCCCATCCCCTGCGCCTCCAGCGCGAAGCCCACGAGCCTCCCGGCGTCGTCGTAGCCGGCGTGCACCATGGGGCCGGCGGCCGGCCCCGGACCGGCGACGGCATAGCTGCCGTCCGGCTGCGGGGCGAACGTGCGCCGGGACTTCGCGTCCGGGAGCACGCGGTAGATGGCGCGCTCCAGCGCCGCGGCCCGGTTCCTCTCGATGACCGGCTTCGTGCCCACGTACGCCCCCACGATGGCCAGCCCGCACACGAGCCCCACGCCCACCATGGCGCGGTACATCGTCCACGGGCTCGCGCCCTTCGCCGCGGGCACGGCCGCGGTCGCCGGCGCCGCGGGGCCCGACACGGCCGGCGCGGCCGGGGCCGCCGCCACGGGGTTCCCGTTCCCGCTCACGTCGCCTTCCTCCCCCGCGCGGTGCCGTACACCCGCGGCCGGATCATCCGGTCCAGCTGCGGCGAGACGGCGTTGCCCAGCAGGATGGCGTACATGACGCCCTCCGGCATGCCGCCCCACACGCGGATCACCACCACGAGCACTCCGATCAGCGCGCCGTAGATCCACGCGCCGAGCGACGTCAACGGCGACGCCACCATGTCCGTGGCCATGAACACGGCCCCGAGCATGAGGCCCCCCGAGAACAGCATGAAGCCCGGCCCGGCGTACCGCGCCGGATCCACCGCGTGCAGGATGCCGCTGAACGCCGCCACCGTGCCGAGCACGGCCGCCGGGATCCGCCAGTTCATCATGTTGCGCGCGACCAGGTACGCGCCGCCGAGCAGGATGAGCAGCGCCGCCGTCTCGCCCGTGGACCCGGACGTGAACCCCAGGGCGAGCTCCCGCGTGCCGGTCATCGCGTGGCCGAACTTCCAGGCGGAAAGCGGCGTGGCGCCGGACACCGCGTCGTATGCCGGCTTCCCGAAGGGCAGCGCCAGGAGCGAGGACGCCGGCGTCACGAACCGGTCGGGCGCGAACGGAGCGACCCACGTCGTCATGGAGACCGGGAAGGCCGCCTGCAGCACCGCGCGTCCCACCAGCGCCGGGTTGAACGGGTTCCTGCCCAGCCCGCCGAACAGGGCCTTGCCCAGGCCGACCGCCACGAAGCCGCCCACCGCGTTCATCCACAGCGGCAGCCCCGGCGGCAGGGTCATCCCGTACAGGAGCCCGGTGATGATCACCGACCCGTCGGCGACCGTGGTGGGCCGCCCGTTCGCCCGGCAGAGCAGGTGCTCGGCCAGCACGCACGAGGCCGTGGACACGAGCAGCGTGAGCGCGCCGGAGATCCCGAACGCGATCACGCCGAACGCGGCCGTGGGCAGGAGCGCCCAGACCACGTTGAACATGATGCTGTCCACGCTGTAGCCGCTCACGACGTGCGGCGAGGTGCGGATCTCCAGGGTCTTCACCGGGGCGCTCATCGCTGCACCTTCGGCTTGCGCACGGCGGCCTTGGCCATGCGGAAGTGCTGCACCAGCGGGATGTGCGACGGGCACACGAAGGAGCACGAACCGCACTCGAAGCAGTCCATGAGGTGGTGGCCGTTCGCCATCTCGTCGAAGAGCTCGTTCCTCGCCAGCAGTCCCAGGGTGGAGGGGTTCAGGAACATCGGGCAGGCCTCCACGCAGTAGCCGCAGCGGATGCACGGGTACACCTTGGAGTGGGTGGCCGCCGCGTCGGCGTCCGTGAACGCCACGACGCCCGACGTGCCCTTCGTGACGGGGATGTCCAGGCTGGACGCCGCCTGCCCCATCATGGGCCCGCCGAGGAACACCCGGTTCACGTCCGGCGCCACGCCCACATGGTCCAGGAGGAAGCGGAGCGGCGTCCCGATCGGGATGCGGTAGTTGCCCTTCCGCTTCACCGCCGGTCCCGTCACCGTGATCACGCGCTCCTGGATCCCGCGTCCCTCGGGGAGCAGCCGCCCGATCTCGGCCGTGGTGGCCACGTTGATGCAGAGCGCGTGCACGTCCAGCGGCAGCTTGCCGGACGGCACCTCGCGGCCGAGCAGCGCCGAGATCAGCACCTTCTCCGCGCCCTGCGGGTACTTCACCCGGAGCACCGCCACGCGGACCGGGAGGTCCTTCGGCAGCCCCATCCGCAGGTGCGTCGCCGCGTCCGCCTTGTTCTCCTCCACGCCGATGATGACGTCCCGGACGCCCGTCACCTTCACGAGGTAGCGGATGCCGGCGAAGATGTCCTCGCGCTGTTCCAGCATCACGCGATGGTCCGTGGTGAGGAAGGGCTCGCACTCCGCGCCGTTCACGATCAGCGTGTCCGCGTGCTTCCCTTCCGGGATCTTCAGCTTCACGTGCGTCGGGAAGGCGGCGCCGCCCAGGCCCACGATCCCCGCGTCCTGGATGGCGGCGAGGATCTCGTCCGGCGACGCGTCCAGGGGACAGGGCCGGCCCTCCGCGATCTCCTGCGTGGACCCGGGGAACGGCTCCAGGTAGACGCCGAGCACCATCCGTCCGGCGGAGGAGGGCACCAGCCCGATCCGCCGCACGATGCCCGACGCCGGCGCGTGCATGGACACCGAGACGAAGCCGTCCGCCCTGGCGATCCGCTGCCCGCGCACGACCTCCTGGCCTTCCCGCACCAGGGGGACCGCCGGCTTCCCGGCGTGCTGCGACAGCGGCACCACCAGGACCGGCGCGAACGGGAACTGCCGGATCGGCAGGTCGCGCGTCTCGTCCTTCGCCTCCGGCGGGTGCACCCCGTGCCGGAAGGTCCTCGGGGCAAGGAGCGGCATTCCGCGTCCCCCGTCAGTTGAACTTCTCGCCGCGCGCGATCCACGCGGCGATGTCCTTCGCGCTGCGGTCGCGCGGCAACCCCGGATGGATCACCCGCGCCGTGCACTTCTCCGCCGCCTTCACGAGATCCCGGTACGGACCGCCCTCCGGGTTCCTGATGACGGCCTTCTTCGAGGCGTCGTACTCGAAGATCTTCCCGTTGATCTTGATGCACTCGTCGCAGCTCGTGCACTGCGGGGTGTCGATCCACGGTGCCAGGTAGTCCCCGTCCGCCGCGCCCGCGGCCGGCGCGCCGCCGGAGGGCGCCGGCGACACCGCCAGGGGCCCCGCCGTGAGCCCGGCCAGGGCCGACGCCCCGCCGCCCGCGGCGAGCTGCATGAGGCTCGTGGCCAGCTTCCCGGCCAGCTCCGCGCGCAGTTGGGTCTCGATGTCCGCCCGCGAGACCTCCCGCCGATCCATCCCGGCCAGCGCCCGGAGCATCGTCCAGAAGGCCTTCCGGTCCTCGCAGGACTCCACGATCACCTTGCTGACGAGCAGCCGGCTCAGCCGGTTCTTCCGATCCACGGACCACACGTACGGGAACTTCCCGTCCCGGTCGTCCGCCGCCAGCTCCAGGAACTCGTGCAGCGGGATCATGTTGTCGTTCCACGTGTCCGGCGGCGCGATCCGGAACTGCTTCCGGAAGCGCGCCTCCGTGACGGCGAAGTCGGCGAACGTCATGGGCACGGTCATCTCCCGGTCCACCCCGCCGTCCTTGTACCGGATGGTGTACTCCGGCCAGTCGGCGTCGAGCGCCGGGTTGCCGTCCAGGTCGAAGCACTCCGCCGGCGTGCTGCCGCGCTCCGGGTCGTACCGGAAGACCGGGTACGCGCGGGACTCGACGGCGAGCTTGCCCTGGTGCGAGCTCAGGTCGTCGCCGATGCCGTGCTCCGGCTGGCAGGACGCGTACATGTTGAACAGCGCCGGCCGCCGTTCCTTCAGCCCCTTGATGAAGCCCTCGATCATGTGGCCCGGGTACGCGATCGTGCTCTGCAGCACGAACGTGTTCCGGTGCGCCATGCCGATGAGCGCGATCTCCTTGCGCGGCTCCTGCTTGCCCTGGATGGCCTTGCCGTACTGGGCCATGTCGGAGATCTGGCCGATGAAGCCCGACGTGCAGGCCTGGCCGCCGGTGTTCGAGTACACCTGCGTGTCCAGCACCAGGACCTTGATGGGCTTCCCCGACGCCAGCGCGCGGGAGAGGTTCTGGAAGCCGATGTCGTACATCGCGCCGTCGCCGCCCACGGCCACGACCGGCGGGCACAGCTCCCACTCCTCGTCCGTGAACTTCGTCCAGTCGAAGTACGTGAACTCCTCGTCGTGCTTGCCCGGCTCCCACCTGCCCTCGAGCTCCAGCTCCGCCGCGCGGATCGCCTTGAAGCCGTCGGCCATCTTCGCCATGTGCCCCTCGAAGACGCCCATGGCCAGCGAGGTCGAGTCCTGGAAGAGGTGGTTCGACCACGGGAACGGGTAGGGGTTGAACGGGTAGGTGCTGCCCCACACCGACGTGCACCCGGTGGCGTTCAGGAAGCCCAGGCGGGAGCGCCCGGTCCCCGTGATGCCCTCCAGGTAACGGGAGCGCAGGCTCTTGAGGTCGGCCGCCAGCCGGGTGACGCGCTTCAGCCAGGCCTGGTCGATCGGGGCCGCCTCGCCCTGGCTCTCCAGCCGCCCGGCGAGATCCGCCAGCGTGAGGTCCTTGTTCCGGAAGTCGTCCACGATCTTCGCCATGGGATCGCCGACCGGCAGCCCTTCCACCAGCTTGAGCTGGACGTGCTTGTCCAGCTTCTCGATGAGCTCCGAGAGGCGCGCCACGTGCTTCGCCACGCGCGGCTGCATGAGCGCCTCCACGGTGGCCACGAAGAGGTGCATGATCGTCTTCTCGCCGCAGCCCAGGCACGCCCCCTCTCCGGACGCGAAGGCCAGGTAGTTCGCCTTGTCCAGGAGGAGCGTCTCGAGCGCGCCGATCCCCTGCTCCAGGTCGTCCACGCGGATGTACTTCCTCGGCGTGGTGGGGAGGTCGAGCCAGAAGTCCCACTCGCGCCGGAGCCGCTTGACCGAGGCCTCCGTCTGCGGCGCCGCGCGCAGCGCGTCGTCGTCGCACACCTGCACGCACTCCATGCAGCCCTTGCAGGTGTAGGGGTTCACGGTGATCGAGAGCAGCCCGCCGGATCCCGGCTGCTGCTTCTCGTGCAGCGTCCAGTACGGCCGGGACAGGGCGAAGGCGAATCCGCCCAGCTCGTCCTCGAAGAGCTGCAGCTCCTTCGCCAGCCGCTCCTTCTCCTCGCCGGTCGCCGTGCTCTCCTTCAGGGTCCTCTCCACCGCCGCCTTCAGCATCGCCGCGACGGAGTCGGTCTCCTTCGCCACCGCGCAGGAACCGCGCAGGTGCTTCTCCACCGTGCGCACCGCGCGGGACAGGTGCTTCAGCTCGTGCCCGGCCTTGCGCAGCCGCGACACGACCGTGTCCAGCACCTGCCCGATCTCGTTCACGAGGCCGGGGATGGCGGTGTCGGGGCAGACCGTCCAGCACTTGCCGCAGGCGGTGCAATTCTCCGCGACCCACTGCGGGTGCTCGAAGCGGATCTGCGTCATGTCGCGGAACAGCGACGTGGACGCCGGCATCACGCCGAGCCCGATGAAGGGGTCGGTGAGGTTGTCGTTGCCGAGGCCGCGGGCGTAGAAGTTCCCGGTCTGCTCCCAGAAGCGGTGGATGTCGCTCATGGGGGCCTTGCTCTGCGGGATCCGCTTCATCATCACGGGCATCGGCGGCTCGCCGGGGAGCGTGCGGGCGCGCGCCGCGACGTCCGCGATGGCGCCGGGCTTCACCTCGAACACCTCGTCCCAGCCGCGCTTCACGACGCGCATGTTGTCCTCGACCACGCGCGCGCCCTTCGCGCCGAACTTCTCCTGGAGCTGCGCCCGGATGGCCTCCAGGAGCCGCGCGTCGTCCAGTCCGGCGTTCTTGGCCACCGGCGAGGCGGCGAAGAACGCGCCCTGGAACGCGATGCCCTGCATGCGGAGCTGCAGCTCCGGGTCCGACGCCTCGGCCCGGGCGATCGTGAACGCGTCCAGCGCGAACACGCGGATCTTCTTGTCCACGATGATCCGCTGGAACGCCGGCGGGATGCTCTCCCACACCTTCTCCGGCGAGTCGGCGTCGCTCTGCCAGATGAAGACACCGCCCTCCTTGAGGCCGGCCAGCGCGTTCGTGTGGTGGAACACGTTCGGATCCGGCGAGAGCACCACGTCCACGTAGAAGTACTCGCAGTTCACGCGGATCGGCTCCGGCGCGGCCGAGAGGTAGTACGTGGTGGGCTGGCCCTTCTTCTCCGAGCCGTACTTCGGGTTGGCCTTGATGTGCCAGCCGAGGAGGTCGAACAGGGTCATCGCCAGGTTCTTGCCCGTGGTGATGGCGCCCCAGCCGCCGACGGAGTGGAACCGCACCGTGATGGCGCCCTTCGGCATGAGGTTCGGGTTCTCCGAGCCCTTCACCGCCAGCTCCCGCACGTGCGGGTACGCGGCCTCGATCGTCTGCTGGTACATCTCCTGCTTCGGGGTCAGCGCCTCCTCGCGCAGGAAGTCGATGGACAGGTAGAACAGCTTCCGGTGCTTCCCGTCCGGCAGCATGTTCTCGACCGCCCCGATCACGCCCTCCGGCTGCAGGTCCCGGCTGCCCATGCCGAACGACCCGGAGTACAGCGGCGGGAGCTCGGTGGCGTCGCGGTAGGCCGGCAGGTCGGGGTACGGCGGGCTCTTCCGGTCGCGGCCGTTCTCCACGCACTTGCTGAGCGTGGCGCGGATCTCGCGCATGAGCGGCAGGTCCGCGGCGAGCGGCTGGTCCAGCCGCTCCAGCACGGCCACGCCCTTGCGGCCCTGCAGGATGCGCCCCACGAGGTCCGCGGGGAACGGGCGGAACATCACCATGTCCACCACGCCCACCTTCAGCCCGCGGGTCTCGCGCAGGTAGTCCGCCACCACCTGGGCGGTGGGGACCACGCTGCCCTGGCCCACGATCAGCCACTCCGCGTCGTCCGTGCGGTACGTCATCACGCGGTCGTACCGGCGGTTCGTGAGCTTCGCGAACTCCTCGAACGCGCGGGCCGACAGCTCCTGCACGTGGTCGAAGAAGAACGGGCGCTGCGCGGCCACGCTCTGCATGTACGAGTCCTGGTTCTGCACGAGGCCGGCCATCATCGGGTTGTCCACGTCCCAGAGGACCGGGATGCGGCGGCGCGTCTCCCCGTAAAGGATCCGCTGTGCCGGCGTGGGCGTCTCGATGATGTCGTCGGGCTTGCCCAGGTACTCCTCGATCAGCGCGCGCTCCGGCACCCGCATGGACTCGATGAGATGCGTCGTGAGGAAGCCGTCCTGCGCCAGGGCGCCCGGCGTGAGCGACAGCTCGGCGATCCGGTGCGCGATGATGTTCAGGTCGGCCGCCGCCTGCGCGTCCTTCGCGAAGAGCTGGAAGAAGCCGGTGTCGTCGATGCAGTGGTAGTCGTCGTGGCCGG
>CAYYFX010000131.1:0-10173 GCA_964471155.1 uncultured Gemmatimonadota bacterium | reverse complement strand
GTCACCGTGCGCCCGCGCGGGAGCGGCGCCGGCGCCGGCGCGGGCGCGGCGGCGAAGAGGTCCCCGATCCGCGGCGCCCGTCGCGCCGCGAGCTCCTGCGGCGCGAGCGCGTGCACGCGCGCGCCGGACGGGAGCGGCGGCAGGTCCGCCGCGCGCAGCGCCTCCAGCCCGGAGCCGGCGGGCGGCGCCTCGCCGGCGGCGGCGCCCAGGCGCGCGGGCAGCATCGTCCTCGCGAAGAAGCCGTCCGTTCCGCCGGTCCACGCCAGGACCAGCCGGTCCCGCGCGCGCGTCATCGCCACGTACAGGAGGCGAAGGTCCTCCGCCGCGCGCCGCCGCGCCTCGCGGGCCGCCGCCTCGTCGAACCCCGGCGTGGCCACGTGCGGGACGCCCGGCACGCGGAACTCGAGCCGGCCCGCCCCGCGGTCCCACACCACGGGCGAGGCGTTCGCTCCCTTCCCGCCGAGATCGGCGAGGAGGACGATGGGGAACTCCAGCCCCTTCGCCTTGTGGATCGTGAGCAGCGTGACCGCGTCCTCGCCGGACGGCTCGATCTCGCCGAGCGCGAGCGGCTCGTCCGCGGTCCGGTCGCGGAGCCACGCCACGAGCTCGGGAAGCGACTCCACGCCGGCCGCCTCCAGCGGCCCGGCCGCGTCCACGAGGAGCCGGAGGCTCTCGATCCGCGCGGCGCCGTCCCCGCGCAGGCCGAACGCCGGCAGCAGCGCGAGGGACTCGGTCACCCGCTCGAGCAGCTCGCCCAGCGACAGCGTGCGCACCTCCCGCGCGAGCGCGCGCAGCCGCGCCTCCGCCTCGATCGCCTCGGCCGGCACGCCCGCCGCGCGGGGATCGGCCTCCGGATCGGCGAAGCGCAGGACGAGCGCGTCGTCGTCGATCGCGAAGGCGGCGGAGCGGAGCGCGGCGAACAGCGCGCGCGGATCGTCCGGCGCGAGCAGCCCCTCCAGCACGGCAAGCAGCGTCTGCACCTCCTCGCGCTCGTGGAAGTTGCGGCCGCCCAGGCTCGCCACCGGGATGCCGGCGCGCCGGAGCGCGTCGAGCACGCGCTCGCCGCCCGTCATCCGCTTCACGATCACCGCGATGTCCCCCGGCCGGGCGGGCCGCGGGCGGCCGTCCTCGCCGGCGACGGACCCGCCCGCCCCGGCGCCGTCCCCGCCCCGGGCGCGCCGGTGGGCGCGGACGACCGCGTCCGCCTCGATCTCCAGCCGGTCGTCCGCGCCCGGCCGTGCGGCGCCGCTGCGCGCGAGCAGCGCCGCCTCCACGCGCGGGTCGGGCAGCAGCAGCGCCACGGGCGCGGCGTCCTCCGGCCCGTCGCGTCCGGGCTCCAGCGCGCGGTACGGCGCCTGCAGCGTCTCGCCGGGCGCGGGCTCCATCCAGCCCGTGAACACGCGGTTCACGAAGTCCAGCACGGGCCGCGCGCACCGGAAGTTCGCGGTGATGGCCGGGCTCCCGCCGTCCGCCGTCACCGCGTCGCGCGTGCGCGCGTACAGCTCCAGGTCCGCGCGGCGGAAGCGGTAGATCGACTGCTTCGGGTCGCCCACCAGGAACAGGCGCCCCGGGACCAGCCGCGCGGCGAAGGGATCGTCGGGCACGGGCTCCTCGGCGGCGAGGAGCAGCGCGATCTCCATCTGCAGCGGATCGGTGTCCTGCGCCTCGTCGATCAGCAGCGCGTCCCAGCGTGCCGCGATCGCGCGCCGCGCCGCGGGATCGGCGCGCAGCAGGTCGCGCACGCCCAGCGCGAGATCGCGGAAGTCCGCGAGCCCGCGCTCCCGCTTGAGCCGCGCGTACTCGGCGGGATAGCCCGCGAGCCACGCGGCGAGGGCGGCGGCGCGCGCGGCGCCGTGCGCGCGGCTCCAGGCCCGCACCCGCTCGTCCAGCCCCTCCAGCGCCGCCACGACCTCGGCCTTCACCGCGGCGCCGCCCCAGGCCTCCTTGCGGCCCTGGCGGAAGGCGCACGGCACGGACAGGAGCACGCGCTCCGCGGCCGGACCGCCGAGGTCGCGCGCCAGGTCGAGGTGCAGCGCGAGCTCGTCGAGCCGGAGGAGGAGCCGATCGCCCGGATCGGTGCACCGGTCGCGCAGGGCGAGCGCGGGGGCGAGCCCCTCGGCGAACTCGTCGAGCAGCGGCGCGCCGCCCGGTGGGATCTCCGCATGCGCGACCGGGAGATCGCGCCCGTCCAGCAGCGCGTCGCCGATCTCGCGCACGGACTTCGGCTTCGCGCCGAGCGCGCGCAGCGTCTCCAGCAGCCGCGCGTCCGCCTCGCCCGAGCGCGCGAGGAAGCGCAGCCATGCCGTCTCGCGCAGCGCCTCCTCCGCCATCTCCGCGGCGAGCGCGAAGCCCGGCGGGAATCCGGCCTCCAGCGCGTGGTCCGCGAGGATGCCGCGGCAGAAGGAGTCGGTGGTGCCGAGCTCGGTGCGGGGCAGGTCGTCCAGCGCGGCCGCGGCCCACGCGGCGCCGTCCGCGCGCGCCCCGGCGAGCGCGCGCACGAGGCGGGACTCCAGCTCCGCCGCGGCCTTGCGCGTGAACGTGATGATCGCGAGCCGGGACAGCGGCGTCCCGCCCTCGACCAGCGAGAGCACGCGGCGCACGAGCAGCGTGGTCTTCCCGGTGCCGGCCCCGGCCTCCACGGCGAGGTTGACGCCGCGGGCGGCCACGATGCGGTCGCGGACGTCCCCGTCCGGGGCGATCACGACGCGTCCTCCGCCGCGCGGCCCGTCGCGCGCAGCCGCGCGAGGTGCGCGACGAGCTCCGGATCGTCGAGCTTCCGCCGGAAGCGCTCGGCCACGCTCGCGCCGCACGCCGACGCGTGGCTCGGGAAGCAGCAGCGCCCGGGTCCGGGCGTGCACGGGAACCAGCCCTCCCGGATGCGCTCGAGGAGGTGGGCCACGAGATCCCGGATCCCGTCGAGATCGCGCGCGAGGTCCGCGGCGTCGTACGGGATCTCCTCGAAGCCGGCGTCCGCCGTGCAGTGCCAGTACGCGGCACGCCGCCCCGGCGCGCCCAGCACCTGCGGCGCCGCGTGCAGGTACAGCGGCAGCTGCAGGCGCACCTCGGTCTTGCCGGCGGCCGTCGCCTGCATCCGTCCCGGCCGCGCGCGCGCCGCCCCCGTCTTCAGGTCGACGATCTCGATGCCGCCGTCCGCGCGGCGGTCCACGCGATCGATCTTCCCGCGCAGGGGGATCCGCCGCCCGTCCGCGAGGTCGAGGAAGGCGGACGGCTCGTCGTCCTCGCCGCCGAACGCCAGCTCGAAGCGCTCGGGCACCGCGCCCGCGCCCGCCGGGCGGCGCGCGTCGCGCGCGAAGGCCATGGCCAGGTCCGCCTCGAGTCCCGCGAGCGTGGCACGCCGGGCGATCCGCCGGACCGCGGGCTCGCCCGCCAGCCCCGCGCGCTCCCGCGCGACGGCGGCGCGCACGAGCGCGAGCGCCTCGGGCAGCGTGGCCGGGTCGAGCGGGAGGAGGCCGCGCCGGGCCAGCGCGCGCGACACCTCCTCGTACACGCCGTGGAACAGGCTGCCCTTCTCGCGCGGGTCGTAGTCGTCCGCGGCCGTCTCCGCCTCCGAGAGACGCAGCATCCGCAGCAGGAACGTGAACGGGCAGTTCGCCATCGACTCCAGCGCGGAGGCGCTCCAGTGCCGCGCGGACCACCGGTCGCGCAGCGCGGCGATCGCGCGCGGATCGGACAGCACCCCGTCGTACCGGCCCAGGCGCGGATCGCCCCAGCGGGCCTCCGCCGCCCGCCACACGCGCGGCAGGTGGCTCGCGCGCTCCTCGTCCAGGACGGCGGCCACCGCCGCGGCCTCCGGCGGGGACGTCGCGAAGCGCGCCAGGTCGGCGTCCGTGGCGTCGGCGGGGCGGGTCCGCGCGGCCGCGGCCGGGCGCGGCGGGGCGAGCGCACGGAACGCCGCGCCGCGCGGATCGAGCGGCGCGCCGGCGCGCCCGGACGCCAGGTCCAGGAACAGGCCCGACGGGTTGCGTGGCTCGCCGCCCGCGCGATCGCGCTCCGCGAACGACAGCACGCTGCGCTCGGTCGCCGTCTCGAACGCGAAGCGCGCGAGCAGCAGCCGCTCCTCGCGGCGCTCCTCCCGCACGACCAGCCGTGCGCCCTGCCACGCGAACCGCTCGTTCACCTCGTGGCGCAGCGACTCCCCGAGCAGCGTGCCCGCCGCCGGGACGCCGCGCACCGCGCCGCGCACGAGCCCCGCGTGGAACACCACCGGCCGCGCGAGCCCGCGCGCGGCGTCCATGCCGGACAGGAGCACGCCTGCCCCGTCCGGCGCGCGCACGCGGACACGGGAGAGCGCGGCACGGAAGGCGGCGGCGAAGTCCGTCAGCCGCAGCGGTCGGTCGCCCAGCACCGCGGCCACCGCGTCCGCCGCCTCGAGCACCTCGCCGGCCGGCTCCTCGCCCAGCCGCGCGCGGTACAGCGCCGCGAAGCCGGTCGCCGCCTCCGCGGCATCCCGCGCGCGCACGAACCGCTCCGCCGCTTCCGTCGCCTCCGCCGCGTCGTCCGCGAGCTCCGCGACCGGCGCCGCGAACTCCAGCGCTTCCGCCGCGCGCTCGTCGCGGCCGGCGGACACGGCGCGCAGGAGCATCCGTGCGAGGCGGCCCGATCGCGTGTGCGCTCCCGGCACGCCGACCGCGTCGCGCAGCGGGATCCCGGCCTTCGCGAAGATGCGCCGGAACAGCGCGGCCGGGGGGCCGCCGCCCGGCGGCGTCGTCACCAGGAAGTCCTCGAAGGACCGTCCGGCCGCGGTTTCGTCGAGGATGCGGCCCGCGATGCCCCGGACCTCGGCCGGCTCGGTGGCGTACGCCGCGAGCTCCACGCGGGCGGGCCCCGGATCGGTGAGGGCGGGCGAGGCGAAGCGGTCGGCGCGCAGCGTGAAGGCGGGCGCCGGCGCGGGCGCGACCGGCTCGAGCGACGCTCCGGCGTCGCGGGCCCACGCCAGGAGCGGGGCGGCGGCGCCCTCGCCCGGCAGCGCCTCGCCCGCGGACACGCCGGGGACGAGGAGCGTGACGGGACGCGCCGCGGCCTGCCGCGTCACGATGGCCCGTTGCACCGGGGTGAGGTCGTGGAATCCGCTCAGGAGCAGCGGGCCGCCGGCCGCCGCCGGCGTGGACGCGGCGAGGCGCTCGACGCGCCGGCGGTCCCAGAGGTTCCCCGCCTCGAGCAGCTCCTGCGTCCGCCGCAGCAGCGCCGGCAGCTCGCGGCGCCACGGATCGCGGCGCAACGCGCCGACCTGCGCGAGCGCCTCCGCGTCGAAGCCTCCCTCGAAGAGGTCCGCGAGCGTGGCCGCGAGGAGCCGCGCGTCGCCTTCTCCCGGGGCGGCGGCCTTCCACGGGCCGCGCCGATCCGGCGGCAGCTCCGCCAGCACCCGCGCGACCAGGCGCTCGAACCCCGCCTCGCCGAGGCGCCGCCCGCCGCGGCGCGCCGCCTCGTCGCCGACCTCGGCGTCCACCCAGATCGGCCAGGCCAGGACGCGGACGCCGAGGAGCCCGTCGAGGTCGCGCACGAGATCGTCACGGGTCGCGCGGCGGGCCGTCTCGCGCGGCACGACGACCGTGACCGGAACGAGCGGATCGGCGCGGAGGGCGCGGACCTCGCGCGCCAGGATCCGCCGCAGCGCGGCGAAGTCCGGCGCGGCAAGAACCTTCAACGCGCGGAGTCCGGCGGCGCCGCGTCGTCCACGGCGCGCATGCGGTCCAGCATCGCGTCCAGCCGCCGGCGGGACTCCGCGTCCGGCAGGCCGGTGACCGGCAGACCCTGGTCGCCCTGGAACGCGCGCATCGCGCGGCGGGCCCGCGAGGTCCACACCATCTCGATCGGCAGCGGGCCGTAGCCGGCCTGGTCCAGCTGCGCCGACACGCCGCGGAAGTCGCGCGGGCGCAGCACGGTGATCCGGCCCTCGGGCAGGTCCCGGATGCGGCCGAACGCCAGGGTCCCCCGCGCGCCGTGCAGCGCGCGGTCGTCGTTGTCCAGGAAGCCGTCGTCGTCGTCCCCCTGCAGGAAGCCGGCGTAGCCCCCGGAGAACACCACGTCCCCGGCGGCGACGCCGGACGTGCCGTCGACCCCGCGCCAGCGCACGGCGTGCCCGTCGGGTCCCACGACCGGCGTGTCCCCGGTCGCGCGCCGCCGGCCGTGGGCCACCGCCTCGAGCAGCCACTCCCAGGACGGATCCGCGAGGTCCGTGGACACGGAGTCCGGCCACGGCGCGTCGGCCAGGTCCGCGTAGGCCGCGAGAAACGGATCCGCCGGACGCAGCGCGATGAACGCGTGCACGAACGCGGGATCGACCTCCGCGCGGACCGGGAGCCGCGCGCGCGCTCCCGCGCGTCCCGGCAGCGTGTCGCCGCCGTGCCGGGACACGCGGAAGCCGGGGGCGAGGCGCGGATCCGCCAGGTCGCCGCCCGCGGCGCCGCGCTCCGAGTCCAGGCGCACCCGCCGTCCGGCCGCGTCGCGGAACGACAGCGCGACCGCGTAGCGCGCCGTGCCCACCGAGGGATCGATCCCCTCGCCGGCGCCCGCCGGCAGCTCGTACACGGGCAGGGACCAGTCGCCCTGCTGCAGCCGGATCGCGAGGCGCGTCCACCCCGGACCGTCCGGTGCGGGGCGCATCTCGCTCCAGCGGATCTCCACGTCCGAGAGGCCGGCGTCCGCGGGAGGGACGACCAGACGCGCGGGCACGGCGCGCCCGTCCACGCGGATCAGCGGCGCCTCGCAGCAGAACACCGGCAGGCCGCCGCGCTCGCCCTCCAGCGCCACGAAGAGTTGCACGGCGGTCTCGGGCCCGACGTACGCCAACCGCGTCTCCGCGATCCCGCCGACGCCGCCGCCCACGAGGAACGCGCGGCGCCACGTGATGTCGGTCGCCGCGAGGTCGGTCGCGGCGGGGGCGGAGGATTCCGCGGGAGCGGACGATGGCACCGGCGGGGCGGGCGGCGCGGGATCGGCGGTCGCGACCCCGCAGGCGCTCAGCGTCGCGCCGAGAGCCCGGAGCGCACCCCGGAGGCGTCCGCGGGTGCGGGCGCGGCGGGGGACGGCAGGACGGAGTGGATCGCGGACTTGCTCGCGGGATGCTGATGCAGGAACCACTTCACCCTGACCTCGTGCGACGTGCGGAGCACCACCTGCCCGCGCTCGCTCGCGTCGAGGCACCACGTGAGGCCGTGGGCGTGCCGGACGTCGTCCGCGCGGGTCCAGGGATCGTCGAGGAAGAGCGGGAACCGCTCCCCGAGCGAGGACAGAGTCTCGCCGATCGCGAGGCGAAGCGCGAGCCAAACCTGATCCATCGCGGCGGCGGAGAGCGTGCGCTCGAGCTCGGCCAGGTCCAGGCGCGGCCCGCGCGGGTCCAGCCGGAACGACGGCTCCAGCTCCGCGTCCACCTCCACGTCGCGGGCCCCCGGGAGGAAGCGGCGCAGCGTCGCCTCCGTCGCCGCGGAGATCCCCGGGATCCAGCTCGTGTCCAGCACGCGCGCGGGCGCCGCCGGGGGTTCCGGGTCGGCCGGCGCGGCGTCGGCGCCGGCATCGCCGAAGCCGGCGGTGTACCGCGTCCGAAGCACGAACATCTCCACCGCCTCGTCGAGATCGCGATCGGGATCGATGCCCACCGAGGCCATGAGCGCCTCGAACGTGGTCAGCGCCTCGGCGCGCCGGGCCTCCAGCTCGGTCAGCCCGGCCTCGACGCGCGCGCACTCCTCCTCGGCTGCCGCCAGTTCCTTCCGCGCGTGGAAGTGCCGCTGGTAGTCCTCGATCAGCGCCTGCAGTCCGCCGAGGTCCGGCTCGCCCTCGCCGTCGTCGATCCGGAACGCGGACAGCTTCCCGCGCAGCGTCACGATCCCGTCCTCCGTCTCGGCCTCGCGCGCGAGCAGCGCGTCCAGCTCGCGCTGCGGCCCGTCCGAGTCCTTCCAGCGGCGCCAGTCGTGCCGGAGCTGGGCCGGGGACTCGCAGCCCGCGCGCTTGGCCAGGTCCTTCGCCCGGCGCTCGGCGAGCCGCCCCTCCTCCTCGAGCTCGTTCATCTGGCTGCGCTTGCGCTCGAGGGCGTGGACGATCCCCACGCGCTCCTCCTCGCGCAGCGTGCGACCGCGCCACGTGATCCACGCCGCGGCGCCGCCGCCGGCGAGCGCGAGCGCGAGCAGGACGAGCGACAGCGCGCCGCCCCCGCCGGCGAGCACGACGGCCAGGGAGGCGAACAGCCCCGCGGCGGCCACGACGAGCGGGATCAGCGCCGAGCGCGCCGCCGCGGTCCGCGCCCGCTCGATCTCCTCGAGGCGCGTCTCGTCGAGGCGGCACTCGCTGCGGGTCAGCGCCAGGTTCCCGCGGCGGATCGTGGAGCCCTGTTCGGCGCCCTCCAGGAAGGCCACGTCCTCCTCGTCCAGGGCGGCGAAGCGGCCGCGCAGCTCCTCGAGGGCGGCGCGGTCCAGTCCGCGCCCGCGCAGTTCGTGCTCGAACCGCTCGCGCTCGCGCACCGCGGCCGCGCGCCGGTTCAGCGCCGCGGCCAGCTCGTCGGTCAGCTCCACGAGGCGGTCGACGTCGGCGGGCTCGGTGCCGGTGAGCATGCCGAAGCGGTCGCCGTCCACGCGCAGCTCCTCGCGGCGGTCCGCCATCTCGTGCAGCTGGCGGCTGAGCGTCTCCAGGTCCAGGTCGATCTCGGCGATCCGGCGCCGCACGAAACGCACCTGGTCGACGGGGTTCGACCCCTCGATGTCGCCCGCGGGATCCGGCGACGCGCGATCCACGCGAACGTCCGCGGGCGGAACCGCCGCCGGCGGCGCGGGCGCCGCCGCACCGTGGAGCTCCTCGAGCTCCGCGTGCACGATGGGCAGGTCGAGATCCCCGAAGCGGGCAGCGGCCGGCGGGGTAGGCGCCGCGGGGGAGGTCTCCGCGAACGGCTCCGGCTCGCGCGTCCGACCCCGCGCGTCCGCCAGCAGCTCCCGCAGACGCCGGTCGCCGCGCGTCGCGCGCAGCCCGTCCAGATCGACGGACGCGAGCGCGAGGAAGTCCGCGCGACCGAACCCGAGCAGCAGCTCGCCGATCTCGCGACCGCCGCCGACCGGGTCGAATCGATCCGGATCGGCGCCCGTCACCAGGACGGCGCCGCTGTCGAGCGACCGCTCGATCGAGAGCGCGGTGCCGTCGTCCAGGCGCAGGCGCACGTCCACCCGGCGAAGACCGGGCGGCACGGGATGGTCGGGCGAGGGACCCCACAGCGCGGCGGCCAGCGTGCGGACGAGCGAGTCCTCGCGCAGGTCGTTCGAACAGGTCCAGAGCGCGAGGCCGCGGTCGGGGAAGTCGAAGGTCCGCGCGGACGCCTCGTCGCCGATCCATTCGATGCGTTCGATGCGCAAGGAGCGGGCCCCCGCGTGCGGCGTGGTCGAGGACGGCGGCGCGGGGGTGGACCGACCCCGGCGTTCCGCCCCCGAGGTGGTTTTTCGGTCGTTTCGTGTGACGTGTTGAGCGCCGCCGACGCCCCGCGGCGACACTGGACGAACGACGGTCCCGGCGCATCCTGGGACGCTCCCCGGTTCGGTACGGGGAGATACTCTATCGTGTTCTCGGGCAGTGCCTTGTGGGGTTCGGTTCATGTGCTGTCGATCGCCGCCGCCGCGCTGACCGCGCGGGTGGCGGCGGAGGCGGGAACGCCGGTCGGGTCCATCCGGCTGCGGGGCGGCGGCGGAGGCGCGGCCTGGGTCGTCGAGACGCGCGCGGACCCGGACGGGGGAGACCGGCTCCGGGCCGGCGGGGAGATCGCGTCCCACGGGCGGTGGGTATTGGGGTCGCAGGCCTTCCTCGCCCCGGCCTCCCCTCCGGGCTGGGCCTCGGCCCTGACGGATCGGGACGTGCGCCGCGCCCCGGTGGCGGGAACCGGAACCGGCGAGGCGGGTGTCTCGTGGGTCGGCGGCAGGGGGCCGTGGCGCGCGGTCCTGGCGTGGGGGCGGACGGAGTCCGGCGCGGAGCGCGGGCGGGCCGAGCTCGTGCGGGACGGCTGGTCCGCGGGCGTCCTCCGGGGGGCGGACGGGGACCGGATCTGGCTCGGCGGCCGCGGCGGCGGCGGCGTCCTCCCGTGGGCGCTGGAAGGCCGCGCGGGTCCGGGCGTGCGCGAGGCGCGGGCCGCGGCCGGCGGCGGCGGCGTTCCGCTCGGCGCGCTGGTCGAGGGGGCGCAGGGCG
>CAYYFX010000130.1:5102-10315 GCA_964471155.1 uncultured Gemmatimonadota bacterium | reverse complement strand
ACCGCGTGACGATCACCTTGCGGGTGAGCTTCGCCTCGCCCGCCCGCAACACGGCGAAGTACGCGCCGGGCGTCACGCCCCCGGTCGCCCAGGTCGTGGACCGGATCACGCCGTCACCGGACACCGCGCCGAGATCCTGCA
The DNA here is from genome assembly GCA_964471155.1 of uncultured Gemmatimonadota bacterium. GTDB lineage: Bacteria > ARS69 > ARS69 > ARS69 > ARS69 > CAYYFX01. The sequence continues at coordinate 10,174 of CAYYFX010000130.1, read as the reverse complement.
CGAGGCGGCCGGCGACGTCGTACACCGCGAGCGTGGCCGGAGCGTCGTGCCGCGCGGCGAACCGGAGCGTGACCGCGGCGCGCGCCGGGTTCGGGAACGGCGGATCCAGCATGAGGTTCCGCGGTGCCGCGTCCGGCTGCGCCACGTCGGTGGCGCCGCCCGTGATGGACACCTCCCACGCGCCGCGGCCGTACGTGCCGGCCACGAGCTTGCGCGCCGTGTTGCGGATCTCGAGGTCCGTGACGACCGCGTTCGGCAGCGCATCCGAGAACGGGAGCCAGGTGGTGCCGCCGTCCGTGCTCTTCCACACCGCGACGTCCGTGCCGAGGTACCACTCGGACGGGAACATGGGATCCACGGCGATGCAGTTCACGGGCTGCGACGGGAGATCCCCCGTGACGTTCGTCCACGTGGCGCCGAGGTCCGTCGTCCGCGCCACGTGCGCGCCGGCCCCGTAGCCGCCGAAGGTGACGAACGCCGTGCTCGCGTCGGTGGGATGCGCCAGGATCTTCGTGGGCGAGCCGCCGGTGCCGAAGCCGTAGGCGCTCGCGATCGTCCAGCTCGTGCCGCCGTTCGTGGTGCGCCGCGGCGTGCTCTCCACGGTCCACACGACGTTCCCGTCCGCCGGGCTGATCGAGATCCAGATGGCGGAGTGCGTGGACACCTGGCTCCAGGACGAGCCGCCGTTGGTGGTGCGGTAGATGCCGGCGTTCGTGTCCGTGAAGAGGCGGTTCGGGTTCGAGGGGTCCAGGTCCGTCGCGGCGAGCCAGTCCCCGGAGCCGAGGCCGGACTGGATGTCGGACCAGGACGCCCCGCCGTCCGTGCTCTTCACGTGGTTCCCGAACTGCCACTCGGAGTACACGAGGTTCGCGTTCGTGGGCGAGATGTTGCAGACGAAGCCGTCCGCGAACAGGTTCGACGTGAACCACGTGTCCATGATCACGCGGCCGGGCACGCCGTTGTCCTGCGCGCCGCCCACGATGTACTCCGGATCGGACTGCGCCACGCTGATGTCGTAGAACTGGTACGTGCCCATGCCCTCGCGGCGCGACGTCCACGTGGCGCCGTCGTCCGTGGAGCGCCACACGCCGCCGTCCGTGCCCGCCCAGACGTTCGAGGCGGAGCCGGGCTCGTACTCGAGCACGTGGTGGTCCCAGTGCAGGGCGGTGTCCGTGCCGAGGCCGTAGCCGTCCCCCACCTCGCTGAAGTTCGTTCCCGCGTTGGACGAGGCGAAGTTCTCGACGCCGCCCATGATGACGCGGCTGGCGTTGTCCGGGTCCACCGCGATCGTGAGGTTGTACCAGCCCTGGCCGCCGCCCGCGTTCGTCGAGTTGTTCCGGAGCGACCACGTGGCGCCGTCGTTCGTGCTGCGGTACACGCCCAGCGTGCCGTACGAGAACGCGCTGGACAGGTGAGCGAAGACGGTGGCGGACGCGTCGCGGCAGACGGAGAGCTTCGCCTTGCCGATGCTCGAGGACGCGGGCAGCCCGCTCGCCGAGTTGGCCCACGTGGCGCCGTCATCCGTCGAGACCTGCATCACGTTGTTGCCGAAGGTGTCGCCGCCGCCGATCGTGTAGACGCGGCTCGTGCCCGTCTTCCACTCGGCGTCCCAGTAGTCCCCGGACGTGCGCACCTTCGTCCACGTGGCGCCGTCATTCGTGGAGCGCCACATTCCCGAGCGCTCCCCGGCCAGCATCGTGCCGGTGGACGGGTTCACCTCGATGAAGTGGAAGCCGGTGCCCGAGTTCACGGCGTACGTGACGTTCGTCGGGTTCCACGTGGCGCCCGCGTCCGTGGACCGGAGGATGCCGACGCCGGAGACCGCGTCCGCGTTCAGCGTGCCCTCGCCGGTCCCGATCACCACGATGTCCGGGTCGTCCACGCTCACGCCGATGCCGCCGATCGCGAGGGACGGCAGCTCGTCCGTCCTCGGCGTCCACGTGTCCCCGCCGTCCGTGGTCTTCCACAACCCGCCGCTGGCGGCGCCGGCGTACACGGTGAGCGGGTCCGTGGGATGGAACGCGAGCGCGAGGATGCGCCCGGACAGGTTCACGGGGCCCAGCTCGAACCAGGCGGCGCGGCCGGGCAGTCCGGCCTCGCGCTGCTTCTTCACCTCCCATGCCTCCCAGCGCAGTCGCGGATCGGCGGACACGCCGTTCTCGACGCGCGGCGCGCGGAACCACTTCGCCCGGTTGAACGGCTTCCAGCCGGTGCTCCGCTGCGTCTTCAGCTCGGGGTGCTCCTCGAAGTACCGCTCCATCCGGTCCAGGTCCGAAAGGAAGCCGTCGCGCGGAGGTTGCGGCGCGGAGGCGGCGGGAGCGACGGTCAGCGCCAGCAGGCAGAGCGCGACGAGCGCGCCGCCTCCCGGAAGGGTGGGGGACATGGTGCCTCCTCGGGTTCGGGCCGCACGGGGGGGGGAACGGCGCGTGGGTACGTGTCGTGGCTAGCGAACGCGGATGAGCTTGCCCGTGCGCTCTTCCTCTGCGGTGCGCAGGCGGACGAAGTATACCCCGGTGGCGGCCCCGAAGTCCGCACCGGGGATGAAGACCTCGTGCGGGCCCGCGGCGGCGTCCGCGTCCGCGAGCGTCCGCAGGTGCCGGCCGGAGAGGTCGTACAGGTCCAGGACGGCGCGACCGCCGCGCGGCAGCGTGTAGCGGATCGCGGTCCCCGCGGAGAAGGGGTTCGGGGAGGCGAGGACGTGCAGTGCCCCGCCGGCGGCGCCGGGCGCCGCGTGCGCGCCCGTGGGCGCGATCTGCCCCCACACATCCTTCCCGTCGGCCCGGGCGAACAGGATGCCGTGCGCCGCGTCGTTCAGGTGGACGCCGTCGCCGCTGTCCCAGGCGGCGTTGATCGTGCCGTCCGGGTTCGCGATCGTCGTCCAGAAGTCGATCGCCATGTCGCCCCAGCGCGCCAGCGTGGAGTCCCGCATCTCCGCGAGGTTCGCGCGCGTGGCGGCCGTGGTGTTGCGCGGCTGCGTGGTGCTGATCCACACGGGGACGCCCGCCGCCTCGGCCAGCATCAGGTCGAAGTTCGCGAGCTGCGTGCCGACGGACCAGCCGTTCATCGCGTCGTTCGACGGCAGGTTGATGAGGATGGCGTCCGCGCCGAGGTCCAGCGCCTCCGTGATGTTGCGCCCCGTGTCCGGCGTCGGGCGGCCGGCCGGGGGCACGAACCCGTCCGGCATCAGGTGGTAGGTGGTGTAGCCGGGCCAGCCCAGGTTCGTGACGGTGCGGGCGGGGTCCACGGCCTGCGCGGCGTCGCGGAACCGGTTCACCCACGCGCTGTCGGGATCCGACGGGCCCATGCCGTACGCGGTGGACGAGCCGAGCACCACGACGTGGGTGCCGCCGGTGGCGGCCGCCGGGGACGCGAAGGCGGGAAGCAGCGCGGCAAGGCAAACGACGACGACAGCCGACCTCATCGGAAGGGCTCCTCGTGCGGGGCGAGTGGCACGGCGCCCCCCCGGCGTCGGCCGGGTGGTCGCGGGATTCGTGTGCCGTCAAGGATGCCCGAAAGCGGCCCCCCGGCGCAAGCCGGGGTGGGGCAACGCGTTGTCCGGCAACCGACTGCGGCGTGGGGACGCCCGCCGCGCCGGGGGCGGGGTGTCCGCCCTGCGGCGCCGGGGCGTATACTCGAACCGGCAATCCCCCCGCATGCGATCCCGGCGCGCGCTCGCCGGTCCCGCCCATCCGGATGAGGCGACCCCGATGAACCGACTCCGTGCCCCGCTCGCCGCGACCGCGATCCTCCTGACCGCCGCCTGGGCCGCCCGCATCGACGGCGGCCTTCCCGCCCCGTCCCCCGCGGAGCGGATGTCCCTCCGTTACGCGGACCGCGAGATGGAGGAACTGCGCGAAGGCAACACGAAGGAAGAAGGCCACATCCTCGAGATGTACGAGTGGTGGTACGGGCAGCGCGCGTTCCCGAACGCCGAGATCCCTGCCGACGCGTGGGGCCGCGCGGTGGCGTACGCCCGGGAGGCGCTCGCGCCGGAGCGCGCGGACGGCGCGGGGCCGCGCGGGAGCGGCTGGACGTCCCTCGGACCGGACAACATCGCCGGGCGCGTGCTCGCGCTCGCGGTGGATCCGAACGCGCCCTCGCGGCTGTGGGCCGGCCTCGCGTCGGGCGGCCTGTGGCTGTCCACGACCGCCGGCGCGGGCGCGGACGCGTGGGACCTCATCGACACCGGGCTCCCCACCGTGTCCGTGAGCACGATCGTGATCGACCCCGCGGACTCCGACCGGATGTGGATCGGCACGGGCGAGATCGGCCGGTACAACCGCGGCCAGGTCGGGACGCCGGGCGCGCGCTCGGGCTACGGGCTGGGCGTGCTGCGGTCCACGGACGGCGGCGCCACCTGGCTCGTCACGGGGCTCGACTGGACCTTCGACCAGAACCGCTGCGTGCAGCGGCTGCAGCAGGATCCGGCCACGCCGTCGGTGCTGTGGGCCGCCACGACCGAGGGCGTCTACAAGTCCACGGACTCCGGCGCCACGTGGGCCCTGTCGAACGCGGTGCTGATGGCCATGGATCTCGTGATCGACCCGAGCGCGCCAGGCACGGTGTACGCCTCGCACGGCCAGCTCGGCGTGCCGGACGACACGCAGGCCGGCATCTGGCGCACCACGGACGGCGGGTCGTCCTGGGCGCGGCTCGCCGGCGGGCTGCCCGCCACGAACTTCGGCCGCACGGCGCTCACGGCGTACGAGTCCGCGTCGGGTCCCACGGTGGTGTACGCCGGCGTGTCGAGCTCGACGACGCGGCAGGTGGTGGGCCTGTACCGCACGACGAACGGGGGGTCCACCTGGACGCAGCAGTCCTCGCAGAACTGGGCGTCCTCGCAGGCCTGGTACGACAACGTGATCGCCGTGCACCCCACGAACGCGAACCTCGTGCTGTGCGCGGGACTGGACATGTGGCGGACCACGAACGGCGGCGGCAACCTGAACGACGTGACCGCGTGGTACCTGGGCTACGACTTCGTCGTCCCGGCGGGGGGGCCCCCGGGGGCGCCCCCCCCCCAACAACCCGGCACCCCCCCCCACCAGTTGGGTACCCCCCACCCCCCCAAC
>CAYYFX010000130.1:0-5092 GCA_964471155.1 uncultured Gemmatimonadota bacterium | reverse complement strand
CGGGCGCCGCAACCCACACCCCGGTTCCCGGGGGGCTGCTGGGATCCTTTTGGGGCGGCCGGGCGGGCGCCCCGGGGGGCCCCCCCGACTACATCCACGCGGACTCGCACGCCATCGTGTTCGATCCCACGAACCCGACGATCGTGTACGTGGGGACGGACGGCGGCGTCTTCCGGTCCACCGACACGGGCGTGACCTGGGCCGGTCGCAACGGCGGCCTCGTGACCACGCAGTTCTACGCGGGCTTCGCGAACGGGTACACCACGCAGGACCTCGCGTTGGGCGGCCTGCAGGACAACGGCACGATCAAGTACCTCGGCACGCCGTCCTGGTCCAAGGTGTTCGGCGGCGACGGCGGCTGGTGCGCCATCGATCCCGCCGACGAGGACGTGCTGTACGAGGAGTACGTCTACGCGAACATGTACAAGAGCACCGACGGGGGCGACAGCTGGTTCGAGGTGCACGAGTACAACTCGTCCGTGGCGAACTTCATCGCGCCGTTCGTGCTGGCGGAGAGCAGCCCGAACGTGCTGTACGTGGGCACGCTGGCGGTGCAGAAGACGACGAACGGCGGCGGGAGCTGGCTGTACACGTCGGGATCGAACTGGAACGGCACGCCCGTCTGCACGATCGGCGTGTCCTTCACGAGCCCCGACACGGCGCTGGCCGCCACCGGGTCCTCGGCCACGACGGCCACGTTCGAGCTGCGGCGGACCGTGAACGGCTCCACGTGGACGGACGTGACCGCGGGGCTGCCGAACCGGTACCTCACGGACATCGCGTACGATCCGAACGACAGCCGGCACGTCTGGATCTCGTTCTCCGGGTACGGCACGCCGCACGTGTTCTCCTCCACGGACGCCGGCGCGACGTGGACGGACCGCACCGCGAACCTGCCGGACATCCCGTGCCAGGCGGTGGCCGTGGACCCGGTGGACCCGGCGCACGCGTACGTGGGCACGGACCTCAGCGTGTACCGGACGACGGACGGCGGCGCGTCGTGGCACGACTTCAGCGCGGGCATGCCGCCGGCGATGATCACGGACCTCGTGTTCAAGAAGGACGACCGGCTGCTGCGCTGCGCGACGTTCGGCAACGGCGTGTACGAGCGCGACGTCGCCACCGACCCGACGGCGGCGCCCGCGGTGGCGGCGGCCGGCGCGGGGCTGCGGATGTCCGCGCCGGCGCCGAACCCGTTCCGCACGGGGACCTCCGTCGCGCTGACGCTGCCGGACGCCACCGGGGTCAAGGCGGTCGTGTACGACGCCGCGGGCCGCCGCGTGCGGACGCTGGCGGACGGCGTGAAGGGGGCCGGCACCGTGCGCCTGGACTGGGACGGCGCGGACGACGCGGGACGCCGCGTGGCGGCCGGCGCGTACTTCGTCAAGGTGCGCGCGGGAAGCGAGGAGCGGTCCGTGAAGGTGACGCTGCTGCGCTCGCGGCCGCCGGCCGCGCGGCCCCGGTCCGAACCCCCGCACGTCCCGCGCGCGGAGCGCCCGGGCCGCGGTCTGTCGCCGCGGCCTGTCCGGTCCCGTTTGACACCCCTGGGGGCCGTTGCTAGCCTGCCGCAAAGTCCGTACCAGACGCCGCGCCCGCTCGCGGCCGAAGGGGCCATCCTCGACACGAAGGAGCCTCTCCATGTGGAACCGGATCGGCAACCTCTTCAAGGGCTTCCTCAGCCTCTTCATCTCCGGCATCGAGCGCGAGAACCCGCGCGCGCTGATCGAGGTGGAGAAGGAGAACCTGCGCAAGCAGATCGCGCGGTTCAACGACAACCTCGCCACCCACGCCGGCTTCTGCGAGCGGCTGCTGCGGCAGGTGAAGAACCTGGAGGCGCAGGAGCGCGACCTCGCCGCGAAGGCGGCCGCGAACCTCAAGGTCGGCAACCGGGGCCCGGCCGCGCAGTACGCGCTGCAGCTCAAGACCGTGAAGGAGCAACTGGAGGAGAACCGCGCCCAGCTCAAGGCCGCCGAGGAGACCTACACGAAGCTGGTGCAGGCGCGGGACGTCTCCGTGCGCGACGCGCAGGCGAAGATCGAGAAGCTGAAGCGCATGCTGACCGAGACGGAGATGATGGAGGCGCAGGCCGAGCTGCAGGAGATGGCCACCGGGATGATCTCGTCCATCGGCGGCGCGGGCGAGACGATCAACCGCGTGGAGGAGTACCTGACCGAACGGCACGACAAGGCCGCGGGCCGCGCCCGGGTGGCCGGCTCCACGATGGACACGTCCAGGGTGGAGCTGATGGAGGCGGAGCAGCAGGCGCTCGCGGACCAGGCGCTGAGCGAGTTCGCCGCCGCGTACGGGCTGGACGTGCCGCCGGCGGAGAAGGCGGCGGAGGCGCCCGCCGCGCCGCCGCCCGCGCGCGACATGGGACCGGTGAAGGAAGGCTAGGGATCCGCGGGCGCCCGCCGCACGGCGGCCCGACTGACGAGGAGGAGGAACGATGGCCGAGGAGAAAGTCGGGCCGACCGCCCTGGGCAAGCTGATCCTGTTCCTGTTCGTGGCCGCCGCGCTCGCGGGCGCCGCGTACTTCTTCCGCGACACGCTCTTCCCCGCCGGCGAGGACGGCCAGCGGCAGGTGAACCTGGACGCCTTCAAGGACCAGGCGGGGAAGGTGGAGGCGCCGGACACGAAGGGCATCACCACCGTCAACGAGTACACGTACATCCCGGCGGACAAGCTGCCGCCGGTGAAGGGCGTCTCGAACTACAAGTGGGACGAGACGGAGAAGGTCGTGCAGTTCCCGATCAACGTGTGGATCGGGTGGCTCCCCATCGTGGCGGCGAACCACGGCTTCGCCCCGAACGAGGAGTCGATCTTCTTCAGGAAGCACGGCTTCAAGGTGAACCTGAAGCTGATCGACGATCCGGTGACCGCGCGCGACGCCTTCGCCGCCGGCGAGAGCCACATCCTGTGGGGCACGCTGGACATGATCGCGCTGTTCGCGCCGGACCTGATGAAAGACTCGCGCACGGCGCCCCGCGTGTACCAGCAGATCGACTGGTCCAACGGCGGCGACGGCATCGTCGTGCGCGGCATCGTGAACACCGTGCGGGACCTCAAGGGCAAGACCGTGGTCTACGCGCAGAACAGCCCGTCGCAGTACTTCATCAACAATCTGCTGATCGCGGGCGGCATCCAGCCCTCCGAGGTGACCCACAAGTACACCGCCACGGCGTTCGAGGCGGCGGCCGCGTTCGTGGCGGACAAGCGGATCGATGCCTGCGTCTCCTGGGCGCCGGACATCTACAACATCCCGGAGAAGGTGGCGGGCACGAGGATCCTCACCACCACGTCGGAGGCGAGCAAGCTGATCGCCGACGTGTGGGCGGCGCGCGCGGACTTCGCGAAGGACCACCCGGGGATCATCAAGGGGCTCGTGGCCGGGATCTTCGAGGGGATGGACGCGCTCGGCGACGACACGTTCAAGGCGCAGGCCTTCCAGTGGATGGCCGAGGGCTACGGCATGCCGGTGGAGGAGGTGCAGGGGATGGCGCTGGACGCGCACTCCACCAACTTCGCCGAGAACAAGGACTTCTTCCTGAACGCGAACAGCCCGACGAACTTCGAGCGGACCTGGAAGAACATCACGTTCGTGTACCGGGAGCTGGGGCTCATCGCCACGCCGGCGCGGTTCGACGAGGTGATGGACTTCTCCGTGGTCAAGGCCCTGGACGCCGAGGGGGCGTTCGCGCACCAGAAGGACACGTATGCGTCCACGTTCGCGCCGATGTCGTACTCGAGGGTCTCGGCCGAGGCGCCGATCGTCACGCAGACGATCCGCATCAACTTCTATCCGAACTCCTCGAACCTGCGCGAGCCGCAGCACGACGACCTCGGCAACCCCGTGCCGGGCACGCTGTACGATCCCACGGTGGACGCCACGATCGACAAGGTGGGGCGCCTGGCCGGGCAGTACGAACGGGCGGTGATCGCGGTGCTCGGGCACACGGACGCGTCCATGAAGGGACGGGGCGTGCCGTACGAGGAGGTGCAGAAGCTCTCCGCGGAGCGCGCCAACGCCGTGATGCAGGAGCTGGTGAAGCAGTTCAAGTTCGACCCGAACAAGTTCGTCGTGGAGGGCAAGGCGTGGGACGTGCCGGCCGATCCGGAGGATCCCATGAACCACGCGATGAACCGCCGGGTGGAGGTCGCCGTGTACCCGCCCGAGGCCAAGTAGACGCGTGAGCGGCGCGAGGGCGGGCGGCGGCATGCTCCGCATCCGCGAGCGCATCCCGGCGTGGATGTCGTGGGGGCTGGGCGCGGTGCCCGTCGCGGCGCTGCTGCTCGTCTGGACGGTGATGACGTGGGGGAAGGAGGCGGAGAGCCGCCTCATCTCCCCCACGATCCTCCCGAGCCCCTGGGAGGTGCTGCTCTCGTTCCGGGAGCTGTGGTTCGAGCGCGCGGTGGCGCGGAACCTGCTCGTGTCGTTCTGGCGCGTGGTCGAGGGCTTCGCGCTGGCGGTGGCGGTGGTGTTCCCGCTGGGCGTGGCCATGGGCGCGTTCACGAAGGTGCGCGCGGCGTTCACGCCCATCTCCATCTTCGGCGCGTACCTCCCCATCCCCACGCTGGTGCCGCTGACGCTGAGCCTGTTCGGCACCGGCGAGCTGCAGAAGGTCGTGTTCCTGGCGCTGGCCTTCGGCATCTACCTGCTGCCGCTGATCGCGGCCGCGGTGGAGGCGGTGGAGGACACGTACCTCAAGAGCGCGTACACGCTGGGCGCGAGCCGGCGGCAGATCGTGGGGAAGGTGATGCTGCCGATCGCATGGCCGCAGATCTGGGAGGCACTGCGCCTGGGGTTCGGCGTGGGCTGGAGCTACATCCTGCTGGCCGAGATGGTGGACATCGGCCGCGGGCTGGGCGGCATCATCATCACGTCGCAGCGGCGCGGGCCTCGCGAGCACATCTACCTCGTGCTGGTGCTGATCGTGGTCGTCGCGTTCCTCACCGACAAGGCATGGATGGCGGCGGGGAAGCGGCTGTTCCCGTGGAAGGCCGCGGCGCGATGACGGGGCCGGCGGCGGGCGGGGCGCCGGCGACGGGCCGGGCGCCGGCGGCGGCCGCTCCGGCGGCCGCGGGCGCGGCGGTC
>CAYYFX010000129.1:0-10324 GCA_964471155.1 uncultured Gemmatimonadota bacterium | reverse complement strand
CGGCGGCGCGGCGGGACGTGGCGGGATTCGCGGAGAGCGTGCGTGTCTCCGGTGTCGGGCGCACCGCCCGGCCGTTTCCGAACCGAATCCAGGGAGGTCGTATGCGACGCGTGATGATCTTCGCCTACGGCGTGGCGAGCTACGTGCTGTTCCTCGGGGTGTTCCTGTACGCGATCGGGTTCATCGGCGGGTACTTCGTGCCCAAGGCCATGGATTCGCCGGCGGCGACGCCGCTGGCCACGGCGCTGGCCGTGGATCTCGGGCTCCTGGCGCTCTTCGCGGTGCAGCACAGCGGCATGGCGCGCCGGCCGTTCAAGGAGTGGCTGGCGCGGGTGCTTCCGCGGGAGGCCGAGCGGAGCACGTACGTGCTGATGTCGAGCCTCGCTTTGGTGGGCCTGTTCGCCTTCTGGCAGCCGCTGGGCGGCGTGGTGTGGGACGTGGGGAACCCCGTGGGCCGGACGGCGTTGACCGTGCTGTACGCGGCGGGATGGCTCCTGGTCCTGGTGGCCACGTTCCTGATCCACCACTTCGACCTGTTCGGGCTCCGGCAGTCCTGGCTCGCGCTGCGCGGCCGGCCGTACCGCCCCTTGCGCTTCGCCACCCCGGGGCCGTACCGTATGGTCCGTCATCCCCTGTACGTGGGGTGGATCACGGTGTTCTGGGCCGCGCCCACGATGACCGTGACGCACCTGGTCTTCGCGCTGATGACCACGGCCTACATCCTGGTGGCGATCCGTCTCGAGGAGCGGGACCTGGTGCGCGAGCACGGACGGAAGTACGAGGAGTACCGCGAGCGGGTGCCCATGCTCGTTCCGCGCGCCGTGCGGCGCGCTCCCGAGCCTTCGCGGGCGGCGGCATAAGCCGCCCCCGCCGGGGAGGAGATTCCGATGCGACCGACGGGAATCGTGCTCGGGTGGCTTTGCGTGGCGCTCGGCGTGGTGGGCATCTTCGTTCCGGGGCTGCCCACCACGTGCTTCCTGCTCGCGGCGTCGTGGCTGTTCGCGCGCACGTCGCCCGCGCTGCGCCGCCGGCTGCATGCGAACCGCTGGCTCGGCCCGTACCTGAAGGCGGCGGAGGGGCGGTCCATGCCCCTGCGGGCGAAGGTGATCAGCTTCCTCGCGATCTGGGCGGGCACGGGATTCGCGTTCCACAGCGGCGCGGTCTCCGGAACGGCGGCCTCGGCGGCGCTCGCGACGGCGGCGCTCGCCGGGAGCCTGATCCTCGCGCTCGGGGTGCGCACCGCGCCCCGGCGCGCGGCGGCCTGACGCGCGCCTCCACGCCGGCCCCGGGCCCCCGGACAGCCGCTCCCCCTTCAGGTATCCTCCGCCCCCGGACACCCCGCCCGGAGGCTCCCATGAAGACCCTGGAACTCCCCGTATCGAGGATGGCCCACGGGCTCGTGGGCTCCGAGATCCTGAAGATCGCGGCCGAGATCCGCGCGAAGATCGCCGCGGGCGAGAAGGTGATCAACCTCACGGTGGGGGACTACCGCCCGGACCTGTTCCCCATCCCCGAGGCCCTGCGCGAGGCGATCCTCGGCGCGTACGCGGACAACCAGACGAACTACCCGCCCTCCGACGGCGTGCCGGAGCTGCGCAACGCGGTGGCGCGCTTCTACGCGGAGCGGCTCGGGCTGGAGTATCCCGTGGCCAGCGTGGTGATCGGGAGCGGCGTGCGACCCGCGCTGTACTGCACGTACCGCACGTTCCTCGATCCGGGCGACACGCTGCTCTTCCCGGTCCCGTCCTGGAACAACAACCACTACGCGTGGCTGTGCGGCGCGACGCCGCTCGCGGTGAAGGCCGGCCCCGAGGTGCAGTTCCTGCCGACCGCGGAGATCCTGCGGCCCCACCTCGGCGCGGCGCGCATGCTCACGCTGAACAGCCCGCTCAATCCCGCCGGCACGTGCTACGCGGAAGCGGAGCTGGAGCGCATCGTGGGGCTCATCCTGGACGAGAACGCGCGCCGCGAGGAGACCGGCCGCGCGCCGCTCATGCTGCTGTACGACATGGTGTACTGGATGCTTACGTTCGCGGGCACGAAGCACGTCACGCCCGTGGGCATCGACCCGCGCATGCGCGCGTACACCGTGTTCAACGACGGCATCTCCAAGGGATTCGCGGCCACCGGGCTGCGCGTGGGCTGGGCCGTGGGACCGGAGCCGTACATGAAGCCGCTGTCGGACATCCTGGGCCACGTGGGCGCGTGGGCGCCGCGGCCGGAGCAGATCGCCACCGCGCGCTTCCTCGCGGATGCGCCCGCGGTAGATGCGTTCGTGCAGGGGCTGCGCGCCGGCGTGTCCGGGCGGCTGCAGGCGCTGCACGAGGGCTTCGAGGCCATGCGCCGCGACGGCTATCCCGTCCGCAGCATCCCGCCCGCGGGCGCCATCTACCTCTCCGCGCACCTGGATTTCGTGGGACGCCGCTTCGCGGGGCGCACGCTCGCCACGAACGAGGACATCCGGCAGTTCCTGCTCGCGGAGGCCGGCGCCGCGGTCGTGCCGTTCCAGGCGTTCGGGCTGATGGAGGACACGGGCTGGTTCCGCCTCAGCGTGGGCGCGCTGCCGGGCGAGGACGCCGACCGCCTGTTCCCGGCGCTCCGCGCCGCGCTGGACCGGCTGGAGAGGTAGCGCGGAAGCGGCCGGGCCCCCGCGGGGGGACCCGGCCGCCGCGAACCTCCCGCCGCCGACGATCAGCGGATCAGGGTGATCTTCCGGGAGACGACGCCCTCCGTCGTCTCCAGCCGTGCCCAGTACACGCCCGCGGCCACGGGCCGCGACGCCGCGTCCCGGCCGTCCCACGCCGCGGCGCCGCGGCCGGCCGCCATCGGGCCGTTCACCAGCTCCCGCACCGCGCGTCCCTGCACGTCGTGGATGCGCAGCGTGCCGGTGGCCGCCGCGGGCAGCGAGTACTCGATCCGCGTGTCGCCGCGCACGGGGTTCGGCACGGCGCCCACGGACAGCGGGAACCCGCCCGCGGCCACGACGGGCGCGCCCACCATGCCCGGCTCGTCCAGCACGTCCAGCGTGTACGCCTTCACGCCGCCGGAGCGCTGGCTGTTCGTCACGATGACGCCCACGTACAGGACGTCGGCGAACGGGACCGGGACCGTGTAGTCGCAGGCGTTCGTCCCGTCCAGGGCGGGGCGCACGATGGAGACGTCGCCGTCGGTCTCGCGCACGAGGACGGAGACCGTGAAGCAGCAGTGCGCGTCGTCGCCGTCGAAGATCACGCGCGGGAAGCCCGTGGCCGTGCCGGGGTTGTACCGGCGGTGGTGCGCCGCCAGCTCGTCCACCGACCCTGCCGCCGACGCGGGATACGACGTGGTGTTCGGCGCGAACAGGTTCATGCGCGCCATGTTCGCCGCCTCGGAGAAGCCGATGCCCGGCTCCGAGCGCGACCCGGTGAACCAGCACCACTCCATGAAGCCCGGGTACGCGTCATCCCAGGAGGAGCCGTAGCTCTGGAGCACCTGCTGGTACGCCTGCTTGACGCTCTCGACGATCGTGTCGCGGCGGATCCAGAAGTCCAGCACCGCCTGGGGGCCGAACCGCTCGCTCATGTAGGTCTCCCACAGGAGGTCCTCGTAGTAGCCGGCGTCGCCGTCGTCGGTCAGCCGGGTCTGCGGGGAGGTGAGCTGGCTCGTGGGATCCGACAGCCACGCGTGGTAGATGTCCGACGTGTCGAAGACATAGTCCATCACCCAGTTCGCGTCCAGCTCGAGCCAGTTCCCCTCGTTCCAGCCGCTCGTCACGAACTGCGACGCGTGCTTGAACTCGTGCGAGAGGACGCCGCGCGCGCGGCCCGGCACGAGGCCGTCCGGATCCGGGCTGAAGACGTGACCGAAGCCCGTGAAGTCGTTGTCCACGGTGATCTCGGTGCGGCCGGAGCCCACGTTGGACGTGAACCCGAAGAGGCCGGCGGAGAGGGCCTGGAAGTAGCAGTCGTACGAGCCGTCCGGCGGGAGGTTCGGCGGGACGAAGCCGAGGATGTCGATCTCGTACGCCCAGGAACTGTCGTAGATCGCCGCGCACATCTCCACGAAGTCCGGCACCCCGTTCGCGGGCGTCGTGTCGGTCAGCGGCACCGCGTTCGCGCCGGCCGTGTCGTAGTTGAGCTGGAACTTGCCGGACGGGCTGAAGTACACGGCGCGCGGGCCGGTCGACGAGCGATCCAGGTAGGACTCGATCTCCGCCACGGCCGCCGCGGACAGGCGCTCGCGGTTGTCCCGGAACTCGATGATCCACGGCGTGAAGCAGGGCTCCATGAGCCCGTCCGCGCGACGGTACTCCGCGGGCGCCGTCTCCGGCGCGAACGCCATGCGGAAGTTCGCCAGCAGGTAGTCCTCGAAGTCGATGCGCCCGGCGTCCAGGTCCGCCTTCACCAGGCGCTGGATGCGGGTGCCGTCCACGCGGGCCTCGCCGGCGCCCTCGTGGGCGAATGCGGGGACGGCCAGGGCGGCGGCCAGGAGGGGCATGAGGGCGAGAGCGGGGAAGCCGGTCCTGCGCATGAAGCACTCCTTGGTGGGCGAAGCGCGAACGGTGGGCCCGGCGGGACACCGGACGGGCCGCGGCGCGCCAGGGGGAAGTGCGCCCGAGCATACCGCCGCTGGCGGCACGACTCAACCGGGACCGGCCGTCCGCGGCGGGTGGCGCGGGCCCGCCGCCCTGCCGTCGTTGCGTGGCTCGCGGCCGGAGGGTAGGCTGCCGGCCCCGCGCTCGTCCGATCCACGGTCGCCGGGGGGACGCCATGAAGCTGAGCGAGTGCATCGCGCTGGTCACCGGCGGAAGCGCCGGCATCGGTCTGGAAACCGCGCGCGCCCTGCGCCAGGCGGGCGCCCGCGTGGCCGTCTGCGGCCGCGACGAGGCGCGCGTGCGCCGCGCCGCGGAGGAGATCCGGGCGCTGCCGCTGGCCGGCGACGTGGGCCGTCCCGACGACGTGGCGCGGATCGTGGACGCGGTGGTGCGGGAGTTCGGCGACTACAACACGCTGATCAACAACGCCGGCTGGGGCCGATTCGCGCCGCTGCTGGAGCTGGATCCCGCGGAGATGCGCGCCATCCTCGACACGAACGTCCTCGGCGCGATGCTGATGGCGCAGGCGTCCGCGCGGCACTTCGTGGCGCGCAACCGCGGGAACATCGTGAACGTGTCGTCCACCGCGGGGAGCCGCGGCTTCGCCGGGGGCACGGCGTACGTCGCGTCGAAGTTCGCGCTGGGCGGCATGACGGAGTGCTGGCGCGCGGAACTCCGCAAGCACGAGATCCGCGTGATGCAGATCAACCCCAGCGAGGTGCTGACCGGGTTCGCGTCGTCGCAGGGGCGCCCGCAGCGGGCCAGCGAGAAGAAGCTGCGCGCGGCGGAGATCGCGCACGCCATCCTGGGCATGCTGTCGATGGACGATCGCGGGTTCACCACGGAGCTGACGGTGTTCGCCACGAACCCGGACTGATCGCGCCCGGTCCGCGCACCCCCGCCCGTTCCGCCCGCGCCCGGTCCGCCCGCGCCCGGTCCGTGCGCGCTCAGTCCGCCAGGATGCGCGCCCGCGTCCCCTCGTGGGCGCGTCGGGAGGGGTGCTCCGCGGGCAGCGCGTCGAGCACCCGGCCGGCGCGGTCGCTGAGCGCGAGTGCCTCGTCCCGGCGGCCTTGCCGGGCCACCGATTCCGCCAGGGTGTCCAGCGTGGCGGCCGTGAGCGCGTGCTCCGGGCCGAAGGCCTTCTCCAGGATGAGGAGCGCGCGCCGGTGGGAGTGCTCCGCGGCCGGGGCGTCGCCCAGCGCCATCTCGATGAGCCCGCGCGTGTTCAGCATCTCGCCCACGTACGCGTGCTCCGGCCCCATCGTCCGTTCGCCCATGGCCAGGGCGCGCTGCAGGACCGGCAGGGCCTCGGCGGGGCGTCCGGCCTCGCGCAGGAAGTCCGCCTGCACGTACAGGTCGTTGGCCAGCGTGGGGTGCTCCGTTCCGAGGGCCTTCTCGCGCCGCTGCACCACTTCGGCCATGAGGGCCAGGGCCGCGTCGTGCTCGCCCAGCGCGCGGCGCGTGAACGCCAGCCCGGACAGGAACGACGGGTAGTCGTAGTGGTCCTCGCCCAGCGTGTCGCGCGCCAGCGCCACGGCGCGCTCGTTCAGCGGCAGGCCGAGCGCGTACTCGCCGCGATCGTAGTGCAGGTTCGCCAGCCCCAGCAGGCTGGCGGCGACCTCCTCGGGCGGCGCGTCGGCCGTGCTCTCGCGGATGGCCAGGGCGGCCTGGTAGTGGGTGCGCGCGTCGTCGTACTCGCCCAGCCGGCGCAGCAGGCCGGCGAAGGAGAAGTGGGAGCGGGCGAGCTGCACCGGATCCTCGTCCGGGTTCGCGGAGCGGACCGCGAGCGAGCGCTCCAGGAGCGGGCGCGCCTGCGCGTACAGCCCCAGGTTCCGGTACACCTGCCCCATCGTTCCCAGCAGCCGCCCGCGCACGCGCGGCTCGCCGGCGAGCGCGGAGTCCACCTCGACCACGCCGCGATCCAGCAGCTCGCGCGCCGTGATGGAGTTGCCGCGCGCCTCGCTCGGATCCGACACGGAGAACAGGCTCACCAGGAAGTCCGACACGCGCGCGGCCGTGGCGGCCTCCTCGCGCGCGGAGCGCTCCGCGGCGCGGGCGCGCAGCATCCCCGCGGTCGTGCCGACCACGCCGGCCACGAGCGCCGCGAGCGCGGCGGCGCCGAGCGCGGCGGCCACGCGATGCCGCCGCGCGAGGCGCTTGAGCTGCTCCACGGTGCTCGGCGGGCGCGCGAGGATCGGCTGGTCGTCCAGGTGCCGGCGGACGTCCTCGGCGAACGCGGACACCGTCTGGTAGCGCTGCGCCGGCTCCTTCGCCAGGGCCTTCAGGAGGATGGTGTCGAGGTCGCCGCGCAACGACGCGACGAGCGACGCGGGGCGTGCCGGGGAGTCCTGCGCGATCGCGCGCACCGCTTCGGGAAGGGCGGCGCTGCGCACGTCGATGGGCAGGTGGCCGGTGAGCATCTCGAAGAGCAGGACGCCGAGGGAGTAGACGTCGCTGCGGAGGTCGATGGCCCCGGGGTCGCCGGCCGCCTGCTCCGGGCTCATGTACGGGAGCGTGCCCTGGATGACGCCGCGGTTCGTGGCCACGGTGGAGAGCGCCACGTCCCCGTCCGTGATGCGCGCGAGCCCGAAGTCCAGCACCTTCGCGCGGCCGGCCTCGTCCACCACGACGTTCGACGGCTTCAGGTCCCGGTGGATCACCCCGCGCTGGTGCGCGTACGCGATGGCATCCGCGATCTGGAGGAACAGCGCGAGGCGGGCGCGGCGCCCCGGGCGTTCGTCGCCCCCGGCGATCCCCGCCAGGTACGTGTCCAGCGGGAGACCGTGCGCCAGCTCCATGGCGAAGTAGTGCTGGCCGTCCCCGGTGCGGCCCGCCTCGTGGATGGCCGCGATCCCCGGATGCTGCAGCCGCGCCAGGGCCTCGGCTTCGCGCTGGAAGAGGCGCAGCCGCGCGTCGTCCACGAAGAGGCCGCCGCGCACCACCTTGAGCGCCACGAGGCGCCGCGGGCGATCCTGCTCCGCCTCGAACACCACGCCCATGCCGCCCTCGCCGAGCAGGCGCGTGATGCGGTAGCTGCCCACGCGCCGGCCCGCCCATGCGGAGGAGGGGGCGAGCGAGGCGACCGAGGCGCCCGAGGCGACCGAGGCGACCGGAGCGGCGGCCTCGCGGAGCGCGTCCTCGGCCACGGCGTCCACGGACGACCGCAGGAAGTCGGCCCCGCCCTCGATGCGCGCGTCCGCCGCGAGGAGGGACTCCACCTCGGCGCGCAGCTCCGGTTCGTCCGCGCACTGGCGGTCCAGGAAGGCGGAGCGCTCCGCGGGCGGGCGCTCGAACGCCTCGTCCAGGATCGCGCGCACCAGGAGCCATCGCGCGGTCTCCGCACGACGCGGGTCGTCGGGGCCGGTCACGGGGCGTCGGCTCCCAGTTCGCGCACGAGGAACGCGCGCGCGGCGCGCCAGTCCCGCTTCACCGTGCGGTCGGTCACGCCGAGCGCGGCCGCGGTCTCCTCCACGGAGAGCCCGGCGAAGAAGCGCAGGTCCACGACGCGGGCGGAGCGCTCGTCCAGGGCCTTGAGCCGCTCGAGCGCGGCATCCAGCTCCACGAAGGTCTCGATCTTCGCGTCCACGGCGGCGTCCGCGGAGGACCACGCCACGACCTCCCCGCCGCCGCGCTTCTTCGCGCGCCGCGCGCGCGCGTGGTTCAGCAGGATCTGCCGCATGGCGGTGGCGGCCACCGCGTAGAAGTGGCCGCGGTCCGCCCAGTCGATGGCGGGGCTCCTCACGAGCCGGAGGTACGCCTCGTGGACGACGGCGGTGGTATCCAGGCTCGCCGCGCCGCCGGCACGCGCCACCTGCCCGTGCGCGATCCGCCGGATCTCCTCGTAGACGCGCGAGAAGACCTCGTCGAGCGCGGAGCGGTCCCCGCCGCGGGCGGCGGCGAGGATGGCGGTGATCTCCCGGGGTTCGGCCATGGACCTCCGGGCCCGAGGATATCAGGTCCGCAGGATGGCAGCGTCCGTCAGCCGAAGAACCACTGCCCGGCGAGCCCGGCGACGCCGCCCAGGTCCACGCCCTTCGACAGCGTGCCGACCACGGCGTAGGCGTAGCAGCCGCTGAGCAGCCAGCCGTTGGACTTCGCCCAGATGTCCGCGGCCACCGTCCCCGCGGCCATCGTCGTGCTCGTGACGCCGAAGACGATCACCATGGAGTAGAAGCCGGAGATCGCGTCCGACTTCACGGGGACGCCGGGAACGAGATGCCGGGGCGCGGTGCCGATGCTGAGCATGAGCCCGTCGGTCGGGATCTTCAGGAGCTGCAGCAGCGGGTCGCTGTTGCCGCGCACGATCAGGTCGCCGGCGTAGCCCGTGGTGTTCTTGTCCGTGTACGTGAACGAGGCCGGTCCGCCCGCCGCGAGGCCCACGCCGGCGAAGACCGCGCTGAGCTTCCTGCCGCCCATGTCGATGATGAACTGGCCGATCGATCCGGCGACCGGCCCGCCGCCGCCGCCGGCGCTGATGCCGGGCATCACGGTCCACTTGGCCATGCGCATTCCCTCGGGTGGGGGGTGTCCTTCCGGGAAGACGGCCCCGGGAAGGCTCCGGGTTGCGGGGCCGCCCCGGTGCCGGAGCACGGCCGGATGCTACCGTGGCGGCCCGTCCGTTGTGGTGCGGAGATTGGGGTCCGCGCCACAAAAGTCCCGTGACGACAACGAGTTGCCCCGCGGACCTCGGATTTCCGAGGAGATCGCCTCAAGTCATTGGAAGAGTGCGGGTTAGGCTCGGTCCGCCCCAATCTCTGCACCACTCCCGGCGGCCAGGCTCCGGCCCTTCGGCGCGGTTGCAATGCCCCCCGGGCCCCGGTTTGCAGGAGTCGTTGCGGTGTCGCTCCCGCGGAGACGATCGAGAGAACATGACTGAATCCCCGTTTATTCCTGGCATCAGGTACCGAACGGCGCTACGCTCGAAGTCGCTCCCGGCTCAGGTGCGCGTCCGGGGGCCGTTCGGTCCCGTGCGACCGAGAAGGAGCGTGACAATGCGCACCCGTCACTTTGCCGCCTTCGCCCTCGCGGCGTCCCTCGTCATGGTTGCCCCGGCCCCGGGGCTCGAGAAGCACTCGGCGCGTCTGGACGCCGGCCGCACCGACGCGTGGACGGCCGGGAGCACGGTCACCATCCAGTACTACAACATCTGCACCGGCTGGATCTGGGTCCTGTCCGACTTCGCGCCCTCGGACCAGTTCGGAGTGTGGTTCGAGAGCCCCTGCCCCGAGGTCGATGGTCTCAACGCGAGCTGGCACTACGCCTACTCCGGCACGCCGGCGGGCTGGGGCTTCACCGGCTCCATCTCGCACAGCGTGGCCGATGCGAACCTCTGCCCGGCCGGGGTGCCGCTCGAGACCCAGGCGTTCCTCCCGATGACCGGATGGAACATCTACACGTGGACCACGTTCCCCGCGACGAAGGACTTCCTGATCCATGTGACGCTGGGTGCGGGCACCGCCTCGCCCCTCGCCCTGGCCACCGATCACCCCGGCGTGGGGCCGACCGGTCCCGCGGCGTGCGGGACGTGCTACCCCCTGACCCGCGTGAACCACTCGCTCTACTACGGTCCCGGGGGCGCGTGCCCCGGTTCGGCGTTCTTCAATGACGGCACCTGCGACGCGCAGTTGCTGTGGGACTGCGACTTGATGTGCTACTCGTCGGTGGAGCCGCAGAGCTGGGGCTCCATCAAGAGCCTGTACCGCTAGCCCTCCGGAGGATCCCGCCGCCGCCCTCGGGACGGCGGCGGGAATC
>CAYYFX010000128.1:0-10509 GCA_964471155.1 uncultured Gemmatimonadota bacterium | reverse complement strand
TAACTAGACTTCGACGGACCCGCCCATCCGGGACCGTCCAGCGTGTTCCTGAGGCTAACGCCACCGCGAGCCGCGGCGCAAGCGGTGCAAGTGGCCGCCACACCGGAGGTTCGCCGGAACACCGCCCGTCGACTTCCCTGGATGTACAGGTCTGCGTAAGCCGGCATCGCCCTGGAAGTCAGAGCTGGTCCAGCGGGCTCCGCACCCCCAGGCCGCCTCGGTTCAGTACGTGCGTGTAGATCATCGTGGTGCTCACGTCGCGGTGACCGAGGAGATCCTGCACGGTGCGGATGTCGTAGCCGGCCTGGAGAAGGTGCGTGGCGAACGAGTGACGCAGCGTGTGCGGAGACACTCGCTTGGGGATTCCCGTCCGGCGGGCGGCCTCCCGCACGGTGCGCTGGACGACGGTCTCGTGGAGATGGTGCCGGCGGCGCCGTCCGGTGGCGGGGTCGCGATAGGTGCGCGTGGCCGGGAACACCCACTGCCACGCCCACTCGCGGCCGGCGTTCGGGTACTTGCGCTCGAGCGCGTCCGGCAGCGCAACCCATCCGCCGCCGCGCGCGGCGGCGTCCGCGTGCCCGCGGCGCCAGCGCGCCAGATGGTCCGCCAGCTCCGCGCGCACGGCGCCGGGCAGGACGGTGCGCCGGTCCTTCGCGCCCTTCCCGCGGCGCACGGTGATCTCGCATCGCTCGAAGTCCACGTCCTGCACCCGCAACTGCAACGCCTCGAGCAACCGCAGGCCGGCTCCGTAGAGGACGAGCGCCACCAGCCGCGGCACACCCGTCATCGCGTCCAGCACGCTCCGCACCTCGCCCGCCGTCAGAACCGCCGGCACGCGAACCGGGCGCTTGGGCCGCGGCAGATCTTCGATCCACCCGGGATCCACTTCGAGCACGGACTTGTACAGGAACAGGACGGCGCTCAGCGCCTGGGTCTGCGTGGACGCGCTGACCTTGGCGTCCGTGGCCAGGACCGCGAGGAACGCCCGGATCTCGCCAGCCCCCATCTCCCGCGGATGCCGGCCGCCGTGGAAGTGCACGAACCTGCGGATCCATCCGGCGTATGCCTTCTCCGTCCTCCGGCTCAGCCGCCGGACGGCGATGGCTTCGCGGAAGCGGTCCATGAGGCGCGGCCCGGCCATGGGCCACTACCTACGCGGGAACCGAACTCGGGCAAGGGGACTCGGTGTTGGGGGCGCCCGGGCGGGCGCCGTGTCGTGCTCCGGCTACGCCCCGCGCACCAGCCCCGGGCCGCCGTCCAGGATGAACCGCCACGGGTTCACGTGGTTGCCGTTGACCTCCACCTCGTAGTGGCAGTGCGGGGAGGTGGAACGGCCGGTGGAGCCGACCTCGGCGATGGGATCGCCGCGCTTCACCTTCATGCCGGCCTTCACGAGCAGGTTGCTGTTGTGCCCGTAGCGGGTGAGGATGCCGTTGCCGTGGTCGATCTCCACGAACTTGCCCAGCATCTCGTTCGTCGTGGCCTGCACGATCACGCCGTCCGCCGTGGCGTACACCGGCGTGCCGGGCCACGCGGAGAAGTCCACGCCCCGGTGCATGGCCGGCTGCCCCGTGAAGGGATCCGTGCGCACGCCGTACCCGGAGGTGAACATGCCCTCCCGCACCGGGCTGATGGACGGCCGCCGGTCCAGGTCGTCCTGGGCGATGCGGAGGTTGTCCACCATGTCCTGGAAGTTCTCGGTCTGGAAGCGCGCGCGCCGGTTCAGGTCGTCCAGGCGGTCCATCGTGCTGCGCGCCTCGCGCACCAGCGGGAACTGCGAGGTCTCGTCCGCGAGCTGCTCGAACGGCGGCGGGCCGCCCACGCCGAGGCGCTGCACGTCGTCCGGGATGGGCTCCAGGTTCGCGAGGCTTCTGAAGGTGCGCTCCAGCTCCAGTTGCTCGGACATGCGGCGCTCGAACAGCTCCACGGACTTGCGGATGTCCGTGAGCTGCTCGCCCAGCCGCAGGTTCTCCAGTTCCAGCGCGGCCCGGTGGACGCGATCCGCCCGTTGCGTGGCCCAGTCCACCACCATGGCGCCGCCGCCCACGAGGCCGGCCGAGGCCATGCCGATGGCCGCGGGGATCACGATGCCGGGAATCTGGAACTGGCGGAGCCGCCCCTCGGGACCCGAGAGGACCATCACGGAGTAGCGCTTTCGGGCCCGGCGGGCGATGGACGCCCACGCCTGGCGGAGTGCCTTCAACTCCGTGTCCTCCGCGGTTTTGCGAATCTTGATCGGTTTCGACCGGGCACCCTAACCCGCATCCCGGAACCCGTCAACCCGGCCGGGACGGCTGCCCCTGCCCCACCTCCGCCTGCCCAGGAATCGGCCGGTCGCCGGCGGTCCTCAAGTCCGAAATACCGGGACCGCGCCCGGGCGCCAATCCCGGCAAGGAGATCCGAACGGAGTCCGCGCGGCGCGAGCGGTACCCGAACGACTCGCGGCGACCCGGCGGCGCGAGCGGTACCCGAACGACTCGCGGCGACCCGGCGGCGCGAGCGGACTCCCGGCGGCGCGATCGGCGCCGGCCGTCAAACGCAGGCGCGGGAGGACGAATCCTCCCGCGCCGCACTCGCTGGCCCTCGCGCATCCGGTCCCTGCCGGCCGCCGCCCCGCCCGCCTACTGCAGGTACGACCGCAGCTTCTCCCGGTCCTTCCGCAGGAAGAGCTTCCGGATGCCGCGCTCCTTGAGCTGCCGCACGCGCTCGCGCGTCAGCCCCAGCTCCTTGCCGATGGACTCGAGCGTCACGCCCTCCCCGGTCTCCATGCCGAAGTAGTCCGTGAGGATCTTCCGCTCGCGCGGATCCAGGTCCCTCATCGCCGCGCGCAGGTCCCTCGCCAGGTCCTTCTCGGCGATGCGCTCGTCCGCGTCCTGCGTGTCGTCCGACAGGAGCTGCAGCAGCGGCGTCTCCCCCTCGTCCGACGCGGGCGCGTCCAGCGACACCGCGCGCTGGATCAGCGCCTGGTGCTCGCGCACCTCGTCCTCCGTGATCTTCAGCGCCTCCGCCACGTCCGACAGGGACGCCGGCCGCCCGAGCGTCTGCTCCAGCGCCTGCGCCGTCCGCTCGATCCGCGACGCGCGCGCCGCCCGGTTCACCGGGATGCGCACCACGCGCGAGTGGTCGTGCAGCGCCTGCAGGATGGACTGCCGGATCCACCAGATCGCGTACGAGATGAAGCGGAAGCCGCGCTTCTCGTCGAAGCGCTTCGCCGCCTTCATCAGCCCCAGGTTCCCCTCCTCGATCAGGTCCGCGAGGCCGAGCCCGCGCCCCTGGTACGAGCGCGCCACCGTCACGACGAACCTCAGGTTCGCCTGCACCAGACGGTTCAGCGCGTCCGCGTTCCCGCGGCGGATCTTCCGGGCCAGCTTGACCTCCTCCTCGGGCGTGAGGAGGTCGGTCCGCCGGATCTCCCGGAGGTAGATCGCCAGCGAGGAGTCGTCGCTGTCGACGAAGTTGGGTGCGCGTCGTGCCACGTTCGTCTTCCTCTACCGGGGTTAGGGCTTCACTCCCACGTACAGCGTCTGGTCGCCGCGCTGGACCAGCAGCGCGACCGCCTTCTTCCCTTCGTACTGCTTCACGGCGTCGCGGTAGTCCCGCAGGCCCGTGATCTCCACGTTGCCGACTTCCTTGATGATGTCCCCGCGGCGGATGCCGGCATCCTCGGCGGCGCTCTCCGGCTCCACGTCCACCACGACCACGCCCTCCACCGGCTCGAGCCCCCGCGCGTCGCCGTCCTGCCCGGCGGCCTCCACGCGCAGCCCCGCCCACGGGCTCTCGTCCTCGTCCGCGCCGCCCGGCATGCTGGCCGGCACCGCGCTCGGCCGCTCCGCCAGGGTGACCTCCAGGTTCCTCGTCTTGCCGTCACGGAAGACCTTGAGCCGGAGCTTCTCGCCCACCGGCTGCTGCGCCACGTTCATCCGGAACGTGTTCACGTCCGACGAGACCTTCGAGCCGTTCATTTCCACGATCAGGTCGCCCTGCTCGAGACCGCCCCTGGTGGCGGGCGTGTCGTCCTCGATCCGCGCGACCAGGATGCCGTCCTTCGTCGGGGCGTCGAGGCTCTCGGCGAGCTCCGGGGTCAGCGCCTGGGGGTAGATGCCGAGATAGCCTCGGACGACGCGACCGCCTTCCTTCAACTGGTCGGCAATCCGCCGCGCCATGTTGATCGGAATCGCGAAGCCGATGCCCTGGCCCGCCGGGTTGATCGCCGTGTTCACGCCGATGACCTCGCCGTGCACATTGACCAGCGGTCCGCCGGAGTTGCCGAAGTTGATCGACGCGTCCGTCTGGATGAAGTCCTGGTACTGCGGCGTGCCGCCCATGATGTTCAGATCCTGACGACCCTTCGCGCTCACGATGCCCACCGTCATGCTGCCCGCGAGCTGCCCGAACGGGTTGCCCACCGCGATGGCCCAGTCCCCCACACGGATGGCGTCCGAGTTCCCGATGTCCAGGGACGGGAGCTTGCCGCCCTCGTACTCCTTCGGGTCCACCTGGATCAGCGCCACGTCCGTCTCCGGATCCTGGCCGATCAGCTTCGCCTCCAGCTCCTCGCCGTCGGCGAAGGTGACCGTGACCTTCTCCGCGTTGTTGATGACGTGGTTGTTCGTCATGATGTAGCCGTCCTGGTCCAGGATGAACCCGGAGCCGGCGCCCTGCTGCCGCGGACCGCGACGCGGCTCGTCCTCCTGCTGCCGCCGCGGGTCGTTCGGGAACAGGTCCTCGAACATGTCCCCCCACGGGTGGAACGTGCGGGTCCGCCGGCTGTTCGAGCGCGTCTCCGTGGAGATGGCCACCACGCCCGGCACCACGCGCTCGGCGACGCCCACGAACGGGCTCTCCAGCGGCATGGCCTCCGCGGTGACGGCGCGGTTGTCCGCGAGCGCCACCGTCCGGCCGGCCTTCGTTCCGCCCACGTCCACCTGCCACGACAGGATCAGCCCCGCCGTCAGACCGGCGCCGATCAGCGTGGCGCCGAGCAGGATCCGCTTCACAGGGGATGTCATCCGGTACCTCCCGAGGCCCTCCGGGGCCTCCTTGCGTGTCTTCCCGGGGTTTCCGCCCCGTCGCTCCCTGACTCGAATTACCCCTTCCGGGCGGAAAAGTTGCCTGCCCTGCCCGCGTCCTTTCCGTCCCGGGGCGGCGTTGCTAGGCTCCGGGATCAACGCGAGGAGGCGAGGGGTGGACCGGCCCGTGTACTTCATCTCGGACGCGCATCTCGGCTCGTCCGGGAACCCCGACGACGACGCCCCGCGCCTCTCCCGCCTCGTCCCGTTCCTCCGGTCCGTGGCCGAGCGGGGCGCCGAGCGCCTCTACATCCTGGGGGACCTCTTCGACTTCTGGTTCGAGTACGCCCATGTGATGCCGCACCGGCACGCCCGGATTCTCGGGGAGGTCCGGCGGGTCGTGGACGCCGGCATCCCCGTCACCTTCCTCGGCGGCAACCACGACTGGTGGGCCGGACGGACGTTCGAGTCCTTCGCCGGGATGGAGGTCCGGCGCGAACCCTTCTCCGCGGTGCACCAGGGGCGGCGCCTGTTCCTCGCCCACGGCGACGGCCTGGCCTCCACCGGCGACAGCGGCTACCTCGTCCTGAAGGCGGTGCTCCGCAATCCCGGGATGATCCGCCTGCTGCGCCTCGTGCACCCCGACCTGGCCTACGCCTTCGGGTACCGCCTGTCCCGCTTCAGCCGCACCCACCTCACCGCGCGGCGCTTCTCGGTGGAGCCCCCGCTCGCCGCCTTCGTGGACGACACGCTCGCCCGCGGCCACGACGCCTTCCTCATGGGCCACCTGCACGCGCGCCACGCGGAGACGCGCCCCGGCGGCGGGCGCCTGTTCATCCTCGGCGACTGGATGTCCATCTTCTCCGCGTTGCGGCTGTCCGGCGGGGAGTTCACCTGGGAGGACTGGTCATCCGGGCGCGGCGTGGACGACCCGCGCGCGGAGCGCACGATCCTCGGCGGCCACGGCGACGAGCCGCCGCGCGCCTAGGGCGCGTCGTCGTTCCCGTTCCCGTCCTTCGCCGCGTTGCGCGGCTCCCAGGTCACGGAGATGCGGTGCGTGTCCCCCAGCTCCGACTCCGACGAGAACGGCACGAACGCGTAGTCGAACGTGTACGTCTGCCAGTGCACGCCGAAGCCCACGCCGCCCAGCTCCTCGTCGTAGCCCAGCTTCGCGCCGCCGCGCAGCGCGAACAGCTCGTGCGGCGCCAGCTCCACGCCCACGTGCCCGCGCGGATCCGAGTCGTTCGGGAAGCGCAGGTCCGCGGCCACGATCAGCCCCTGCAGCAGCGCGCGCGTGCGGTACGCCACGCCCACGCGTCCCGCCGCGGGAAGCGTGAAGTCGTCCTCCACGAAGCTCATCGTGGGACCGAGGTTCGTGACCGTGGCCGCCGCGGTGAGGCCGCGCAGCGGCGTGCGGTAGCGCACGCCCAGGTCGCCCGCGAACCCGGTGGCGGAGTAGTCCTCGATCTTCTCGTACAGCACCTTGCCGGTCGCGCCGAGCTCCAGCGACCGCGACATCCGCCGCGCGTACGTGACGCCGGCGGAGAAGTCGTACGCGCGGAAGGACTGCGTGAAGTTCCCGTCGAGATCCCGGCCCTCGAGCTCCCCCATGTGCAGCACGGCGGCGTGCGCGCCGATGGCGTGGCCCCTCAACCCGCGCACGACGGCGAGGTACTCGTAGCGCACGTCCGAGATCCACTCGTTGTGCGTGGCGTGCACCTCGGTGCCCAGCGCGTTCGCGATGCCGGCCGGGTTCCAGTACGTGGCCGACGCGTCCTGCCCGACCGCCACGTACGCCTCGCCCATGCCGGCCGCGCGCGCGCCGACGCCGATCTTGAGGAACGCCAGCCCGGTCTCGCCGGGCTCCACGGCGTGGGCCGTGGCCGCGAACGCGAGCAGGGCGGTCACCGCGGCACCCCGGGCCCGCACGAAGGACGACGCACGCATTGGGATCCTCGAAGGCTCAGGGGAGGATTCTGGAGCGAAGGGGGAATCCAGTATAGGAACCCGCTCTCGCGGGTGTCAATCACGGCGCGGGCGGCGGCGGCCCGGCCATCCCGTTGCAAGGGTGCGATTTAGGGGGCGCGGGCGGCCGGTCCCCCGGCCGCCCGGCGCCCGGAACACGAAGAGGGAGAGAGCTAGGCTCTCTCCCTCCCGTTGAGGGAGCCGGTACCCTTCCCCTTCCCAGGGCCCCTGTTCCCCAGGTCGAGTCCGCGGCACCTGACCGCCGGGCTGGCGCCGGCGGGCTGACGTTGCCCACTCCCTCGAGAAGGTGGGGCGACACGCCCCATTCGATGTCGCTTGCCACCCTCTCAACGCCTCGAGCCGCGGTCAGGTTCCCCGAATTCCGCCGCTCGTCGCGATTCGTTCCGGGGGCGGCCGCCGCCGTTCGCGCCGGCCCTCCCCCGGCCCACCGGACCGATTCCCGGCCGCCTGGGCGACCGCTGCGCCGTCCCGTCCGGTCCACCACCTACGAAACACGCTCCGCATCCGTGACCTGCGCCTCCTCCGGCCGGCGCCGCGCCTTCAGCTCCGGGTTGTCCGGATCGATCTGGTACGCCCAGTCCAGCACGACGGCCACCGGCACGCCCGAGGTCCTGACGATGTCCACGATGCGGAACTTCGCGTAGAACGAGTCGTGCGTCCAAACCACGTACGTGTGGCCGCGGATCAGCTCCACGCCGTTCGGCGACACGGACCAGCCGTCCGCCGGCGCCCACGACACGTCGTCCATCGACGACGTCCACCCGAGGTCCTGCACGTCGTTCCAGTACCCGCCGATCAGCGTTCCCTTCGCGTACAGCACGCCGTCCAGGCGCTGGATGAACAGGTCGGTGTCCGCGGCGCTCCACCAGCCGACGAACTGCGGCCGCCCCCAATCCGACCAGTCCAGCCCGGACCGCGCCGGATCCTCCTGGTACGCCCACAGCGTGACGCCCGCGCCGGCCGGTCGCGGCGTGTCGAACGCGTCCTCGTACGACAGCTCGCTCTCGTGGCCGCGGCGATCGAACGCGTCCACCGCGTAGAAGTACGTGGTGCCGTTCGTGACGTCGTTGTCCACGTAGGACGTGTTCTCCATGCCCTGCACGGTGGCGATGCGATCGTATGCGCCGGTCAAGGTGCGGCTGCGGTACACGCCGTATCCGGCCACGTCGTCCTCGCGCACGGGGTTCCACAGGATCTCCACCCAGCCGTCTCCGGTCACGGTGGTCACGCCCGTCGGCACCGCCGGCGGCCCATCCTCGACGTACACCACGTCGTCTTCGCAGCCGGTGAGCGCCAGGCCCACGAGGACTGCGATCGCGAGGGCGAAGGGGCCCGAGGGATAGGATCTCAGCATCGCGGTCTACCTCCGTCCGATTCCCGCCGGACGAGCCAGCGAGCGGACATCTAGCAGAGGCCGTGCCAGCCTCCGCGGCCCGGCAATCGAAGCGTCGAACACCTTGGGGAGACACAGGTTGCGGGGCGGGACGGGACGCCGGGCGCCGCGGCGACACCCCCCGGGGTGAGTCCGATCGACGACGGTCCGTGGTCCGGGAGGTTCAGGTCTGTCCTCGAATGAGGACGGCACGCGCGGGATTCAGGGCCGGGCCTCGCCGACCCAGGCCGGGACCCACGTCTCCACCTGCGCGCCCCACCAGTCGTTCTCCGGGCCGCGCCGCCAGCCGATGGCGCCGCCCAGCACGAGGAGCGAGCCGTCGGGCGCGGGCGCGCACGCGAGCGGCGGGTCCATCGTCGGCGATGCCTTCAACCCCCACGGGTACCGGGCACTGCGCGATCCGTCTCCCGGCCAGCGCGACACCCACGCGCCCGTGGCCAGCTCCGCGTGCCGCCGGTCCAGCCGGTCCAGGACGAGCGCGGCGCCCGCGGCATCCACGCCGAGGACCGATGCCGGCAGGCGCTCCACGATGTGACCGTCGGCGGGATCCGCGCGCACGGTCTCGCCGCTCATGAGCCGGACCAGGGCGCGGCCGGCGGCGTCGATCGCGAGGAGACGGCCGGCGGCGTCGAGCCGGCGCGGCGGCGACTCGATGCCGGCGGCATCCCGGCGATGCAGCTCGTTGCCCACGAGCCAGGCGAGCCCGCCGTTCGCGTCGGACACGAGGGACCCGAGATCCGGCCCGGGCGGCAGGGCCTGCCACTCGCCGTCCCGCGTCAGCAGCCACGCCCACGACCCGTCCGACGACGCGCCGCGCAACGCGGTCCCGTCCGCGCACGGCGCCGCGCAGAACACGCGTCCCGGATCGAGCCGCACGCCCTCCGGATACAGCCGGCGGGCCAGCTTCCCGCTGCGCGGGTCGACGAGCACGACCCCGTCGCGCAGCGCGACGGCCGCGCGTCCGTCCGCCAGCGCGCCGAAGCCCAGCGGGCGCGCCGCGTCGTGTCCGGGCACCTCCACGCCGGCCACGCGCCGCCAGCCCGCGAATCCCCAGCGGACGCGCAGGCTGTCCGGATCGCCGAGCGTCGCGGTGGGCAGCGCGAGCGGGTACGGCCCCGGCTGCAGCTCCCCCGTCCAGAGCACGCGCGCGCCGGACGCGATCTCGACGTGCACGTTCCCGCCCTCCACGTGCACGATGACGCGCGTGGCATCCCCGCCGTTCCGCACCTCCAGCCGCGACACGCGGCCCCACTCGTGCAGCGGCGCGCCCCGCGGCCTCTCCAGGAACACGTTCGACACGACCGTCGGTCGGTCCAGGCGGATCTCCAGCGGCGCCTCGCCCGCCACGGGCACCTGGCGCCGGTCGAGCAGGGCCACCCAGCCGTCGCGGTCCACGGTGAAGGGGACCGACGTCCCGGGATCGATCCCGCCGCCCACCAGCCGGGCCATGTCCGGCCGCCCGTCCGCCACGACGCGCACGCGCATCGCCGGTTCGCCCGCCCCGAGCGGCGCCGACGGCGCCGTGTATCCCCACGCCTTCTCGTGCAGCGCCTGCAACTCCGATTCGCGCGCCTCCACGGCGCGCACCTCCGCCGCGGTCCGCGGATCCACGGGCACGGTGACCGCGGTCACCGGTTCGTTCACGGTGCGGACCGCCGGCCGCGACCGCTCCGGAAGCGTCGCGTATTCCGCGAGCGCCCCGTCCACCGGCGCGCTCCGGGCCTCGAGATCGCGCGGCG
Source organism: uncultured Gemmatimonadota bacterium (assembly GCA_964471155.1). Taxonomy (GTDB): domain Bacteria; phylum ARS69; class ARS69; order ARS69; family ARS69; genus CAYYFX01. The sequence continues at coordinate 382 of CAYYFX010000128.1, read as the reverse complement.
CGAACCACGCGCGCGCCACGGACGCGCGCTCGGTGCCCGCGGCACGGAGCCGCGCCTCCGCCACCTGCACCGCCACGCGCATCCGCTCCGCGTCGGCCCGCAGCGCGGCCACGCGCGCGGGGGTGGCGCCCGTGGTGGCGCGCGCCTCCTCCACCGCCGCGGCCGTGCGTGCGAGCGCGGAGACCGCCTCCGCCACCTCCGGCAGCGCCGAAAGCGCCCGGGCGAGCGGCGCCAGCGTCGTGTCGCGCTGCGCCAGCCGGTCGAACGCGCGCACCGCCGTGCGCAGGGGGGTCAGCTCCGCCGCGCCCCACGCGGGCAGCGGCGCGCCGGGGCGCGGGCCGGCGGCGAGCGGCCGGTCGTCCGCCGCGCGCAGCGCCCCCCA
>CAYYFX010000127.1:1637-10517 GCA_964471155.1 uncultured Gemmatimonadota bacterium | reverse complement strand
AGGCCGAGGGTCACGTTCACGGCCTTGCCCTGGCTGAGGAGCTTCACGGGGATGAGCCCCTGATCGTGGTACATCGCGACGATCGCGTCGAAGTCCCCGCGACGGCGGAAGAAGAACGAGTCCGCGGGGAACGGGCCCTCCACGTGCCACCCGCGCTCGCGCGCCAGTTGCACGACCGGCAGGACGGTCCGCTCCTCCTCGCGGCCGAACAGCCCGTCCTCGCCCGCGTGCGGGTTGACCCCGAGCAGCGCGATGCGCGGGTCGGCGAGGCGCAGCCGCTCCACGAGCGCCTCGCGGGTGAGGCGGATCACGGTGAAGAGCTTCTCGCGGCTCAGGTGCTGCGGCACCGTCACGAGCGCCACGTGGATGGTGGCCAGGGTGACGCGCAGGTCGTCGGCCACGAACATCATGGCCACGTCGGGAACGCCCGCGAGATCCGCGAGCATCTCGGTGTGCCCCGGGAACGGGACGCCCGCCGCGGCCAGCGCCACCTTCGCCAGCGGGGCCGTGACCACCGCCTCCGCCTTCCGATCCAGCGCGGCGCGCGCGGCGGCGCGCACGCACGTCGCCGCCACGGTCCCCGTGAAGGCGCTGGGCACGCCGGGCGCGAACCCCTCGGGAACCGCCGGCATCGGCTCGGGCACGAGCCGCGGCCACGGGCCGTCCGCGTCGATGGCCAGGCGCGGCGGCGGGGCGAGGCCGGACTCGGCGCAGGCGCGCTCGAACAGGTCCGCGTGCGCGTAGACCGCGATGCGACCGAGCGCGGGGAGGCGACCGTCCTGCAGGGCCTTCGCCACGATCTCGGGGCCGATGCCCGCCGGGTCCCCGGCGGTCACGGCCAGGCGCGGGAGCGCGGTGTCCGGGGCGTTCGCCATGGGGGTCAGCCCGCGTCGTCCTCGAGGCGGGTCTCCACGTAGGTGCGCTCGCGGGCCGACGTCAGCAGCTCCTCGTACAGATCGCGTCCCTTGCTCGCCCGCACGACCTCCGCGAGGCGGTCGTGGACGTCGTCGTACGTGGCCTCGCGCTCGCCCTCGCGGGCGTTGACGCGGACGATGGAGAAGCCCTCGGCGTCCTCGATCAGATCCGCGAGCGTCCCGGGCTCCACGCGGTCCAGCGCGTTCCGGTACACGTCGTCCAGCGACTCGAGCGGCACGATCCCGACGTGCCCGCCCTGCGGCGCCGTCGTCGTGTCGTCCGACTCCGCCTTCGCCAGCGCCTCGAAGTCCTCGCCGGCCGCCAGCCGCGCGCGGATCTCCTCGGCGCGGGCGCGGGCGGCCGCGCGGGCCGCCTTCTCGTCGCGCAGGAACACGATCTGCGACAGGCGCACCCCCTTCCGGGGATCCGCCTCGTCCACGCGGAGGATCAGCGCCCCCCGCGGCGACACGACCACTCCCGTGGTGCCCCCGGGCTGGACCCCGCGCAGGGCCTCCGTCACCGCCGGATCCAGGTCCTCCGGCAGGAACCAGCCGAGCGCGCCGCCTTCCGCCGCGTTCGGCCCCTCCGAGAACGCGCGGGCGAGCGTGGCGAAGCTCTCGCCGGCGTCCAGCCGCGCCTTCACGATGTCCGCGCGGCGCACCGCGGCGCTGTCCACGTCCCCGGGCGTGCGCACGGCCACGAGGATGCGGCTGAGGTCCAGCCGCGCCGGCATGTTCGGGATCCGCTCCCGGCGCTCGTCCCAGGCGGCCCGGATCTCGCGCTCGTCCACATCCACGCGGCTGCGGACCTCGCGGTCCACGAGCTGCCGCACCGTCAGCTGTTCCTCCAGCTTCCCGCGTTGGCTGGATCGCAACTGATCCAGGGTCACGCCTTCCTTGCGGAGCTGCTCGAGGAACGCCTCCTCGTCCGGGAAGCGCCGGCGGACGTCCGCGATCGTGTCCTCGAGGGCGCGGTCGATCTCCTCGCGCTCCACCTGGATCCCCCGGCGCCGCGCCTCCGCCAGCAGGATCTTGCTCTCCACGAGCTGGTCCAGGACCTGCCGGCGGCGCTCGTCCACCGCGGCCGGGTCCGTGAGGGAGAACTCGCCGCGGAGGCCGGCCAGGTACACCTCCTCCTCCACCTCGGAGAGCAGGACGATCTCGTCCCCCACGACGGCCACGACGCGGTCGACGACGTCCACCTCGCCGAGCGCATCGGCCGCATCGGCCGTTCCGGCCGTACCGGAGCCGGGGTCCGGAGGCGCCGCAGCGTCCTGCGCCCGCGCGACCCCCGCCGGAAGCGCGGCGAGGACGGCGAGCGCCGCGAGCGTCCGGAAGCCGGTCCGGGACACGCTACCCTCCCTGCGAGGGGTTCGCCGCCGGGGCCGGCGGCGCGCTCTGCGCACCGACCGCCTGGTCGTACAGCGCGAGCACGTCGTCGAGGATCTCGACGCCGCGCGTCTCGCGCTCCTTGATCAGCCACTCCTCGAACGCCCGGTCGCCCCGCTGCTGCTGCAGCGCCTGCGTGAGCTGGCCCTCGACCTCCTCGAACCGCGCCGGGCGGGGCGGCTGCTGATCCAGCACCTTGACCGCCGCGGCCGCGCCCTCGAGCACGATCGGCTCGGACCAGCCCTTCCCGACGCGGCCCGAGAACGCCACGTCCTCGATCGGGGGCGAGTACGTGCCCCGCCCGACGAGGCCGGTGCGGCCGCCCTTCGGCTTCGTGATGTGATCGAAGGAGACCTCCGCCAGCACGGCCTGCTCGTCCTCGCCCTTCCGCATGCGCCGCAGCGCGTCCTTGACCGCGTCCACCGAGGGATTCGTGACGACGAGCATGTCCACGCGCTCGGGGTACGTGAAGGCCGACGAGTCCGCGGCGCGCGTGGAATCGAAGTACGCGCGCACGTCCTCCGGGGTCACGTCCACCGACTGCAGGAAGCGGGTGTGCAGCTGCTCGATGAGCACCTGCTCCTCCAGGCGGGTGATCGCGTTCTTCAGCTCGGGGGTCTCGCCCAGGCCCCGCGCCTGCGCCTCCGCGTACGCCAGCTCCTGCGCGATCTGCGTGCTGCGGATCAGCTCCCGCAAGCCGGAGCGCGGGATGCGCGCCGGAGGACGGCTCGTGTAGGGCTGCCTCGCCAGCGCGTCCACGTAGTCCCCGATGGTCCAGTTCCGGCCCGAGAACGTGGCGAGCACCGTGCCCCGCTCCGCGTCGGAGACATCCGGGAGGAAGCGGCGCTCGGCGTCCACCGTATCCGGGTCCACCTCGGTCATGCGGACGATGGCGGCCTCCAGGGCGGCCAGGCCCTCGTCGTTCCAGGCCAGCCCCGCCTTCTTCTCGAGCTCCGCGCTGAACTCGCGCAGGCGGAGCTGCTCCTTCTGCGAGCGCACCTCGTTGCGCAGCGTCACGCGCATCTCGTCCAGCGGCGCGAGCTGCCGGGGCACCCGCTCCTCCACGCGGAGGATGTGCACACCGAACGTGGTCTCGAACGGCTCCGAGATGGTCCCGGGCTCCTGCGAGAACGCGCGCTCCTGGAAGGTGGGCAGCGTCTGCGCCCACTGGATCTCCCCCAGCGAGCCGCCGTTGCCCTTCGTGGACTGGTCCAGGGAGTGCTGCCGCGCGGCGTCCGCGAACGAGATGCTCCCCGCGGTGATCTCCGCGTGCAGCTTCCGCGCCGACTCCATGTCGTCCAGCAGGATGTGCGAGGCCTTCACCGCGGTGCCGCGCCGCTGATAGAGCTCCTCGACCTCGGCTCCGCCCACCTCCACCTTCTGCGAGACCTCGGCGCGGTACAGTGCCGACAGCATGTCCGTGCGGCGCCGCTGCTCCAGCAGCGCGAGGACCTGCGGGTCGGTGATCCCGCCGAGCCGCCGCGCCTCGGCCAGGAGGATGCGCTGGTTCACGAGGTCGTTCGCGAAGGAGCGCCGCTGCTCGATCGTGGAGATGTCCGGGCGGTTCGGGGGCGTGATCTTGTTCCAGGCGTCCGCGAAGTCGGCCATGGTGACCTGGATGTCACCCGCACGCGCGACCACCTTGTCCAGCGGCCCCTTCTCCTTGCCGCCGCAACCCGCGAGCGCCGCGACGCCGGCCAGCGCCGCCGCCACGGTCCCCGCCATTCTCGAAGCGCGGAACACGGTCTCTCCTCCCGTTCGACTCAATGAAGGACTTGCGAAACGGACAACGTATCAGAGGCGGAAGTCACCCGCAAGAGCGCGGCCAGGGCGGCCAGGAGGTCGTCCACCGACTCCGCCTTCACCTCGAGGCGCAGGCCGTCGCGGCCCTCGGTGAAGAACGCCAGCTCCGCGGGCGTCAACCGGACCATCTCCCGCACGATGGGCGGGCGCGGCGCGCGGCCCTCGTGGAAGGCCAGCGCGGCCCGGCCGCCGCGCGCGCGGAACTCCGACACGCCGGACGCCTCGGCGAGCAGGCGCAGCTCCTTGACCTCGAGCAGGTTCGCCGCCGCCTCGGGGAGGCGCCCGTAGCGGTCCACCAGCTCCTCCCCGAGCCGCTCGACCCCGTCCACCTCCACGAGATCCGCCAGCCGCTTGTAGAACACGATCCGCTGGTCCGGGTCGGCGATGTACTCCTCGGGCAGGTAGGCATCCACCGCGATGTCCATGCGCACGGGCAGCCGCTCCTCCGGGCGCTCCTCGCCGCGCAGGTCCGCCATCGTCTCGCGCAGCATCTGGCAGTACAGGTCGTAGCCCACGGCCTCCATGTGACCGGACTGCTCCGGACCGAGGAAGTTGCCGGCGCCGCGGATCTCCATGTCGCGCATGGCCAGCCGGAAGCCCGCGCCCAGCTCCGAGAACTCCTCGATGGCGCGGAGCCGCTTGCGCGCCACGTCCGTGAGCTGCGCGCCCGGCGGGATCAGCAGGTACGCGAAGGCGCGGTGGTTGGAGCGCCCGACCCGCCCGCGGAGCTGGTAGAGCTGCGCGAGCCCGAACGCGTCCGCGCGGTTGATCAGGATCGTGTTCACGTTCGGCAGGTCCAGCCCGGACTCGATGATCATCGTGGAGACGAGCACGTCCGAGCGCCGCTCCAGGAAGTCCATCATCACCTTCTCGAGCTGGCCCTCCGGCATCTGCCCGTGGGCCACGTCGAAGCGCAGCTCGGGCAGCAGCTCGCGCAGCCGCGCCGCCACGCCCTCGATGGACTGCACGCGGTTGTGCACGAAGAACACCTGGCCGCCGCGCTGCACCTCGCGCAGCACCGCCTTGCGGACCACCTCGTCGCCGGACTCCACCACCTCGGTGACGATGGGCAGCTTGTTCGGCGGCGGGGTCTCGATCACGGAGATGTCGCGCAGCCCGAGCAGCGCCATGTTGAGCGTGCGCGGGATGGGCGTGGCCGTCAGCGTGAGGACGTCCACCAGCTTGCGCAGCTCCTTGAGGCGCTCCTTGTGCTTCACGCCGAAGCGCTGCTCCTCGTCCACGATCACGAGCCCGAGGTCGTGGAACTCCACGTCCTTCGAGAGCAGCCGGTGCGTGCCGATCATGATGTCCACGTCGCCCGCCGCCAGCCTCCCCAGGCTCTCCTTGATCTCCTTCGGCGACCGGAACCGCGACAGCATGTCCACCCGCACCGGGTAGGCGCGCAACCGCTCGGTGAACGTGTCCAGGTGCTGCTTCGCGAGGATCGTGGTGGGCACGAGCACGGCCACCTGCCGGCCGTCGCCCACCGCCTTGAACGCGGCGCGGATGGCCACCTCGGTCTTGCCGTAGCCCACGTCGCCGCACACGAGGCGGTCCATGGGGCGCGGATCCTCCATGTCGCGCTTCACCGCGTCCGTGGACTTGCGCTGGTCCGGCGTCTCCTCGTACAGGAACGACGCCTCCATCTCCCGCTGCCACTCGCCGTCCGGCGGGTACGCGTGTCCCTGCCTGGCCTGCCGCGCCGCGTGGATCTCCAGGAGCTGTGCGGCCATCTTCTCCACGGCCTTCTTCGCGCGCGCCTTCGTCCGCTCCCACTGCGCGGTCCCCAGCTTCGCCACCACGGGCGGCGCGCCCGCGTCCCCGCCCACGTACTTCTGCACCAGGTTGATCTGGTCCACCGGCACGAAGATGGACGCGCCCTCCTGGTACCGCAGGATGAGGCACTCGGATTCGAAGCCTCCGGTGGCCACCAGCTCGATGCCGTCGTAGCGGCCCACGCCGTGGTCCACGTGCACCACGTAGTCCCCGCGCTTGAGCGCCGCGTAGTCGTGGATCGGGGCGCCGCCGCCGTGCCGGAACGCGCGCCGCCGGCGCGCCGTGCGGGCGAACATCTCGTGGTCGGTGAGCACCACGAGCTTGCGCTCCGGCATCGAGAAGCCGTTGCGCAACGACGCCACCTCGAGCCGCACGGACTCGGCCAGTCCCTCCAGCATCTCGGCGAGCCGGCCCATCTGGCCCTTGTTGTCGCAGAAGACCCAGACCTCGTGCCCCTCGTCGACCTGCGCGCGCAGCCGCTCGCGCAGCACGGCGAAGGAGCCGCGGAAGGTCTCCTGGGAGTGCACCACCACGCGGTGCTCCGCGAGCGGGCCGTCCGCCGGGCGCAGCGCCGTCCTCGCCGAGTCCCCGGCGAACAGCGCGAGGCGCAGCACGGTGCGATCGCGCAGCGCGCCGGCCACCTCGTCCGCGGTGACGAAGAGCGCGTCCGGCGCCGGCGGTCGCGGCGCGGCGGCCGGCAACTCCGCGTAGGCGGCGGCCGCCTCCGCATGCTGCTCCGCGAGCGCCTCCCGCAGCCGGTCCGGCTCGTCCAGCACCACGATGCCGCGGGGCGCGAGGTGCGCGAGCAGGCTGCCGGCGTCCGGGCAGAAGCGCGGGAGCCACGCCTCGATGCCGTCCACGAACGGATTCGATCCCTCCTCGAAGGGCAGCGGCCCGTCCTGGCGCGCGGCCCGGATCTCCGCCTCGCCGGCCATCAGCTCGCGCTGCGGGAGCAGGTCGATCCGCGCGAGCGGCTCCACCGTGCGCTGCGTGGCCGCGTCGAAGGTGCGCAGGGACTCGATCGAGTCGTCGAACCACTCCACGCGCACGGGATTGCGGGAGCCGAACGGGAACAGGTCCACGAGGCCGCCGCGCACGGCGAACGTGCCCACCTCCTCCACGATCCGCTCCGCGCGGAAGCCGCGCCGCACGAGCTGCTCCACGAGCGCGTCGCGGTCCAGGGTGTCGCCGGCGGCCAGCGGCAGCCGCATGCCGGCGAACTCCGCGGGGGACGGCACGCGGCCGGCCAGCGCCCGCGCCGTGGTCACGCACACGATGTTCCCGCCGGACGCCAGCGCGCCCAGGCACGGGATCCGCTCCCCCAGCGTCTCCGCGTGCGGGGAGCGCCGGTCGTACGGGAGCACGTCCGTCTCGGCGAACAGGAAGACCGGCTCCGCACCGAGGCAGTTCTCGAGGTCGCCGACGAGCGACTCCGCCTCCTCCGCGGTGGGTGCGATGACGAGGATGGGGGCGTCGGCGTCCCGGTGCAGCGTGGCGAGCGCCAGCGCCTTCGCCGAGCAGCCGAGCCCGTTGACCAGCGTCTCGCGCCCGGCGGCGAGATCCGCGAACGCCGCGCGCAGCGCGGGGTCCTCGCCCACCACCTGCAGCACGCGCGCGATGCCGCTCACGCGGCCGCCTCCTCGACCCCCGCGGGCCGCCGCGCGAGCCACGTCTCCGCGAGCAGCAGGAGGGCCGCCGCCCACAGGAACGCGCGCGAGATCTCCCGGCCGCGGCGCGCCACCTCGATCGCGCGCGCGGCGTCCCCGGGGGCGGCCAGCACCGCGCCACGCGCGGCCAGCCGCTCCTCCAGCTCCTCGGGGCGCGCGCGGGCGAGGTCGCTCTCCCTCGCCGCCACGTTCGCCGCGAAGGCGCCGAGCGTGTCGCCGGCGGCGGCGCGGAAGACGTAGTACCCGGGTTGCGCCGCCTCCGGCAGGCTCAGCGCGTAGCCGCCCGGACCGGCCTCGGCGGCCACCTGCCGCGACCCGCCGTCCGGCGAGAGCAGCGTGACGCCGCCCGGCGGCACGACGGGCACGCGCAGCGTCGCCCCTTCGCCCACGTCGAGCCGTCCGCCGCCGCCGCCGCGCGCCTCCGCGAGGTAGCGCACCGCCTCGTGCACGAGCGGCACGAACGCGCCGGTGAGCGGCAGGTCGCTCCACGCCGGATCCAGGGACGACGCGAGGAACAGCACGCGCCCCGGCAGCAGCGCGGACTCCAGCAGCGCGGGATCCCCGGTGGAGAACGTCGCGAGCGTCGTCGTGCCGGACTCGGGACGGACGCGCAGCGCGCGCGTGAACCGGACGTCCGTCAGCCCGCCCTCGCCGCCGCGGAACAGGTCGAACAACGCGTGCGACGGGTCCAGCCGGTCGATGCGGAACGCCTCCCCCGCCGCCGTGGTCCCGGAGATGGATCCGGGCAGGAAGCGCGGCAGGAAGTCCCGGCTCCACGCCGCGGCGTCCGTGCGCGACCCCGGGATCACGAGCACGCCGCCGCCCTCGGACAGGAACGCCTTGATCCCGTCGAGCGCGGGCGCGGGGAGGCGCTCCAGGTCGGACAGGATCACCACCGCCTCGTTCGCTCGCGACACCGTGTCCAGCGCGTCCACGTCCGCCGTGCGCACCGCGAACGACCCCGCGCCGGTGCCCGGCGGCGCGAGCGCCGCCTCCAGGTAGCGCCGGCCGCGGTCCTCGCCGGCCGCCACCAGCACCGGCACGGCGGCGTGCGTGCGCACGAGGAAGACCCGGTCGTCGTCCTCCGCGGGACCGGTCACGCCGCGCACGGTCACCGTGCCGAAGTGCAGGCCGTCCTCCGCGAAGGTCTCCCGCAACGACAGCGACACGCGCCCGCCCGGCGCGAGGTCCACGCGCCGCCGGTCCACGACGCGCCCGTCGAACGCCAGCTCCACGTCCACCTCGGAGCGCGGGTGCGCGCCGTCCGCCGCCACCACCGCGCGGAACTCCAGCGGCGCCCCCTTCTCCAGGATCTGCCCGCCGAACTCCAC
>CAYYFX010000127.1:0-1537 GCA_964471155.1 uncultured Gemmatimonadota bacterium | reverse complement strand
AGCGGCACGGCCATCCCGAGCAGGCCGAACAGGAACGCGGGGTTCAGGAAGGTCACGGGACTCCAGGTTCGCTCAGCCGAGCCGGCTGCGCTTCTCCAGGTACGCCATGAGCGCCGTGTCGAACGGCGTCTCGGTGTGCATGGACACGTAGTCCACGCCGATCTCGCGGCAGCCGCGGCGCGTGCTGTCGATCCACGCGGCCACCGCCTTGCGGTAGTCCGCCTTCAGCTCCCACGGCCGCACCAACATCCTGTCCTTCGTCTCCATGTCCTCGAAGATCGCTTCGCGCGGGAAGTCGAACGTGCGCTCCGCCGCGTCCAGCACGTGGAACACCACCACCTCGTTGCGCTTGTGCCGGAAGTGCTTCAGGGCGCGCAGCACGGCGGCCTGGTCGTCGAACAGGTCGGAGATCAGCACCACCAGCCCGCGCCGCGTCACGCGCTCCGCCAGCTTGTGCAGCGTGTTCGCGAGCCCCGTGGTGGATGCCGGCTTCGCGTTTTCCAGCTCCTCCAGAAGCACCCGCAGGTGCTTCGAGGCCGAGCGCGCGGGGATGAAGCGGCGGATGTCGGAGTCGAACAGCAACAGCCCCACGGAGTCCTGCTGACGGATCATCAGCCAGGAGAGCGCCGCGGCCAGGTAGCGCGCGTAGTCGAACTTCGACACCTCGCCGGACGCGAACGCCATGGACGCCGACCCGTCCACCACGAGGTGCGCGCGGAGGTTCGTCTCCTCCTCGAACTCCTTCACGTAGAAGCGGTCGCTCTTGCCGTAGACCTTCCAGTCCACGGTCTTGAGCGGATCGCCCGGCATGTACTGGCGGTGCTCGGCGAACTCCACGCTGAAGCCCTTGTACGGGCTCTTGTGCAGGCCGGCCACGAAGCCTTCCACGACCGTGCGCGCGCGGACGTCCATGCGCCCGAGCTTCGCCACGACGGCGGCGTCCAGCAGGCGCCGGCGCTCGGCGTCGGAGACCTTCAACGGACCGCGGCCTCGGCACCCACCTCGCGCACGAGGCGGTCCACGATGTCCACGTCCACCACGCCCTCGGCCTCGGCGTTGAAGTTCGTGACGATGCGGTGCCGCAGCGTGGCGCGGGCCACGGAGCGCACGTCGTCCGCGGTGGGCGTGAAGCGGCCGTCCAGCACGGCGCGGGTCTTCGCGCCGAGCACGAGGAACTGGCTGGCGCGCGGCCCGGCGCCCCAGGCCACCCAGTCCTTGATGAACTTCGGCGCGTCCTCCTCGCGCGGGCGGGTGCAGCGGGCCAACCGCACGGCGTAGTGCACCACGTCCTCCGCCACCGGGACGCGGCGCACCAGCTTCTGGAGGCGCAGGATGTCGGCGGCGGAGAGGATCTTCGCGAGCGACGCCTCGTACGCGGAGGTGGTCTCCTCCACGATGCGCGCCTCGTCCGCCGCGGACGGGTAGTCCACGTGGATGTTGAACATGAACCGGTCGAGCTGCGCCTCGGGGAGCGGATACGTCCCCTCCTGCTCGATCGGGTTCTGTGTGGCCAGCACGAAGAAGGGCGGCGAGAGCG
>CAYYFX010000126.1:6538-10560 GCA_964471155.1 uncultured Gemmatimonadota bacterium | reverse complement strand
CTGGAGTTGACCGTGCTCGCCGTCGCGCTGCACGACGGCGCGCTCGGCGCGGAACTGCTGACGCGGTGCGGGCCGGAGGACTTCGAGCACCCGCTGACCCGCCGCATCGCGGAGAAGGCGTGCGCGATGGTCGCGGAGGGCGTGTCGCTCGGCGGCACGCGGCTGCTGGACGCCTTCGCGGACGACGAGCCGGCGCGCAAGCTGCTCGGCGAGCTCGCGGTCTCCGAGGAGTACTCGGTGGAGATCGAGCGGCAGGCGGAGGATTGCGGCATGCGGCTGGAGCGCCGCGGACTGGAGCGCGAGATGGAGCGTGTGACCACGGAGATGCGCAAGGCGCTCGCGCGCGGGGACGGGGTCTCCGCGACGGACCTCGCCCGGCTGAAGAACGACCTGGCGCGCGGACTCGCCCGGCTCGCGGCGCCGCGGACCCTCGATTGACGATGAACACGACGACCCGACGCACCCACCCCGGAGGAATGCGACCGATGACGGTCAAGAAGAGCCACGCGAAGGTGATGGAGTCCCTCAAGAAGCTCGGCGGCAAGCAGGGATTCGTCACCTACGACCAGATCAACGACTACCTCGACGAGGACGCCAGCCTCGAGGAGATGGACGAGATCTACGCGTCCCTCGGCAAGCTGAAGGTCGACGTCGTGGATTCCGTGGAGGAGGGGCGCGCGCGCCTGGAGCGGCGCAAGCAGAAGAAGAAGCCGGCGGAGGCGCTCGTGGCGCAGCAGCCGGTCCGCTTCGACGACCCGGTGCGCATGTACCTGCGCGAGATGGGTCGCGTGCCGCTGCTGGACCGGCAGGGCGAGATCGAGATCGCGAAGCGCATCGAGCAGGGCCAGGACATGGTGCTGCAGACCGTCTTCCGGTCGGCCAGCTCGGTGAAGGAGCTCTCGCTGCTGGGCACGCGCGTGGACAAGGGCCGCATGCCGCTGGAGGAGTTCGTCCGCGTGGACACCGGGGGGTTCGGTCCCACCGGCCAGCCCCCGAAGACGGAGAAGGGTCCCATCCTCGTGCGCGTGCGCCGCATCGTGCGCTCGCACGCGGAGCTGGAGAGGCTGGGGAAGACGCCGCCGCGCACGTCCTGGACGGAGAAGCAGCGCCGGGACTACGACAAGAAGCGGGCGTCGTACCGCGCGCGCATCAACGAGGACCTGCACGATCTCAAGCTGAACGGGAAGCTCGCGGAGAAGTTCGTCGAGCGCCTGAAGGACCTGCACGCGCGGGTCCGCGAGGCGGAGGGGGAGGTCCACGCGGTCGAGGAGAAGACCGGCCTGACCGCGGAGGAGATCAACCTGCTCGCGGCGGGCGGGGACCTGAAGTCGTCGCGGCGGCGCGGGCGCCTCACCGCGGAGGAGCTCGAGGAGCTCTCCAAGGAGGTCAAGAACTCGCGCCGCAAGATCCGTCGCGTGGAGCAGGAGGCGCAGTGCCGCGCCGGCGAGCTGGCGGACCTCGTGGCGCAGATCCGCGCCGGCGAGAAGATGACCGAGCAGGCCAAGCGGGAGATGATCGAGGCGAACGTACGCCTGGTGATCTCCATCGCGAAGCGCTACACGAACCGCGGGCTGGAGTTCCTGGACCTGATCCAGGAGGGGAACTCGGGCCTCATGCGCGCCGTGGACAAGTTCGACTACAAGAAGGGCTACAAGTTCTCCACGTACGCCACGTGGTGGATCCGGCAGGCCATCACCCGCGCCATCGCGGACCAGGCCCGCACCATCCGCGTGCCCGTGCACATGATCGAGGCCATCAACAAGGTGGTGCGCGCGTCGCGGCGGCTCGTGCAGGAGTACGGCCGGGAGCCGCTGCCCGAGGAGGTGGCGCGCAAGCTCGGCATGCCGGTGGAGAAGGTGAAGTCCGTGCTGAAGGCGGCGCAGGAGCCCATCTCGCTGGACCGGCCCATCGGCGAGGACGAGGATTCGAACCTCGGGGACTTCATCGAGGACGTGTCCGCCATCAATCCGGCGCACTCGGCGGCGTTCGCCATGCTGCAGGAGCAGATGTCGCACGTGCTGTCCACGCTCACGCGCCGCGAGGAGAAGGTGATCCGGCTCCGCTTCGGGCTCGGGGACGGCTGCCCGCGCACGCTGGAGGAGGTGGGCGCCATCTTCAACGTCACGCGCGAGCGCGTGCGGCAGATCGAGTCCAAGGCGCTCCGCAAGCTGCGGCATCCGTCCCGCGCCCGGAAGCTGCAGGGCTACGTGGACCTGCCGTGACCGGCGGGGACGCGGGAGCCGTCCTCGCGGCGGACGGCCGCCTCGTGGTGCGGGAGACGCCGCTGCCCGGCGTGCTGCTGCTGGAGCCCAAGGTGTTCCGCGACGACCGCGGCTTCTTCCTGGAGACGTTCCGGAAGGAGACCCTCGCGCGGCTGGGCGTGGACGCGGAGCTCGTGCAGGACAACCACTCCCGGTCGGTCCGCGGCACCATCCGCGCGCTGCACTTCCAGGTGCCGCCGGGGCAGGCGAAGCTGGTGCGTTGCGCGCGCGGCAGCGTGTGGGACGTGGCCGTGGATCTGCGCCGCTCGTCGCCCACGTTCGGTGCGTGGTGGGCGTGCGACCTGGACGACGTGGACCACCGGCAGGTGTGGATCCCCGCCGGGTTCGCGCACGGGTTCTGCGTGACGTCGGACGAGGCGGACGTCGTGTACCGGTGCAGCCGGACGTACGACCCGGACCTGGAGCGCGGGATCGCGTGGGACAGCCCGGAGCTCGGCATCCCGTGGCCGGCGGACGCGCCGCTCCTCTCCGGGCGGGACCGCGCGAACCCGTCGTTCTCCGGCTACCCGGGGCCCTGGTTCCCTTGACCGCACCGGACGGGGAGGCGGAGCGCGCCAAGCCCACGTGGCGCCGGAACCTGCGGGTCCTGTCGCTGTCGCAGTTCCTGGCGGTCTCGGGCATGTCCATCGTGCTGCCGTTCATCCCCTTCTTCATCCGCGAGCTGGGCATGACGGATCGCGCCGCCGTGGAGCGGTGGTCCGGGCTCGTGTTCTCCGGGCCGTTCCTCGCGGCGGGGCTGCTCGCGCCGGTGTGGGGCTACTTCGGCGACCGCTACGGCCACCGGATCATGGTGGTGCGCGCCATCTGGTCGCTGGCGGTCGTCAACCTGCTGCTCGTGTTCGTGCAGACGCCGCTGCAGCTCTGGGTGTTGCGCATCGTGCAGGGCATGGTGACGGGGTTCATCCCCGCGGCGCTCGCCATCACCTCGGCATCCACGCCGGCCGCGTACCTGCCGGGGGCCATGGCGCACCTGCAGGCCTCCGCCTCCGCCGGGCGGCTCGTCGGGCCGGCGGTGGGCGGCGTGCTGGCGGGCTTCCTCCCGTTCCGGCAGATCTTCCTCATCGTGGCGGCGCTCATCACGATCGGCGCCGTCCTCGTGGTGCGCTACCTGGAGGAGCCGCCGCGGGCGCTCCAGCCGCCGCGCACGTCGCCCGCGGCGAACCTGCGCTTCGCGTGGTCGGACGGGTCCATCCGCCTGGGCCTCCTCGGACTGCTCGCCGCGATGGCCGCGCACAGCATGGTGATGCCGGTCTTCCCGCTGTTCGTGGAGGACCTGCTGGCCGGGGCCGGCGACGCCGCGCTGTGGACCGGGATCGGCTTCGGCGTGGTGGCGGCCTTCACGATGCTCGGATCGTCCGTCGTGGGCGGGATCGCGAAGCGCGTCGGGCTGAAGGTCGTGCTCACCTCCGGCCTCGCGATCACCGCGGTGGCGCTGGCCGCGCACCCCTACGCCCGCACGATCCCGGCGATGCTCGGCGCCCGGGCGCTGCTCGGGATCGGCGTGGCCGGCGTGCAGCCCGCGCTGTACGCGATGATCAGCCGCCGCGCCCCCGCCGGCCACGGCGGCGGCATCCAGGGGTACGCGTCCTCCGCCGCCATCTTCGGGTTCTTCGTCGGCCCCTTCCTCGGCGGCTGGCTCGCGAACCACGTCGGCGTCGCGGGCGTGTTCCGCATCGCCGGCGGCCTCGCCGCCGCGTGCGCGCTGTTCGCCGCGGTGGTCGCCCGCCGCCGCGGGACCGG
>CAYYFX010000126.1:0-6438 GCA_964471155.1 uncultured Gemmatimonadota bacterium | reverse complement strand
CCCCGCCCCTGCCGGTGCCGGACTTGACCGACCCGGGACCCCGTGCTATTCCTCCCCGTTCACTTGGTCGCCGGAATACGGGCCCATAGCTCAGGCGGTTAGAGCAGCCGGCTCATAACCGGTCGGTCCTTGGTTCGAGTCCAAGTGGGCCCACCAAAGACCGGCCGGCGGGTCGCGGGCGATTAGCTCAGTTGGTCCAGAGCGCTCGCCTCACACGCGAGAGGTCACTGGTTCAAGTCCAGTATCGCCCACCACCCGCCGGCGCCATCCGAACGAGAAGGAGACTCCCTCGCCCCCAGCCTTCCCCCCATGACAGATGTCCTGGAACGGGAACGGCCGGGTGCTTCCTGAGGGAGGCACCTTCTTTTTGTCCCGGCGGGACGGCGAAGCCAGGAGGAAGCGTGTCGCCCGAGGAGATCCAGGCCCTGCTCGAACTGCAGGATCTCGACCTGAAGCTGTTCGAGTACGAGCAGCACCAGAAGGACCTGCCCCGACTCATCGAGGAGATCGAAGCCCCGCTGCGCTCCGCGCGCCAGGTCAAGGAGAGCGCGGAGGCGCAGCTCGCCACGGCCCGGAGCCAGCAGCGCGGCGTGGAGATGGACCTCGCGGCCAACAACGCCCAGTTCAAGAAGCTCCAGACGCAGCAGATGGGCGTCCGCAACCAGATCCAGTACGAGGCCTTCCAGCACGAGATGGAGGCGCTGAAGGACCGGCGCGACGACCTGGAGGAGCAGGGCCTGCACTGGATCGAGCGCGTGGAGGGCGCGTCGGCGAAGCTGCCCGAGGCGGAGGACCAGCTCGGCAGGGCGGAGGCCGTGGCCGCCGCCGCCCGCGCGAAGCTCGACGCGAAGACGGAGGAGCTCCGTCGCATCCACGACGAGGCGGCGCAGCTCAAGGAGCCGCTCGTCGCGAAGGTGCCGGCGCAGGTCATGTCGTACTACGGGCGCCTCCGGCGCGCGGGGAAGACCCCGTTCGTCGCGGTGGTGAACCGCGGGGCGTGCGGCGGCTGCGGCTTCCGGCATCCCGCGCAGCGCCTGCAGGAGATCAAGCAGGGGCGGCGCATGAACACCTGCGAGCAGTGCGGGCGCATCCAGGTGTGGCGGGAGCAGGAGGAGGAGCGGATTGGCTTCTGACCGGCGGGCCGGCGCCCTCTCCGCGGAGGCGCGCCGGGTCGTCGAGCGGATGCTGGCCGGCCGCAGCCTGGACGAGCTGGCCCCGCGCGGGTCCCCGCTCCGGGCCGAGGTCGAGGCGCACCTCATGGCCTCGCTCGAGCGCGCCGCGAAGGGCGGCGCCGCGTCGCCGGGCCGTACCCGGCCCGCGGCCCCCGCGGTCCCCCCGGCCCCCCGCACTCCCACGAAGACCCCCGTGGCGTACTCCGACGGCGCCTCGCGCGGCAACCCCGGCCCGGCCGCGGTGGGCATCGTGCTCCTGGACCGGGACGGCTCCGAGCTGTGGAGCGAAGGCCGCCGCATCGGCCGCGCCACGAACAACGTCGCGGAGTACCGCGGCGCTCTCGCCGCGCTGGAGAAGGCGCGGGAGCTGGGGCTGGACGAGCTGGAGCTGCGCATGGACTCCGAGCTCGTGGTCAAGCAGCTCAACGGCGAGTACCGCGTCAAGGACCCGTCGCTCGCGCTGCTCAAGCACGACGTGGACGCCCTCCTGACCTCGTTCCGGTCCGTGCGGATCCGTCACGTGCGCCGGGAGGAGAACCGGGACACGGATCGGCTGGCGAACGAGGCCCTGGACGCCGCTTCCGCCTGAGGACCGGCGCGAGCCGGACGTCACCGCCGGCCGGCCCGCGCGGAGCCGGTCCCCGCCGCACCGGTCCCCGCCGCGTCGGCCCGACGCGACTCCCGGACCACCGCCGAATCCGCAACACCCTGCGCCGCATCGGATTCCCCGGAGCGGACCCGGGTGCGTGCTGGAACGTCCCGGGGGAAACTGGTACACCTACCGGCGAGAAGCCAAGGGGAGAGCCGGGTGGTCGCGTCCCGCAAGGGACGAGGAAAGTCCGAGCTCCGCAGGGCAGGGTGCTGGCTAACGGCCAGTCGCGGCAACGCGAAGGAAAGTGCCACAGAAAGCAAACCGCCCTCCGGCCGCAAGGCCGGGAGGTAAGGGTGAAACGGTGAGGTAAGAGCTCACCAGCGCCCCCGGTGACGGGGGCGGCTCGGCAAACCCCACCCGGAGCAAGACCGAATAGGAGAAGAGAGACGGCCCGTCTCGCTACGATTCTCGGGTAGGTCGCTGGAGGCGCGGAGCAATCCGCGTCCTAGAGAAATGACCACCACGGATCACAAGTCCGTACAGAACTCGGCTTACGGCTCTCCCCGGGCTTCCACTCTTCGAACCGCGGGAGACGCATGCTGCGAAGGAACTGGATCGGTCCGCCGGACATCGACGCCGACGAGGTGACGCGCCTCTCGCGGGGTCTCTCCGTGACGCCCGCCGTGGCGCGCGTGCTCGCCGCGCGCGACCACCACGACCTGGACGACGCGGACCGCTTCCTCCGCCCGCAGCTCGCGCACCTGTCCTCGCCGCGCGGGTTCCTCGGCGCCGACGCGGCCATCGATCTCCTTCTGGAGTGCCTGCGCGAGAAGAAGCGCATCCTCGTGTTCGGCGACTTCGACGTGGACGGCGTGACCGGCACGTCGCTGGCCGTGCGCGCGCTGCGCCGGCTCGGCGGCGACGTGGACTACCTGCTGCCCCGGCGGCTCGAGCACGGCTACGGGCTCTCGGAGCGCATCCTTCCCGAGGTCGTGGCGCGCGAGCCCGCCGTGGTCCTCACGGTGGATTGCGCCATCCGCAGCGTGGACGAGGTGGCGGCGCTGGCCGCGCGGGGCATCCGCACCCTGGTGACGGACCACCACGAGCCGGGGCCCGTCCTCCCGCCGGCGGCGGCGGTGGTGGATCCGAAGCAGCCCGGCTGCCCGTACCCGGACAAGAACCTGGCCGGCGTGGGCGTCGTGTGGCAGCTCCTGCGCGGCGTCGTGGAGAGCCTGGAGCACGAGTACGACCTGCGCCGGGAGCTGGACCTCGTGGCCCTCGGCACCGTGGCCGACGTCGTGCCGCTGATCGGGGAGAACCGCGTCCTCGTGACCGAGGGGCTGAAGCGCATCGAGGAGCGGGCGCGCGTGGGCATGATGGCGCTGCTCGAGGTGAGCGGCGTGGAGGAGCGGGCCGACGCGTGGCACCTCGCGTACCTGCTCGGCCCGCGCGTGAACGCCGCCGGGCGGCTCGGCGACGCCGCGGATGCGCTGCGCCTCTTCCTGTCCGAGGACGTGGCGGAGGCAACGCGGCTCGCGAAGCGGCTGGACGAGGAGAACCTGAAGCGGCAGGAGATCAGCGAGCGCACCGTGCAGCAGGCCCTCGACGCCATCGAGCGCGGCATCGCCGGCGCCGACCCGGACGGTATCGTGCTCGCGTCGAACACGTGGCACCCGGGCGTGATCGGCATCGCCAGCGCGCGGCTGGTGGAGCGCTTCTACCGGCCGTCGGCGCTCATCGCCATGCAGGGCGACACCGGGCGCGGCTCGGTTCGCTCCATCCGCGGCGTCGACGTCTGCCGGGTGCTGGACGAGTGCGGGGACCTCCTCGTCCAGTACGGGGGTCACGCCATGGCCGCGGGCCTCACCATCCGGCGGGAGCACGTGCCGGAGTTCCGCCGCCGCTTCGCGGAGTGCGTCGGGCGCCACCTGACCGAGGAGAACGCGCACCCGCGCCTCCGGATCGACGGCGCGCTGGACCCGGACGAGGTGGACCTCCCGCTGTGCGAGGACCTCGCGCGGCTGGGCCCCTTCGGTTTCGGGAACGCCCGCCCCGTGTTCGTCCTGCGCGGCGCCACGCCGTGCGCGCCGCCCAAGGTCGTGGGGCGCGGCAACGGCCACCTGAAGCTGACGGTGCGCCGCCGCGCGGACACGAACCTGGACTGCATCGGCTTCGAGCTGGGACCGCGCGTGGAGGCCGGGTTCCCCGACGGACCCGTGGACCTCGCCGGCTGCGTCACGGCGAACTCCTGGAACGGCCGCACGACGGCCCAGTTCCAGGTGACGGACTTCCGCGGGTCGGTCGCATGAACCGCGCGGCCGTGAACCCGGACGGCCCCGGCGAACAGGCCTACGGCCTGGACGACATCCTCGCCGCGCTGCACGACCCGTCCATGTACGACGTGGACGCCATCCGCGCCGCCTACGACTTCGCCGCGGCGCGGCACGAGGGGCAGAGGCGCCGCTCCGGCCTCCCCTACGTCAGCCACTGCGCGGCGGTCGCCACCATCCTGGCCGGCCTGCGCCTGGACACGGTCACGCTCGTGGCCGGGCTCCTGCACGACACGCTGGAGGACACCGGCGTCTCCTCGGACGAGCTGCGCACGCGGTTCGGGGACCACGTGGCGTCGATCGTGGACGGCGTGACGAAGATCGGCGGCATCGAGTTCGAGAGCCCGGAGGAGCACCAGGCCGAGAACTGGCGGCGCATGCTGCTGGCCATCGCGCAGGACCTGCGCGTGATCCTCGTGAAGCTGGCCGACCGCCTGCACAACATGCGCACGCTCGGCTTCCTCCCGGAGGAGAAGCACCAGCGGATCGCGCGCGAGACCCTGGAGATCTACGCGCCGCTGGCCCACCGCTTCGGGATCGCGAAGGTGAAGTGGGAGCTGGAGGACCTGGCGCTGAAGTACCTCGAGCCGCAGGTGTACCAGGATCTCGTGGTGCGGGTGGCGCGCAAGCGCCAGGAGCGCGAGGAGTTCCTGCTGCGGCTGACCGAGCCGCTGGCGCGCCGGCTGGAGAAGCAGAACATCAAGGCCGAGATCAAGGGCCGCGCGAAGCACTTCTACAGCATCTTCCTGAAGATGAAGTCGCGCGAGAAGGACTTCGAGGAGATCTACGATCTCATGGCCATCCGCGTCATCGTGCCCCGGGAGCGGGACTGCTACGAGGCGCTGGGCATCGTGCACTCGCTGTGGCGCCCGGTGCCGGAGCGGATCAAGGACTACGTGGCCGCGCCGAAGACCAACCACTACCGCTCGCTGCACACCACGGTGATCGGTCCCGACAACGTCTGGGTGGAGTTCCAGATCCGCACGCCGGAGATGCACGCGGAGGCGGAGTTCGGCATCGCCGCGCACTGGGCGTACAAGGAGGGCAAGACGCAGCTCCCGGACCTGGTCGGCCGGTTCCCCTGGCTCGGGGAGCTGGTGAAGGAGCAGGCCGACCAGAACGCCGAGGAGTTCCTGGACCTGCTCAAGTCCGACCTGTTCCAGGGCGAGGTGTTCGTGTTCACGCCGAAGGGCGAGCTGAAGGTGCTGCCCCGCGGGGCCACGCCCATCGATTTCGCGTACGCCATCCACACCGCGGTGGGCAACCACTGCGTGGGCGCGCGCGTGAACGGCCGCATCGTGCCGCTGCGCCACCGGCTGGAGAACGCGGACACCGTGGAGATCATCACGTCGCCGCTGGGGCGGCCCAGCCAGGACTGGCTGAACGTGGTGGCATCGGCCGGCGCGCGCAGCAAGGTCCGCCGGTGGTTCCGGCTGGAGCAGGCGCAGCACTCCACCGCGCTCGGGCGCGAGATGCTGGAGCGCGAGGCGAAGCGGAACGGCGTGGACCTGGAGAAGGGCGTGACGGCGGACGCGGCCAGGAAGCTGGGCTTCGACTCGGTGGAGCGCCTGTACGCCACCGTCGGCCAGGGCGACCTGTCCGCGGTGCAGATCGTCCGGAAGCTGTTCCCGCAGGTGGAGACGAAGCGCGAGCCCTCGGGCCTGCGGCGCATGCTGCCGTTCGCCCGCAAGAAGGAGGGCGGCGTCAAGGTGCAGGGACTCAGCAACGTGATGATCCGCTTCGCGCATTGCTGCCAGCCGCTGCCGGGCGAGGCCATCGTCGGGATCGTGACGCGCGGGCGCGGGATCTCCGTGCACCGGTCGGACTGCCCGAACGCGCTGCCGCCCGTGGTGGAGATGGAGCGGCGGACCGCGGTGGACTGGGACGTGTCCCGCGAGAACGTGTACCGCGTGCACCTCGGCGTGGAGGGCGAGAACCGCAAGGGCCTGCTGGCCGACGTCTCCTCCGCCATCACGGAGCTGGACACGAACATCCTGAGCGCGTCGATGGAATCGGACGGGCACCGCGCCGTCGGCCGTTTCGTCGTCGAGGTGGAGACCGTGGCGCACCTGCGCAAGGTGATGAAGGTGATGCAGAAGGTCAAAGGCGTGGACCGGGTGTTCCGGGAAGACCACGCGGCGAACGCGTGACGCGACGCGGCGGGTGCGCCCGGCCGGATCGAACCGGCGGAGGACGATCCGGACGTCGGGGCGGGCGCGGGCGATGCCCCGGGCGAGGGGGAGGGTATGCCATGCTCAGACA
Organism: uncultured Gemmatimonadota bacterium; assembly: GCA_964471155.1. Classification (GTDB taxonomy): domain Bacteria; phylum ARS69; class ARS69; order ARS69; family ARS69; genus CAYYFX01. The sequence continues at coordinate 82 of CAYYFX010000126.1, read as the reverse complement.
GTCCTCGCGGCCCGCGCACGCGCGCTCGTCCGCGCGCCGACCGCCGCGGGGGCGCGGACCGCTGCGGAACTGCGCGTGGCAC
>CAYYFX010000125.1:0-10579 GCA_964471155.1 uncultured Gemmatimonadota bacterium | reverse complement strand
TGCGCCGCCGCCGCCGCCGCCGAGGACCGCGCCGGCCGCCGCCCCGTCCGCCCACGCGGCCCATGCCGCGACCGCGGTCGCGCCGGCGCCGCTGGTGATCGAGCGCTCGCTGACGATCCCGGTGTCGGCGGCGGACCTCGCCGCGCGCCGGCCGATCCGGCTCGTGCTGGACGTCACGGTCGAGCCGCAGCCGTAGCCGGCCGCTCCGTCGCGCGTTCTTGCGTTCCTTGACCGGCTCCGACCCCGCCGCTACCTTCACCGTGCTGGGTTCCGTGCGAGGGGAGCGCTTCGTGCCTTGGAAGTTCTGGGGTGGGCCTCGCCCGCAGCGGGCGACGGCCGCGGCCCGCGACGTGACCGATGCCGAGCGGAGGGTGCGCGGCCGCGGGGCGAAGGACCCGGAGGCCTGGCGCGCGCTCGCCAAGGCGCGCGCCGCGGCGCGGGATGCGGAGGGAGCGTACCGCGCGCTCCGCACCGTCGCGGACCTGGAGCCGGAGAGCGCCGCCGCCGCGTTCGAGGTGGGCGTCGCCGCGCGCAAGGCCGGCAACATCCCCGAGGCGCTGGACTGGTTCTCGCGCTGCCTCGCGCTGGACCCGGACGACCCGAAGAGCCACACGCAGTACGCGAAGGCGCTGGACCTGGCCGGGCTGCTGGACGAGGCGCTGCGCCACCACCGCAAGGCCATCGACCTGTCGCCCGGATCCGCGGAGTCGCACTACCACCTGGGCGTCACGCTGGCGCGCCACGGGCGCGACGACGAGGCGCTCGGCTCCTACCTGCGCGCGCTGGAGATGGACCCCTCGTTCGCCCGGGCCCACGGGAACCTCGGCGTGCTGCTGGACCGGCGCGGGGAGTTCGACCGCGCCGTGGACGAGCTGCGCCGCGCCGTGGCGCTGGAGCCGGACCGCGCGGAGTGGCACTCGAACCTGGGCGCCCTGTACGGCGAGCACCGCCTGCACGACGAGGCCATCGAGGAGTTCGCCACCGCCATCCGGCTGGATCCGGAGAACGCGGAGGCGCGGTTCAACCTGGGCGTGGCGTACCTGGACCGCGGCCGCTGGGACGACGCCATCACGCAGCTGCGCCGGGCCGGCGAGCTGGACTCCCGCAACGCGCAGGCGTTCTTCTACCTGGGCGAGGCCTACCAGAAAAAGGGCCTGTACGCGAAGGCGGTGCGCGAGATCCGCGCGGCGCTCGAGGTCACGCCGGACGACCCGCGCTGCTACTACGCGCTCGGCTGCGTCTACAACAAGATGGACGCGGTGGACGACGCGGTCACGGCGTTCGAGCGCGCCATCGCGCTCGATCCGATGAACGGGCGCGCGTACTACCACCTCGGCATCGCGTTCGACAAGAAGGGCGCCAGCGACGAGGCGCGCGAAGCGTACCGCCGGTCCGAGGAGCTGCTCCGTACCGAGGAGTTGCTGGCCGAGCGCGGATGACCGCGCTCGCCGCCCGCTTCGCCGCGCTGCGCGCCGCGAACCGCGCCGCGCTCGTCCCGTACCTGACCGCGGGCGATCCGGATCTCGCCGCCACGGAGGAGTTCGCCGCCGCGCTCGCGGACGGCGGCGCCGACGTCCTCGAACTCGGGATCCCGTTCTCGGACCCGCTCGCCGACGGCCCCGTGCTGCAGCGCGCGGCGGAGCGCGCGCTCGCCGCCGGCACGCGCGTTCGCGGCGTGCTGGACACCGCCTCGCGCATCGCGGCGCGCGGCGTACCCGTCGTGCTGATGACGTACGCGAACCCCGTGCTGCGACGCGGGTGGGCGGCGTTCGCGCGCGACACCGCCGCCGCCGGCGTGCAGGGCGTCATCCTCACCGACGTTCCGCCCGAGGAGGCGGGGGAGTTCCTGCCGGCCGCCGCGGAGGCCGGGCTGGCCACCGTCTTCCTCGTGGCGCCCACGTCCGACGACGTGCGCCTCGCGGCCGCGGTGCGCGCCACCACCGGGTTCCTGTACTGCGTGAGCCGCCTGGGCGTCACCGGCGCGCGGGCGTCGCTGTCGGACGCGTTCCTCCCGGTGCTGGCGCGCGTGCGGGCCCGATCGGACGTGGCGGTCGGCGTCGGGTTCGGCATCGCCACCCCGGACCATGCGCGCGAGGCCGGACGCGTGGCGGACGGGGTCATCGTGGGCAGCCGGCTCGTGGCCCTCACCGAGGAGGCGCCCACCCGCGCCGCCGCGGCGGTGGCGCTGCGGGAAGCCGCCGAGGGCTTCCGCCGGGCGATCGACACCGCGCGGGCCTAGCGCGGGCGCGCGCCGGCGCCGTTTGACCGCGCGCGACCGCGCGCGTACATTCTGCGCCTGCCTTCCGATTTCGAGGTCTCTCCCTTGTCCAGCGAGCACATCCGCGTCCGCGGCGCGCGCCAGCACAACCTGCGCGACATCGACGTCACGCTGCCCCGGAACCGCCTCATCGTGGTCACCGGGCTGTCCGGGTCCGGGAAGTCCTCCCTGGCCTTCGACACCATCTACGCCGAGGGCCAGCGCCGGTACGTGGAGAGTCTCTCCGCGTACGCCCGGCAGTTCCTCGGGCAGATGGACAAGCCGGACGTGGACTCCATCGAGGGGCTGTCCCCGGCCATCTCGATCGAGCAGAAGGGCGCCACGAGGAACCCGCGCTCCACGGTGGGCACGATCACCGAGATCTACGACTACCTGCGGCTGCTGTACGCCCGCGTGGGGAAGCCGCACTGCCCGAGCTGCGGGAAGCCCATCGTTCCGCAGACGATCGACGCGATGACGGACACCGTGCTCGGACTGGGCGCGGGCGCCCGCGTGCAGATCCTCGCGCCGCTCGTGCGGGGGCGGAAGGGGGAGTACGCCGAGATGTTCCGCGCCGCGAGGCGGGACGGCTTCGTGCGCGTCCGGGTGGACGGGGAGATCCACGACCTGGAGTCCCCGCCCGCGCTGGACAAGAAGCGGAAGCACGACATCGAGATCGTCGTGGACCGGCTCGTGGTGAAGGACGGCGTCCGGGCGCGCGTGGCGGACTCGCTGGCCACGGCCACGCGGCTCGCCCAGGGCACCGTGCTCGTGGACGTGGCGGGGCGGGAGGGCATGCTCCTGTCCGAGAAGTTCTCCTGCCCGGACTGCGGCGCGGGGCTGGGCGAAGTGGCGCCCCGGCTCTTCTCGTTCAACAGCCCGTACGGCGCGTGCGAGGCCTGCAACGGCCTCGGCAGCCGCATGTCGGTGGACGCGGCGCTCGTCGTGCCGGACCCGGACGTGTCCCTCGCGAACGGGGCCATCCACCCGTGGCGCGACGTCACCTCCAGCTGGCACCGCACCATGCTGCGCTCGCTCGCCGGCGCGCTCGGGTTCTCCCTGGACGTGCCGTGGCGCCGCCTGCCGCAGAAGGCGCGCAACGCCATCCTGAACGGCACGAAGGAGGAGATCGAGTTCCGCTGGGAGGGGAAGCGCTCGAAGGGGACGTACCGGGCGCCCTTCGACGGCGTGCTGCCCAGCCTGGAGCGCCGCTACCGCCAGACGGAGAACGACCGGACGCGCGGCCTGATCGAGCGGTACATGCGCCGCATCTCCTGCCCGGAGTGCCAGGGCACGCGCCTCAAGGCGGAGGCCCGCGCGGTGAAGCTGGGTGGCCGCGGCATCCACGAGGTGGTGGGCTTCCAGATCGACGAGATGCGGGACTTCCTCGCCGGGCTGGACCTGGACGACCGGCAGCGCCTCATCGCGGCCGCGGTGCTGCGGGAGATCGGGGCGCGGCTGGACTTCCTGCTGAACGTGGGCGTGGGCTACCTCTCGCTGGATCGCAGCGGCAACTCGCTGTCCGGCGGCGAGGCGCAGCGCATCCGTCTGGCCACGCAGCTCGGCTCGCGGCTGGTCGGCGTGTTGTACATCCTGGACGAGCCGTCCATCGGGCTGCACCCGCGGGATCACCGGCGGCTGCTGGACAGCCTCGTCGCGCTGCGCGACCTGGGGAACACGGTGCTCGTGGTGGAGCACGACGCGGACACCATGCGTGCCGCGGACTGGCTGGTGGACCTCGGTCCCGGCGCGGGCCGCCACGGCGGGATGATCGTGGCCGAGGGGACGCCGCGCGAGGTCATGGCCGTGGAGTCGTCGCTGACCGGCCAGTACCTCTCGGGCCGCCGCGCCGTCCCGCTGCCGGAGGTGCGGCGCCGCGCGGAGCGCGGCCACGTGGAGGTGGTCGGCGCGGCCGAGAACAACCTGAAGGACGTGGACGTCCGCTTCCCGGTGGGCCTGTTCACCGTCGTCACCGGCGTGTCCGGCTCCGGCAAGAGCACGCTCGTGAACGAGATCCTCGCGAAGGCCGCGGCCGCGCACCTGCACGACGCGCGCGGCCTCCCCGGGCAGCACCGCGAGATCCGCGGATTCGAGAAGCTGGACAAGATCGTGAACATCGACCAGTCGCCGATCGGCCGCACGCCGCGCTCGAACCCCGCCACGTACACGGGCGTCTTCACCGAGATCCGCAACCTGTTCGCGGAGACGAAGGACGCGAAGGTCCGCGGGTACCGCCCCGGCCGCTTCTCGTTCAACGTGCGCGGCGGCCGCTGCGAGGCGTGCGAGGGGGACGGCCTCGTCCGGATCGAGATGCACATCCTGCCGGACGTGTTCGTGAAGTGCGAGCAGTGCGACGGGAAGCGCTACAACCGCGAGACCCTGGAGATCCGCTACAAGGGCGCGACGATCGCGGACGTGCTGGAGATGACGGTGGACGACGCGCTGGAGTTCCTCGGCAACGTGCCGCGCATCCGCAACAACCTGGCCGTGCTGTCCGAGGTGGGTCTGGGCTACATCCACCTGGGGCAGAGCGCCACGACGCTTTCCGGCGGCGAGGCGCAGCGGGTCAAGCTGGCGACGGAGCTGGCGCGACGCGCCACCGGCCGCACGCTGTACATCCTGGACGAGCCCACCACCGGCCTGCACTTCGAGGACATCCGCAACCTCCTGCGCGTCCTGCACCTGCTCGTGGATCGCGGGAACACGGTCGTGGTCATCGAGCACAACCTGGACGTGATCAAGACCGCGGACTGGGTGGTGGACCTCGGCCCGGAAGGCGGCACGGGCGGGGGGAGGGTGGTCGCCGTCGGAACGCCGGAAGATGTGGCCCGGGTGGACGCGTCGCATACCGGCCGGGCGCTCCGGACGGTCCTCGGCGCCCCCGCGGCGGCGCCCCCGAAGGCGGCGCGCGCCCGCCCGGCGCGTCCCGCGCAGGTCGGGGCCTGACGGTCCGGCCGGCCCCTGGCGGCCCGGGCCGGCGCCCGGCGCGGGCGGCGGCACCGCTCCGGGGACGCTCCCGGACGGCGGTACCGGGCGACTCCAGCCGCCCACGACCCGGGCGGCGCTCCGGTTGACCGCCCCCGCCACGGCCCGGTACCCTGCGCGATCCCGCGGTGTCGCTTCGCCGCGGACAACCCGGAACGGGACGGAACGGGGTCTTCCATGCGAATCCTGATGATCCATGCGGCGGAGTTCTCCTTCCGGGTGACCGAGGAGACCTCGGTGGCGGCGGCCGCCGGGGACGTGTCCGAGGCGGAGAAGAGCGGCGGGTCCGGCGACGCACTGGTGTGCTTCGTGTCCGTCGAGAAGAAGGACGAGGACGCGGTGGCGAAGGTGGCCGCGGACGCGGTGCGGCGCGTGGTGGAGCACTACCGGCGCGTGGGCGCGGAGACGCTCTGGCTGTACCCGTACGCGCACCTGTCGTCGGATCTCGCGAGCCCGCGGATGGCGCGCCAGGTCCTGGACGCGCTGTGGGAGGGCTTCCGCGCGTCCGGCGCGCCGAAGCTGGCCCGCGCGCCCTTCGGGTACTACAAGGCGTTCGAGATCCGCGCGAAGGGCCACCCGCTGTCGGAGCTGGCGCTCACCATCACGGGGGAGGGCGCGCCGGAGGGGGAGGCGGACGCCGGGGAGTCGAAGGCGATCCGCGCGGAGAAGAAGCTGCGCTCGCGGTTCTACGTGATCACGCCGGACGGCGCGGAGATCCCGCACGAGGAGTTCGACTTCGGCAAGCACCCCGTGCTGAAGCGCTTCCACGCCTACGAGACCGCCGGGACCCGCGCGGCCGCGGAGGAGCCGCCGCACGTGAAGCTGATGCGGCAGCACGAGCTGGTGGACTACGAGCCGGGCTCGGACGCCGGGAACTTCCGCTGGTATCCCAAGGGCCAGCTGATGAAGACCCTGCTGGAGGAGCGCATCAACGCGGTGATGAACCGGTACGGCGCGATGCAGGTGGAGACGCCCATCATGTACGACTACCTCCACCCGAACCTCGCGAAGTACCTGGACCGCTTCCCCGCCCGGCAGTACGTGCTGAAGAGCGAGAAGAAGGACTACTTCCTGCGCTTCGCCGCGTGCTTCGGGCAGTACCTCATCAAGCACGATGCCCAGATCAGCTACCGGCAGCTGCCGATGCGGCTGTACGAGCTGACCCACTACTCGTTCCGCCGGGAGCAGTCCGGGGAGCTGGCCGGGCTGCGCCGCCTGCGCACCTTCACGATGCCGGACATGCACACGCTGTGCGGCGGGACGGAGCAGGCGAAGCGGGAGTTCGCCGCGCAGTTCGAGCTGTCGCGCGAGTGGATGAACGACCTCGGCGTGCCGTACGCCACCGCGGTGCGCGTGGTGCGGTCCTTCTACGACGAGAACCGGGACTTCGTACGCGGCCTCGCCGCGCGCGTGGCCGGGCCGATCCTGCTCGAGGTGTGGGACGAGCGGTTCTTCTACTTCGTGATGAAGTTCGAGTTCAACTTCGTGGACAACCACGACAAGGGCGCCGCGCTGTCCACCGTGCAGATCGACGTGGAGAACTGCGCGCAGTTCGAGATCCGCTACACGGACGAGGACGGCGAGAAGAAGCACCCGCTCATCCTGCACGCGTCCATCTCGGGCGCGATCGAGCGGAACGTGTACGCCATGCTCGAGCACCAGGCCGCGCGGATGAAGAAGGGGCAGAAGGGCGAGTTCCCGTTCTGGCTGTCGCCCACCCAGATCCGCTTCATCCCGGTCTCGGACCCGCACGCGGACTTCTGCGAGGAACTGGCCGCGGCCTTCCCCTACCGCGCCGACGTGGACGACCGCGACATGTCGCTTGGCAAGAAGATCAAGACCGCCGAGCAGGAGTGGGTCCCGTTCATCGCCGTGGTCGGCGACCGCGAACGCGACGGCGGTCCCCTCTCCGTCCGCGTCCGCGGCGGCGAGGAGTTCCACGGCAGCCGCGAGGATCTCATCGCCCGCATGGACGCCCTCCAGACCGACAAGCCGCGCCGCCCCCTGAACACGCCGCGCCGCCTGGCCCAAAGGCCCGTCTTCGTCGGCTGACCCCCAAGCCGGGAAGGCCCGCGGTCGGATTCCGGGTCGAGGTCGGGCGTGAGCCGGCGGCAGGCACGGTGGCCGGCCGGGCGGCGGACGTCTGCGGCCGGGGCCGGGCCTCTCCGCAGCGGCGTCGCGCAGGCGCCGGGAGGCATGGATGCCGGAGGTGCCGGAGCGCCGAGCCTTCCCGGCGACAGGACGCCGCCGGGAAGGCGTCCGCGGCGGAGAGGCCCGGCCCCGGACGCACGCGTCCGCCGCTCGGCCGGCCGCCGTGCCTGCCGCCGGCTCACGCCCGACCCCGGCCCGGAATCCGAGCGCCAGCGGCCGCCCCGCCGCGTCTCGTTGCTGACGCCCACGGGCCCTTCTGGTAGGCTGCACGGCCCCGGCGGAACGGCTCCCGGTTTTTCGGCCGGCGCGGCCTCCGCCCGCTTCGTGGAGCTTGGATGACCGCCCTCGCGAAGACTCCCTTGCACGGCCGGCACGTCGCGCTCGGCGCCCGGATGGCGGAGTTCGCCGGCTTCGACATGCCCATCTCGTACGACGGGATCCTGGCGGAGCACCGCCGGGTCCGCACGGTGGCCGGCCTGTTCGACGTCTCCCACATGGGCGAGGCCGAGGTGCGCGGGACCGAGGCCCGGTCGTTCCTGGACCGGATGCTCTCCAATTCCGTGGCCTCCGTCCCGCCGTTCCATGCGCAGTACACGCTGCTGCTGAACAAGCAGGGCGGCGTGATCGACGACCTCATCGTGTACCGGCTCGGGGACCGCTTCCTGATCGTCGTGAACGCGGCGAACGTCGAGAAGGACTTCGAGTGGATCTCCAACCACTTGCCCAAGGACGTCGATTTCCGCAACGTGTCGGAGCGGACCGCGCTCCTGGCCTGGCAGGGGCCCAAGGCCGCGGAGCTGATGGCGCCGCTGGCGGACGTGGACCTCGCGCGGGTGCCGCCGTTCGGGATCGTGGAGGGCCGCCTGGCGGGGGTGAAGGTGATCCTCGCCCGGACCGGGTACACCGGCGAGGACGGCTTCGAGATCTTCGTGGACGCGGAGGACGCCGGAACCGTGTGGGATGCGCTGCTGGACGCCGGGCGTTCCGCGGGCGCCGGGCCGGTGGGTCTGGGCGCGCGCGATACCCTGCGTCTGGAGAAGCAGTTCCGGCTGTACGGTCAGGACATGGATGAAGGGGTCAGCGCGCTCGAGGCCGGGCTCGGGTGGGTGGTCAAGCTGGACAAGGGGGACTTCGTCGGCCGGGAGGCGCTGCTGGCGCAGCGCGCCGCCGGCCTCACCCGCGCCACGGTGGGGCTGAAGGTCGCCGAGGCCGGCCGCATCATCCCGCGTCCCGGTTGCCTGGTCCTGGACGGGGACGAGGAGGTCGGCGTCGTGACCAGCGGCACGTTCAGCCCGACGCTGGAGACCGGGATCGCCATGGCACGGGTGCGGAAGCAGGCGGCCGAGCGGCCGGAGCTGCGGATCCGGGTACGGGACAAGGACGCCCGGGCGCTGCGCGTGAGGAAGTCGTTCGTCTGAGAGGGGTCCGAACGGATGGGTCTGCGGGAGGAAACGATGAAGATTCCCCGGGAGTTGCGGTACACGAAGGAGCACGAGTGGGTGCTCCTCGAGGACGGAGTGGCCATCATCGGGGTCACCGACTTCGCCCAGGGCGAGCTCGGGGACATCGTGTACGTGGAGCTTCCCACCGTCGGGACGAAGCTCGGCACGATGGAGGCCTTCGGGAACGTCGAGTCCGTGAAGAGCGTGTCCGACCTGTACAGCCCCATCGCGGGCGTGGTGGCGGACATCAACACGCGGCTGGCCGACGAGCCCGAGCTGGTGAACTCCGATCCCTACGGCGAAGGGTGGATGGTGCGCCTGGAGCCCGCGGACCCGCTCGAGATCGAGCAGCTCCTCACCGCGGACGAGTATTCCGACTACATCGGGGCCGAACACGAATGACCGCCTTCGTCCAGCACTCCGACGCCGATCGCGCGCGCATGCTCGCCGCGATCGGCGTCTCCTCCTTCGAGGATCTCGTGCGGGACATCCCGCCCGCGATCCGGGTCCAGGGCGGGCTCCCGCTGCCGGACGGGCTCTCCGAGCCCGAGACGCTCGCGCGCGTCGGCCGGCTCGCCGCGCGCAACCGCTCCGCCGCGGACCTCGTCTGCTTCGCCGGCGGCGGCATCTACGACGTGTGCGTGCCCGCGGCCACCAAGGCCGTCGCCCTGCGTCCGGAGTTCGCCACCGCGTACACGCCGTACCAGGCGGAGATGAGCCAGGGCACGCTGCAGGTGATCTACGAGTTCCAGACGCTGGTCACGCGCCTCACCGGCCTGGACGTGGCGAACGCGTCCATGTACGACGGCGGGACCGCCCTGGCCGAGGCCGTCCTGCTGGCGTGCGACGCGCACCCCGGCGAGCGCGTACTCGTCTCGCCGTTCCTGCACCCGCACCACCGCGCCCTGCTGGCGACGATGCTGGAGCCGGTGGACGTGCGGATCGACGAGCTGCCCGCCCGGGGCGCGCGCACCGACGTGTCGGTCCTGCGCCCGGACGAGCTGCGCGGCGTGTCCGCGGTCGTGATGGCGCACCCGAACTGGCTCGGCGTCCTGGAGGACATGCGCCTCGCCGGCGCCGCGCTGGAGGCGGACGACGCGCCGCTGTTCGTCGTGTCGTGCGATCTCTCGTCGCTGTCGCTGCTGGAGCCGCCCGGGCGGTACGGCGCGGACCTCGCGGTGGGGGAGGCGCAGCCGCTCGGGATCCCGATGAGCTTCGGGGGCCCGCTGGCCGGCGTCTTCGCCGCCCGCTCGGAGCACCTGCGCCGCATGCCCGGCCGCATCGCCGGCATGGCGCGGGACTCGCGCGGGCAGCGCGCGTACACGCTCACGTTCCAGACGCGCGAGCAGCACATCCGCCGCGCGAAGGCCACGTCGAACATCTGCACGAACCAGGCGCTGACCGCGCTCATGGCCACCGTGTCCACGGCGCTGCTGGGCGAGACCGGCCGGCGCCTCGCGGCGCAGCTCTCCGCGGAAAAGGCGCACGCGCTCGCCGCGAAGCTGACCGCGGTGGACGGGGTGACGCTGGCGGATCCGGAGGCGCCCTTCTTCCGCGAGTTCGCGCTGCGGCTGCCGGCGGGCGTGTCGCCGCACGCGGTCATCGGGCGGATGGCGGACGGAGGGATCCTCGCCGGCATCGCGCTGGACGCGCTGCCCGGCGGCGGCGCCGGCCTCCTGGTGGCCGTGACCGAGAAGCGGCTGTGGGAGGAGCTGGACCTGTACGCCGAGCGCTTCCGCGAGGC
>CAYYFX010000124.1:0-10580 GCA_964471155.1 uncultured Gemmatimonadota bacterium | reverse complement strand
CGGCGGCTGTGGCGCATCCTGGGCGAGTTGGAGCCGCTTCCGCGCGCGGTCGTGTCCCTGTTCTACCTGGGCGGACGCAGCGTGGCGGAGGTGGGCGAGATCCTGTCCCTGCCGGAGGGAACGGTGAAGACGCACCTGCACCGGTCCCGCGCGGCCCTGCGCCGCGCGTGGACCCTGGAGACCACCCGGGAGGAGCGTCGTGGACTGCCGAAGGTTTGACGACTGGCTGGACGCCGGCCGCCCGGCGGCGGACGCGGGCGACGCCTCCGCGCACCGCGCGGCGTGCGCCGACTGCGCGGCCCGGGCGACCGGGGACGACGGGCTCGAACGCGCGCTCGCCTCCCGCGGCACGGACCCCGGCGACGCGTTCACGGCCGCCGTGATGTCCCGCCTCCCGGCGGCCCGCCGCGAGATCGCCCCGGCCGTGGATCCGGACCTTGTCCTCCCGTGGTGGGCGCAACTCCTGCGCGAGCCGGAGGCGGCGCTCGGGCTCGCGCTCGGCGCGGTCTATGCCGGCGCCACGCCGTGGCTCGTGCCGCGCCTGCTGGAGGTCGTCCCGAAGCTGACCGCAGGCGGGTTGCCCGCGATCCCGGACGGCGGGATGTCACCGCTCTCGCTGGCGATGCTGGTGCTGCCCGTGCTGGGCGCGGCCACCTGGATCGTCTACCGCGTGATGCACGCCGCCTTCTCCCGGATCGGCGCCGTTTCTTGACGCCGGCCCCACCCGCGCCGGCCGGGCTCTGCCGGGATTGCCGGCACGCGCGGCGCGTGCCGTCCCGCCGCGGATCCGTGTTCGTACTCTGCGAACTCTCCCGCACCGATCCCCGGTTCCGGCGGTATCCTCCGCTGCCCGTGCTCGAGTGCGCGGGCTTCCAACCGGCCGATCCGCCGCAGGAGCCGAGCCCGTCGTGAGCGTGCGCGTCTCGCCCGCCCAGGTCCCCGAGTCCGCTCCGGTGCCGGCGCCGGCCGTGCCGCGCGTGCCGCCCGCTCCGGTGGACGACGCCCTCGTGCGCGCCACGTGGATGCCGCTCGCGGCGAGCTGGCTGCTCATGGCGCTGGAGCTGCCCGCGGTGAGCGCGGTGATGGCGCGCCTGGCGCAGCCCGAGATCAGCCTGGCCGCGTACGGCGGCGTGGTCTTCCCGCTCGCGATGCTCATCGAGGCGCCCATCATCATGATGCTCGCGGCGTCCACGTCGCTGTCGCGGGACCGCGCGGCGCATCGCAAGCTCGCGCGCTTCGTGCACGCCGCCGGCGCGTCGCTCACCGCGCTGCACGTCGCGATCGTGGCGACGCCTCTGTACGACGTCGTCGTCGCCGGCTGGATGGGCGCCCCGCCGGAGATCCTCGGGCCCGCGCGCGTCGGGCTCTGGATCGTCCTCCCGTGGACGTGGTCCATCGCGTACCGCCGCTTCCAGCAGGGCGTGCTCATCCGCACGGGACACACGCGCCAGGTGGGCGCGGGCACGGTGGTCCGCATGGCGACGAACGGCGCCGTGCTCGCCGCCGGCTGGCTGCTCGGGGACTGGCCCGGCATCGTGGTGGGATCCGCCGCCGTGGCAACCGGCGTCGTCGCGGAGGCGGCGTACATCGGCGCGGTGGTGCAGCGGCGCATCCGCGAGCTCCCGGACGTGGATCCGGACGCGCCGCCGCTCACGCGCACGAGCTTCCTGCGCTTCTACACGCCGCTGGTCCTGACCGCCGTGCTCAACATGTCCACGAACACGCTCGCCGCGGCCGCGATGACCCGCATGCCGCGCACGCTCGACTCGCTCGCGGTGTGGCCCGTCGTGGGCGGCTTCGTGTTCATCCTGCGCAGCATGGGATTCGCGTTCCACGAGGTCGTGGTGGCGCTGCTCGGCCGCCCCGGCGCGGAGGCGGCGCTCACGCGCTTCGCCCGCCGGCTGGCTGCGGCGACCTCGGCGGTGCTGGCGCTGGTCGCGCTCACGCCGCTGGCCGACGTCTGGCTCGCGGGCGTATCCGGCCTCTCGGCGCCGCTGGCCGCGCTCGGGGCTTCCGCACTGCTGGTGGCCATCCCGCTGCCGGCGGCCGCGGTGATCCAGAGCCGCCTCGCCGGCACGCTCGTCCACCGGCGCGCCACGCGCGGCGTGCTGGAGGCCGTGGCCGTCTACCTGCTCGTGATGGGCGCGGTGCTGCTCGGCGGCATCGCCTGGGCGGGCACACCGGGCGTGCGCGTGGTGCTCGCCTCCGCGCTGGCGGGGCAGATCGCGCAGATCGCCTGGCTGCGCCACCGCACGCGGCAGGCCCCGTCCCCTCCCGGGATGTTGCCCCGGGAGGCCGCGGCGGGCTAACGTCGACAACCTCCGGCGCGATCCGCCGGCCCCTCGCCCCCTGGGGAAACGTCATGGACCGCGCGCCGCGCCTTGCCGCGCTCGCCGCCCTCGTCGCATCGCTGCCGCCGGCGGCGACCGCGACCGTCGTGCCGTACGGATTCGTGCACGAGCAGGTCGTGGGCGAGCCGTTCGTGACCTCGCCCGTCGCGTTCGACTTCCTGCCGGACGGACGGCTCGTCCTCGTGGAGCTCGCCAGCGGCGTGGTGCGCGTGGCCGCGGCGGGCGCGTCCGCATCGGACTCCGTGGCCGCCATCCCCGGCGTGAACGCGAACCATCCGGAGCGCGGGCTTCTCGGCGTGGCGGTGGATCCGGCGTGGCCGGCGCGCCCGTACCTCTACGTGCAGTACACGGCGGTGGACTCCGCCGTGAAGGTGCAGATGTGGGAGGCGCAGGGCGCCTTGTCGGATCCGCAGAGCACCGCGATCACGCTGGCGAATCCCTTCGTCCTGCTCGCGGACATCCCGGACTCCGCCGGCATCCACAACGCGGGCTCGCTGCGGTTCGCGCCGGACGGCACGCTGCTCGTCGCGGTCGGCGACGACTCGCGGGCGTGCCAGGCCCAGGACCTCGCCTCGCCGCTGGGGAAGCTGCTGCGCCTGGACGTGTCCGGCATGCCGATCGCGGGCGTCGGGCCGCCGCCGATCGCGGACCTCGTGCCGCCGGGCAATCCCTTCCCCGGACCGGGATGGTCGTCGCTCGTCGCGGCGTGGGGCCTGCGGAATCCGTTCCGCTTCGACGTGGATCCCCTCACCGGGGACGTCTACCTCGGCAACGTGGGCTCGCACCTGTTCGAGGAGATCGAGCGGCTCCCGGCCGCGCCGCTCGGGCTGAACTACGCGTGGCCGCAGTTCGAGAACACGCAGCCGCTGGGCTGCTGCGGCCCGTGCGGCGCGGGCAACGCGTTCACGTTCCCCATCCACGCGTTCCCGCATCCGATCGGCGTGGTGTCGGTGGTGGGCGGGCCGCTGCTGCGCCGCGCCGGCGCGCTCCCGGGCGCCTTCCCCGCGTCGTACCACGGCGACTACTTCTACGCGGAGATCTTCAGCGGCCGCATCGCGCGGCTCGCGCACGGGCTCGCCGGCTGGGAGTACGCCGCCGCGGTCGCCGGGCAGCCCGCGCCCGACGCGTGGGCCGCCGGTTTCGTGGGCGCCTCGGACCTGCGCGAAGGTCCGGACGGCTCGCTCTGGATCCTCAGCCTCGGCCTCAGCTTCGCCGACCTGCCGCGCGGACTGCACCGGATCCGCGCCGCCGCGCCCACCGGCGCACCGCACCCCGCGGCGCGGCCGGCCGCCGCCGGAGTCGCCGCGGATCCGAACCCCTCCCGCGCCGGCCGCCCGGTCACGCTGTCCGTCGAGACCGCGTCCGCGCACCCGGTCGTCCTCGAGGTGTTCGACGCGGCGGGGCGCGCCGTTCGGCGCCTGGCGGCCCCGGCCGGGCCGGGACGGCGCGCCGTGACCTGGGACGGCCGGACCGCGGCCGGCACGCCGGCGCCCCCGGGCACGTACTTCGTGCGGATGCGGGCCGGAACGGAGCACGCCCTGGCGAAGTTGACGAGGGTGCGTTGACGACGGAGCGTAAGGACGAGCGCGGTGTTAGACTCCATCGCCCGGACGGAGGCGAAATGGAACACGACCTTCACTGGCTGGCGGAATCCGGACAGACCGGTCCCCTGGCCGAGGCCATCGCGGCCGGCGCGGACCTGAACGCCCGCGACGACGAGGGCCGCGCCCCCCTGCACATCGCCGTGCGGGGTCGCCGCTTCGAGGTCGTGCGCCAGCTCGCCGAGGCCGGCGCGGATCTGGAGGCGGCGGAGGCCGCCATGCCGCGCTCCCGCGCGCTGCACCTCGCGTGCGGTGCAGCGGACCGCGAGGGCCGCGGGGACCCCGTCATGATCGAGCTGCTGCTGGGGCACGGTGCCTCCGCCGCGTCGCGGGATGCGCGCGGCGCCACGCCGCTCCACCTGGCCGTGACCTGGGCGGACGCGGCGCTCGTGCGTAAGCTGCTCGCGAAGCAGGCCGACGCCGCGGCGCCGGACGAGGCGGGGCTCACGCCGCTGCACGTGGCGTGCCGGCGCGGGGCGGAGGTCCTGGCGGACGTGCTCCTCGGGGACGACGGCGATCGCCTCGGGCAGCCCGTCTCCGCGCGCGAGGAGACGGCCCTGGGCCGCCTGGAGGACGAGGCGGTGGTCGAGGTGCTGCTGGACTCGGGGGCGCGCGCGGACGCCGCGGACGGTCAGGGGCAGACGCCCCTGCACATCGCGGCCTCCCGCGGGCACCGGGGGCTTCTGGTCGTGCTGCTGTCGCACGGCGCGCGCGCGGACGCCGCGGACAACTGGGGCGTGACGCCGCTGCACCGCGCGGAGGATGCGGCGGTGGCGGAGATCCTGCTGGATCGCGGTGCGGCCGGGGACGTCGAGGACCGCGAGGGCCGCACGCCGCTGCATGCCGCGGTGGCCGCGGGGCACGACGACGTGGTGGACCTCCTGCTGTCCCGGCGGGCGGACGTGAAGGCGGTGGATGCGGACGGCCGCACCCCGCTGCACCTGGCCGCGGGCGCGGGACGCGCGCTCACGGTGGAGAAGCTGATCGACGGCGGCGCCGATCCGAACGCGAAGGACGCCGACGGCCGCACCCCGCTCTTCTGGGCGGAGGCCGCGGGACACAAGCTCGTGGTGGCCACGCTCAAGCGGCGCGGCGCCAGACGCCGGGAGGGACGGAAGTGATCCTCGGTTCGCTGGTGGCGGGACTGCTCGCGGGTTCGGTGCATGTCACGGCGGGTCCGGACCATCTGGCGGCGGTCGCGCCCATCGTGGCGCGGGACGGACGCCGCGGCTGGATCGGCGGCATCCGGTGGGGACTCGGGCACACGTCCGGCGTGATCGTCGTCGGGGTGCTCGCCCTGCTGCTGCGCGAGGCGCTGCCGCTGGAGCAGCTCTCGCACTTCGCGGAGAAGATCGTGGGGCTCGTGCTCATCGGCATCGGGCTGTGGGCCCTGCACGTGGCGCTGAAGGCGCACGTGCACGTCCACGAGCACGACCACGACGGCGAGGTGCACGCGCACGTTCACGTGCACGGGCCGGGGCGCGCGCACGCCGCCGCCGCGGAGTCCGCGCCCGTGCACGATCACCGGCACGCGGCCTTCGGCATCGGCATCCTGCACGGGCTCGCCGGGAGCTCGCACTTCCTCGCGGTGCTGCCGGCGCTGGCGCTGCCCACGCGGGGCGACGCCATCGCCTACCTCACGGGCTTCGGCGTCGGCACGATCGCGGCCATGGGCGTCTTCGCGCGCGTCGTCGGCGAGATCGCCGAGCAGTCCGGCCGCAAGGGACGGAACGTGTTCCGCGTGATGCTCGGCACGTGCGGGGCCGCGGCCATCGTGGTGGGGTGCTTCTGGATCGCGGCGGCGTAGCCGCGCGTCAGCGCGCGCCGAGGAACACGATCTTCCGCACCGCGTGGAAGCCCGAGGACGTGTCCAGCCTCACGAAGTAGATCCCCGACGGCACCATGCGCCCGGAAGCGTCGCGCGAATCCCAGCGCCGCGTCAGCACACCTGCGGGAAGCGGTTCGTCCGTCACCCGCCGCACCAGGCGGCCGGCCACGTCGTACACGTCCAGGCGGACGTGCGCATCCTGCTTCAAGGACAGGGTGATCTCCGCCGCGCCCCGGAACGGGTTCGGCGCCAGCACGAGCGCGTTCTCCGTGACGACGGGCGCCGCCGCGTTCCACCCGGCCCGCAGCGCCGCCATCCGCGCCGCGCCGCCGCCGCCCGTGCCGCAGCCGTGCTCGCCCGCCGTGCACGGCGCCGAGCCGTTCGACGAGAAGCCGACCACCACGGGGTTCTCCGCGACGCCGGGGTACAGGGGATCGCACTCCACCGCGGCGTACCCGCCGGGCGCGCCCGTTCCCAGGCACAGCGAACCGCCGTCGTCCATGACGGTCCAGCGGCCCAGGCGGATCGGAAGCTCCGCGCCGGCCGGGCAGCCGCCGACCGCGAGCAGCAGGTTCGTGGCCCCGCCGGCGTTGAGCACGTTCCCCACCGGCTGGAAGCCGAAGATCTGGAGGTTCCCGGAGGACGCCAGCGTGGCCTCCATCGCCGAGATCCCGAACTCCGCGCACGTCAGCCACAGGTGCACGTCGCGCGGGCCGTTCGTCGCGGGGACCAGGTTCGCCCAAGGGTCCGTGTCGCTCGCGGACAGGGAGAACTCGAAGCCGAGCGGCGCGAAGGTCGCGGTCTCCGTGATCGGGCCGTCCATCACGACCGTGGCCCGCGTGTCGGGGCCCGTGTAGGCTCCCGGTCCCTCGCCGCTCCACCCTTCGAACGCGTGGTTGAGCGACGGAACCGCCTCGATGTCGAACGTGGTTCCGGCGCCGATCCACGCGGTGCCCGGCCTCGTCGTCCCGCCCGGATCGGGCGGTTGCGTGAGGAGGTACTCGTGGCGGTACGTGGCGGAGTGGTACCCCAGCGGCGCCGCGGTCACGACCCGGGCCAGGGACGTCACGCCGTCCGCCCACGCCGTGAACGCATGGCGCTCCCCCGCGGCGATGTCGTGCGCGGGGTCGACCTGGAGATGGTGCTGCGTCCCGAGCAGCCACGAGAAGACGCCCGGCGACGTGTACTCCGCGCCGTCGACGACGATCGGCAGGCCGGCGGGCTCCGTCGTCACCGTGACGCTCACGGCCGCCGAAGCGAACCGCGCATGCTGCGTGACGTTCTCCGTCGTGAGCAGCACGGTGGCCGGATTCAGGGTGCCGCTGTAGGAGCCCAGACCGGTGCCCTGCCAGCCCATGAACAGGTGCGCGGAGTCCGCGATCGCGGTGATCGTCACCACGCTGCCTTCCAGGTACGTGCCGGTCGGCGGGGTTACGCTGCCGCCCGGGTCCGCCGTCATGGTCAGGGTGCGGTATTGCAGCGTCCGGAACTCGGCGGTCTGCGTGATCGGGCCGAGCATCTGGACCACGGCGCGCGCCGAGGAGCCCGAGTACGAGCCCGGGCCGGCGCCCAGCCACCTTCGGAACGCGAAGCCGGGACCCGGGACCGCCTCGATCGTCACGTACGATCCCGTCGGGTAGTCGCCGGAAGGCGGTGCGACCTGGCCGCCCGGGCCGGCCCCCATCGTCAGCGGATGCGTCGGGGGACCCGTGAAGATCGCGTTCTCGGTGATCGGGCCGAGCACCGTGATCGAGGCCACGGCCTGGGGACCCGAGTAGGACCCCGGCCCCTCCCCGATCCACTCGGCGAACGAGTATCCCGGCGACGGCGTCGCCCGGATGGTGAGCACCGACCCCTCGGCGTACATGCCCGACGGCGGCGTCACCGTGCCCGCGCCCGTGGCGGTGATCGTCACGGGGTGCATCCGCTGCGTGAACTCGGCGTGCTGCGCGAGGTCGTCGTACATCGAGACCTGGGCCACGGCGTCCGGCCCCGTGTAGGAACCCGACCCGCTCCCGGTCCACCGGACGAAGTCCCAGCCCGCCGCGGGCGTGGCCCGGATCTCGACCGTCTCTCCCACCGCGTGCCGACCCGTCCCCGGTTCCACGGTGCCGCTGCCCTCGAACGTCATGGTGAGCTGGAAGTCACCGTCCGGGGAGAAGTACGCGGTCTCCGTCACCGGGCCGGGCATCGTGATCTGCGCCACCGGCGACGTGCCGGTGTAGGACCCGGCGCCGTCGCCCACCCACCGCGCGAACACGCCGGGCGGCGTGGCGACCGCCTGGATGTCGACGGTGGCGCCCTCGGGCTGCCAGCCGGTGCCCGGCGTGACGGTGCCGCTCCCGTCCACGATCATGACCAGCCGGTGCTCGGCCGCGAACGTCGCGGCGAACTCGCTGTCGCCCGCCGGCGCGAGGATCTCGTGGGTCGCCGCCCCCCCGTCGCTCCACCCCGCGAACGCCCACCGGGAGTCCGGCCCGATCGCTTGGGGCGTGGGCGCCGCCAGCACGTGCGTGGTGCCCGCGACCCACTGGAATCCGACGGGGGCCGTGTACGGCACGTCATCCACGACCACCTCGAGCCCCGGCGGAACGGTGGTCACGGTGGTGATGTCGAGTCCCTCGCAGCCCACGTCCTCGGCCCCGACGAGCAGGCCGCACGGGGAGGACGCCGCCGCGCAGGGCGATCCGAGATGCAGCCCGACGTTCCCGTCGCCGAGCGCGCAGAACTCCGGGTCCGCCGAGAAGTTCCCGTCGACCCCGGACTCGTCCGCGAGGCAGCCGACGAAGTCGCCGCCGGCGTTCCCGAAGACGTCGCAGCAGGAGAGCTGCAGGTCGCCCAGTCCGCAGTCGGCGACGGGCCCGTCCCGGTGGAACGCGAGGATCGTGCGCTGGAGGTTCGCGGGCCCCGCGATCGCGGCGCCGGTGGGTGCGGCGTTGCGCGCGAACGTGCTCCCGGTGACGGTCAACCCGGTGCCCGGCACCGTGTACATCGCGATCGCGCCGCCGCGGCGCCCGGTGTTCTCCAGGAAGGTGCACCCGTCGAACATGGCGCCGGTCCGCGAGAGCTGCAGCGCGCCGCCGCCGCCGCCGGCGACGTTGCCGCGGAAGTCGCATCCGGACGCCTCGATCTGCGAGAAGGACGCGTACCCCGCGCCGCCATGCCGGGCCCGGTTCCCGTGCGCCACGACACCGTCGAGCCGCACCAGCGCGCCACCCGCCGCATGGAACGCACCGCCCTGGTTCCCGGCCACGTTGTCCTCGAAGACGACATCGACGAGACGGACCGTCCCGCCCTGGATCCGGAGCGCCCCGCCGTGGACGACGGCCTCGTTGGCCACGAACCGGCAGGCGCGAATCGTGAGGTCCGGACCGAGCAGGAAGAACGCGCCGCCGCCGCCATAGTCGTGGTCCGGCGGCGCCAGGGCCTGCGCGCGCTCGTCGGGCGCGGCGTCCCGCCCGTGGTCCGCCCCGCTCGCCTCGAACCCCCCGCGGAACGTGATCCCCTCGATCGACGCGCCGGTGACGCGCATGCCCAGGGCGATCCGCCCGGCCGATCCGGCGTCGACGACGACGCAGGCCGGGTCGCCGGTCCCGCCGCGAAGGACGACGCCGCTCTTCAGGACCAGGTCGTGCTCGGCGTACGTGCCGCAGGCCACCTCCACGGTGTCGCCGGGGGACGCTGCGCCGAGCGCGTCCGCGATGGTCGGGATCTGCGACGGGACGAGCCACGTGGCGCCCGCGGCGGGGAGTGACCACGACAGCGTCACGAGCAGGACGATCGCTGGCCTCATGCCGCGGCTCCCGGAAGAGGATCCGATCGTACCGCGTTCGCGACACCCGATCCAAGACGCAACACCGGTCGGCCCGCGTACCGGGCGACCCTGGAGTCGCCCACCACCCGGCCCGGATTCCGCTTGGAACCGGGGTCCCGACCTCGTTACACTGGGGATCGTCGCGACACGAAGGACCTGACGAATGTCATCTGCAATCAGCCGGACCCTGTCCGCGGCCGCAGCGTTCGTCCTCGCGCACTCGACGGCCCCCGCGCTGGAGCGGCTCCCTCGTGCCGCGCCGGACGCCCACGACGGATGGTCGCGGGGAAGCACGTGTACGGTCGCGTACTACAACTTCTGCACGGGCTGGATCTGGACCTGGACGAACTGGGCGCCGGGGGATCGCGTGGGCACGTGGTTCCCCTCCCACTGCGCCGGCGTCGGCGGGACCATCGCGTCCAGCTGGCTCTATGTGCCGCAGGCGGCGCCTCCCGGGTACGGATTCACCGGGACGTTCGGCGTCCACTCCACGGATGCCCTCGGCTGCCCGATCGGCACCCCGCTCGCGACGCAGACCTTCCTGCCGGTCTCCGGGTGGAACCTCTTCGAGTGGTACGTCCTCACCTGGAACCGCTTCGCGCTGGTCGTGGAGTTCGGTGCGGCGCCCGGAAGCCCCATCGGTCTCGCGTCCGATCACCCCGCGGTCTCGCCCGTCGGCGGCGCGGCCTGCGGAACCTGCTATCCGCTGTCCCGCGTGACGCACTCGTACCACTGGGGCACCGAAACGGCGCCCCTGTGCCCCGGGGTCCCCATCTTCGACGGATTCTGCAACGCGGAGCTGCTCCTGGACGTGGAGGTGTTGCCGCCCCCGTATGCCGTGGAGCCCGCCACCTGGGGCCGGTTGAAGTCCCTGTACCGGTAGCGCGTCGCGCGCTCCACCGCTCGCCCGGCCCGTAGCGGCTTCGCCCGGAGCGCGACATCGTCGCATCACCGCCGCCGGGAGGTGATGATGACCCGCCCGTTCC
>CAYYFX010000123.1:0-10801 GCA_964471155.1 uncultured Gemmatimonadota bacterium | reverse complement strand
GCCCACGAGCCGCCCGTACAGGGCCCGCCGGGCCTCGTCGAAGTTCCGCACCCGCTCGCCGCCCACGCCGCGGATCACGTCGCCGCGGCGCACGCCGGCCTTGTCGGCCGGGCTCCCCGGGTCCACCGACGCCACGATCACGCCGTCCCGCGAGTCCAGCTCCAGGCTCTCCGCCAGCGACTCCGGGATCTCCTGGATCCGCACGCCCACCCACACCTCGCGCACGCGGCCGTGCTCCAGGACCTCGGCCACCACGCGGCGCGCGGTCTCGATCGGGATGGCGAAGCCGATCCCGTTGCTGCCGCCGCCCTGCGAGAAGATGAACGTGTTGATCCCCACCACGTCCCCCAGCGCGTTCACGAGCGGCCCCCCGGAGTTGCCCGGGTTGATGGCCGCGTCCGTCTGGATCATGTCCTTGTACAGGGTCTCCGCGTCGCCGCCGGAGTGGATGTCCCGGCCCACCGCGCTCACCACGCCCACCGTCACGGTCGGCTGCGAGTCGTCCAGCAGGTAGCCGAACGGGTTGCCGATGGCCATCACCCACTCGCCGATCACCACGTCGCCGTCCCCGCCGAAGTTCGCCACGGGGATGTCCTGCCGGCCCACGTCCGCCTTCAGCACCGCGAGGTCGTACAGCTCCGTGCCGCCCAGGAACCGCGCGCCGAACTCCCGCCCGTCCGGCAGCGTGATCCGGATCACCTCCGCGCCCTTCACGACGTGGTAGTTCGTCACGATCGTGCCGTCCTTGCGCAGGATCACGCCCGACCCGAGCCCCTGCACCCGCTGCCAGTAGCGGCGGCGCAGGTTCTCGAAGAAGGGGTTGAAGAAGTCCCGGTACGGCGAGACCGCGGGGCCCTCCACGAGCTGCGTGCGGAGCACGGACACCGTGACGACGGAGGGACCGGCGCGCTCCGCGGCGCGCACCAGCGCGCTGCGGCGCCCGGACGCGATCTCGTCGTTCACGCGCGCGAGCGGTTCCTGGGCGGAGGCCCCGGCGGCGAGCACGCCGAGCACCCCCGACCCCACCAGCGCCGCCCGCGCGGCGCGTCGCGCGGCGACCGGGAACCGCATCTAGATCTTGGCCCCCGTGGACGCCCAGTCCTTGAGGAACTGCGCGATGCCGAGGTCCGTCAGCGGGTGGTGGAACATCTTCTCCAGCACCGCGAACGGCATCGTGGCGATGTGCGCGCCCGCCGTGGCGCAGTCCACCACGTGCGTGGGGCTGCGCAGGGACGCCGCCAGCACCTCGGTCTCGATGCCGTAGTTCCCGAAGATCGTCACGAGGTCCCGGATCAGCTCGATGCCGAAGTGGCTCGTGTCGTCGATGCGGCCGATGAACGGGCTCACGAAGTTCGCGCCGGCCTTCGCCGCGATGAGCGCCTGGTTCGCCGAGAAGACCAGCGTGACGTTCGTCTGGATCCCCTCGCCGCTCAGGGCGTGGACGGTCTTCATGCCCTCGACCGTCATCGGGATCTTCACGACGATGTTCTCGTGCAGGCGGGCGAGCTTCATGCCCTCCTCGAACATCTGCTCGTGCGTCTCGCCCACGACCTCGGCGTTCACGGGGCCGTCGACGATGGTGCAGATCTCCTTCAGCACCTCGCGGAAGTCCCCGCGGTTCTTCTCGCGCGCGAGAAGCGTGGGGTTCGTGGTCACGCCGTCGACGATGCCCAGATCCTGGTACTTGCGGATCTCGTCGACGTTCGCGGTGTCCAGGAAGAATTTCACGTCGTTACCTCCCCCCGGCGGGGTCGTTCGGGTAGTCCACCGCCAGGAGACAGAGCCCCTCCGGCGGCACGACGGGACCCGCCGCACGTCGGTCGCGCGCCGCGATCACGTCGTCGATCCACTCGGGCGGACGGGCGCCCCGACCCACCTCGAGCAACGTTCCCACCATGGTACGAACCATCTTCCGCAGGAAACGGTTCGCCGTGACGTCCACGTCCACGAACGGACCCCGCGTTTCCACGAGGATCCGCTCCACCACGCACTCCGTGCCCTCGTCCGGCTCGATCCCGGACGCGAAGCTCGCGAAATCCCGCCGCCCCGGCACCCGCGCGGCCGCCGCGGCCATGGCCGCCAGGTCCGGGCGCCGGTCCACCACCCAGGCGTAGCGCCGGTGCAGCGCCGTGCGGCCGGGGTGCATCCGGTAGCGGTAGTGCCGCCGGACGGCGTGCCGCCGCGCGTCGAACCCCGAAGGCGCCGGGTCGGCCGAGCGCACCACGACGTCCCGCGGCAGGACCGCGTTCACCGAGCGGAGCGACCCCGGCAGGTCCGCCGCCGACGTCAGGCTGACCACCTGCCCGGCCGCGTGCACGCCGGCGTCGGTCCGCCCCGCGCCCGTCACCCGGACGTCCTCCCGCAGCACCGTCCCGAGCGCCCGGCGCAGTTCGCCCTGCACGGTACGCGCGTCCGGCTGGACCTGCCAGCCCGCGAACTCCGTGCCGTCGTACTCCACGACCAGCTTCCACCAGGTCCCCTCCAAGGGCTACCGCCGGAGCGCCAGCCCGGCCGCCGCGACCAGGCCGCAGGCCGCCACCGCGATGCCGTCGGCCGTGCGCCAGGCCAGGGGCGACAGGCGCGTGCGGGGCGCGGAGGCCGAGAACCCGCGGGCCTCCATCGCGAAAGCCAGCGTGTCCGCCCGCCGGAGGCAGCCGGCCACGAGCGGCACCGCGAGCGGCAGCAGCCGCCGGCCCCGCTCCAGCGGGCCCCCGGTGAACCGGGCGCCGCGCGCCTTCTGCGCCCACACGATCCGCTGCGCCTCCTCCAGGACCGTGGGCAGGAACCGGAGCGCCAGCATCAGCACGAGCGCGAGGTCCCGCACCGGCACCCGGAACCTCTCCAGGAAGCCGAACAGGGCGGCGAGCCCGTCCGTCAGCGCCACCGGCTCGGTGGCATGCGTCAGCACGGCCGCGAGCAGCAGCATCCCCGCGAGCTGCAGGACCGCGCCGCCGGCGACGGCGCCCGCCGCGGTCCAGTCCCCGCCCACCGCGCCGAGCCGCACGAGATGGTACGCCGCGGTCAGCGCGAGGATCCAACCGAGCGCGCGCAGCCCGCCGCCGATCCGGTGCACCGGGAGCCGCGCGAACACGGCGATGCCCGCGATGGCCGCGGCCACGAGCGTGCGCCCGCGCGGCGCCGCCGCGAACAGGGCGACGAGGAGCGCGAGAAACGCCACGAGCTTGGCGCGCGGGTCCAGCCGGTGCACGGGCGTATCCAAAGGGATGTACCGGCCCAGCGCGAGATCCCGGTGGAACGCGAATCGCAACTCAGGGCACCCGGTCGGACGTTCGCGGAGGCTGGGTGGAAAGCGGGCACGATAGCACCGCGCTCCGGCAGGGTCAACGCGGGCCGGCGGGCGGCGACGCGGCGCGGTCAGCCGGAGGCGTCGGTCATGCGCGCCGCGGGCGCGGAGGCGTCGGCCCCGTTGGTCGCCTCGTCCCCGGGCTCCTCCTCCTCGAGGTACGTGGTGCCGGAGAGCCCGCTCTCGTAGTCGCGCAGGAACAGCTTGGACTCCTCCAGCCCCATGTGGCCGCCCTGCAGCGCGGCCTCCACGGCGCGGCGGATGCGCGCGAGCAGGTCCTTGCGGTCGTAGCCGACGTACTGCAGCACGTCCGTCACCGTGTCGTGCTCCACGATGTCCGTGAGCACCGGCTTCCCCTCCGCATCCAGGGAGACGTGCACCGCGTCCGTGTCCCCGAGCAGGTTGTGCAGGTCGCCCAGGATCTCCTGGTACGCGCCGAGCAGGAAGATCCCCAGGTAGTACGGCTTCCCGTTCAGCCGGTGCAGCGGCAGCACGCGCCGCTCCTCCGGGATGCCGATGAAGCGGTCGATCACGCCGTCCGAGTCGCAGGTGAGGTCCGCGATCACGGCGCGCCGCGTGGGCTCCTCGTCCAGCCGATGGATGGGCATGATCGGGAACAGCTGGTCCACGGCCCAGTGGTCCGGCGCGGACTGGAAGATGGAGAAGTTGCCGAAGTAGATGTCGCAGAAGCTGCGCTCCAGATCCGCCAGCTCGTCCGGCAGCTCGTCGCGCGGGACGCCCCGGATGAAGTCCAGGATCCGCGCGCAGCACGCGCGGTACAGCTGGTCGGCGCGCGCGCGCCCCGCCAGGTCCAGCACGCCCAGACTGAACAGCGTGATGGCCTCCTCGCGCGCGTGGTTCGCGTCGTGCCAGCACTCCAGCACGTTGTCCGCGGTCGCCCGCTTCCAGGACTCGTACAGCGCGTGCAGCGCGCGGTGCTCCTCCTCGCGGATCGGCTCCGGCGCCGTGCGCGGCAGCCCGGAGTCCATGTCCGGCAGGTCCAGCACGAGCACGGAGTGGTGCGCGGTGAGCGCGCGCCCGGACTCGCTCACGATGTCCGGGTGCGGCACGTCCTTCTCGTCGCACATCTCGCGGATGTGGAACACGACGTTGTTCGCGTACTCCTGCAGGTCGTAGTTCGTGGAGGAGTCGTTCGTGGACTGGGAGCCGTCGTAGTCCACGCCCAGCCCGCCGCCCACGTCGAGGTACTTCAGCGGCGCGCCGAGCAGGCGCAGCTCCACGAAGATGCGCGCGCCCTCCTGCACCGCGTCCTTCAGCCCGGCGATGCCCGTGATCTGGCTGCCCACGTGGAAGTGCACGAGCACCAGCGAGTCCAGCATGCCGCGCGCCTCGAGCCGCCGCACCACGGCCACCAGCTCCTCGGGGTGCAGCCCGAACTTCGAGCCCAGGCCGGAGGACTCCGTCCACTTCCCCTCGGCCCGGGCGTCCAGCCGCGCGCGCACGCCCAGCCGCGGCTTGATGCCCAGCCGGTCCGCCACCTTCAGGATCGTGTCCAGCTCGCGGTACCGATCGATCACGATGATCGCGTCGCGGCCCAGCTTGCGCGCGAGCAGCGCGGTCTCGATGAACTCGGCGTCCTTGTAGCCGTTCAGGATGAGCAGCGAGCCGGCGCGGTCCGCCAGCGCCAGCGCGGCCAGCACCTCCGGCTTCGATCCCGCCTCCAGGCCGAGCTCCACGGAGGCCCCGTGCTCCAGCACCGCCTCCACCACGCGGCGCTGCTGGTTCACCTTGATCGGGTACACGCAGTGGTACTTGCCGGCGTAGCCCTCCTCCGCGATGGCCTTGGCGAACGCGCCGGTGAGCGAGCGGATGCGGCTGCCGATGATGTCCGGGAAGCGGAGCAGCAGCGGGAGCCCGAGACCGCGCGCGAGCAGCTGCTCCACGAGGTGCTCCAGGTCCACCGCCGGGCCGTCGGGCCCGCGCGGCGTGACCTCGACCGTGCCGCCCTTCCCCACGCGGAAGTAGCCGGCGCCCCAGTCATGGATGTGGTAGAGATCGATGCTGTCCTGCAGCGACCACGTCCGGCCGTCCGACATGCCCAGGCCCTCCCCGAGTGCCGCGAACACCTTACCCTACCTGCGCCGCCGCGCGAACCCCGCCAGCGCGAACGCCAGCACGGAGGCGACGGACGCCGCGCCCACCCAGTCGCCGATCCGGCAGTACGGCGTGCGCCCCCGCCGGAGGGGCACGTCCACGACGGCCACCGCCGGCGAGAACAGCGCGGTCTCCCCGGTCGTGCGCCCGAACCCGTCCACGCCCGCGGAGATCCCGGAGTTCGCGCAGCGCGCCATCCCGCAGCCGGTCTCCACGCAGCGCACCACGGCCATGTCCTTGTGCTGCTCCGCGCCGGAGCCGGCGCCGAACCAGGAGTCGTTCGTGATGTTGACCAGCATCTCCGCGCCGAGGTTCGCGTAGGTGCGGACCAGGTCCGGGTAGGTGGCCTCGAAGCACACCAGGTTGCCGAACGTGGCGCCCGCCGCCTCGAACAGCACGGGACCCTCGCCGGGGCGGAAGTCCGCCTCCCCGAAGTCCAGCCGCGCCAGGAACGGCACCCACTGCGAGAACGGGATGCGCTCGCCGAACGGGACCAGGCGGATCTTGTCCATCCGGCCGGCCAGGGCGCCCGTGGAGTCGAACAGGGCGCCGGTGTTCGAGTAGACGACGCGGCGCTGCGCGTCCTCGGTGACGATCTCGTAGTCCGGGACGCCGGCGAAGAGCGGCACGCCCAGCTCCGCCACGAGGGCCTCGACCCAGGGCCGCCACTCCCGGTCCTTGAGCAGGTAGCACGGCGCCGCGGTCTCCGGCCACACCACGAGCCGCGCCCCCGCGGCCACGCCCTCGCGGGACAGCCCGGCCAGCGTCGCGAAGATCTCCGCGCGGCTCTCCGGCGCCCACTTCTCGACGTTGGGGACGCTCGGCTGCACCAGGGCCACGCGCACGGACGGCGGCGGCTCCCCGGCGCGGGCGAGCCGGAGCGCGCCCACCGCCGGCGGCCCGGCCACGACCAGCGCGGCGGCCGCGGCGGCGCCCGCGGTCCGCGTGCCCCGCGCGAACAGCGGCAGGAGGAGCGCGTTCGCGGCGGCGATCCAGAACGTGAGCCCCGTGATCCCCGCCGCCGCCGCGATCTGCAGCGCGGGCAGGAACGGCACCGCGGCGTACCCGAGCGTGCCCCACGGGAAGCCGAGCTCGCCCGTCCCGCGCAGCATCTCGAACGCCGTCCACGCGGCGCCGGCGGCCAGCCACGCCGGGATCCGGGTGCGCGCGCGCAGGAGGACGTAGGTCGCGCCGAAGCCGCCCGCGTACAGCGCCAGGAACGACACGATCGCGAGCGTTCCCGGGTAGCGGACCCACGGGATCGTGAGCGCCGGCGCGTCTAGGAGGACGATCCACCAGAGGAGCGCCAGGTACAGGGCGAGCCCGGTCCCGAACCCGGCCGCGAAGCCGCGGCTCACGCACCCGGGGGCGCCGCGCCGCGCGGCCTCGGCGAGCGACTCCAGGGCGTGCAGCAGCGGCACGAGCCCCACGAGCGCGAGCGGCCAGGCCTTCAGCGGCGGGAAGGCTCCCGCCACGAGCGCCCCCGCGACGGCGCCGCGGGCGAGCAGCGCGAGACGCGAGGGCGGCGACGGCGGCGGCGCGGCCACGCCCCCGTCACGCCCCGAACTTGTTGAGGCGGCCGGCCACCGCGAGCGCGAGCGGCATCAGGTCCCGCGACGGGAAGCGGCCGAGCGCCCCGCGCCGGCACGCGGTCTCGCCGAACTCGCGGCCCTCGTCCACGTACACCGTGCCGCCGCGGATCAGGAGCGGCACCGGGTGGTACGAGTGCGCCTTCATGAGCGACGGCGTGGAATGGTCCCCGGTCACGAGGATCACGTCGGGCGCCGCCGCCTCCACCTTCGGCAGCAGCGCGTCCACCTGCTCGATCACGGCCACCTTGCGGGCGAAGTCCCCGTCCTCGCCCGCGGAGTCCGTCTGCTTGATGTGCAGGTACACGAAGTCCGACTCGGCCAGCGCGCCGGGCAGCGCGTCGAACTCGGCCTCGATGGACGGCATCTCCGGCAGCACGTTCATGCCCACGAGACGGGCGAGACCGCGGTACATGGGGTACATGGCGATCGCGGAGGCGCGGAGATTGAACTTGGCGCGGAAGGACGGGGGCGGCCGCCAGCCCGCGAAACCGCGGAGCAGCACCTCGTTCGCCGCCTTCTCGTCGGCGAGGATCCGGCGCGCCTGCTCCAGGAAGGAGGCCACGATCCCGGACGCCCGCCTCGCCGCCGCGGTGTCCGCGCGCGGGGCCGGCTCGCGCGCGGGGATCCCGGTGGCCTGCGGGTCGGTGTCCTCGATCTCGTCCGACAGCCCGTCGCCCCGGAAGACGACGACCGCGCGGTGCTCCTTCTCCGCGCGGAGCGTGACCTCCACGCCGGGGATGCGGATCCCCTCGACGAGGCGGGCCACCACGCGCTTCCCCTCGGCGGAGGAGATGCGCCCGGCGCGCCGGTCCGTGATGTTGCCGGCGGCATCGCGGGTGGCGAAGTTGATGCGCGCGGCGAGGTCCCGGTCCGTCATCTCCAGCCCGGCGCCGAGCGCCGAGAGCACCCCGCGCCCGACGTTCTCGCCGACCGGGTCGTAGCCGAAGAGCGCGAGGTGCGCGGGGCCGGAGCCCGGCGTGATGCCGGCGCCGACGGGATCCACGAGCCCGGTGGCGCCCTCCGCGGCCCAGCGGTCCAGGTTCGGCGTGCGCGCCGTCTCCAGCTCGGTGCGCCCGCTCTCCGCGTGGGGCAGCCCGCCCAGCCCGTCGAAGATGAGCATGAGGATCTTCGTCTTCGCGCCGTTGAACAGGTCGGGCAGGATGGCGTCGTGCATGGGCTCCCTCCGGAAGGGCGGGGAGCATAGCACGGGGTGCGGGAGCCGTCGGCGGCCCGCCGGCGGGGCCCGCGGGCCGCCTCGCCGGTTCGCGCCGCCCGGGCGCGACCGGCGCGTGTTCGGGCGGGCCCGCCCGGTCGTATTCGGGGGCAACAGGTGTGGCACCCGGACATCCGGCCGCGCCGGCCCCGGCACCCCGAACCAGGAGATCCCCGTCATGTCGCAGCCACTGCCCAAGGGCTACACGGTCTACCCGGACCTTCCGAACGCGCAACGCCTGGACTACGCGAAGCACTACATCAACCAGATCCTGTTCGGCATCAAGACCCGCCCGGACGGCTTCACCTACGACAGCATCCTGTGGCTCATCGAGAACTGGCTGATGTTCATCAAGAATTTCCGGGGCCCGGGCGACATCGGCCCGCGGAAGCACATGTACAGCCGGCGGCGCACGCCGCGCGCGGTCCCCGGGGGCTTCAAGCGCTCCGAGCACCTCGTCCGCTCGCTGAAGATCCTCCTGCAGTTCCTCAACCCCGGGGAGCGGAACCTCGAGGGGGTCTACAAGATCTACCAGGACTGCGACGAGCAGTTCTTCGACCTGGCCGAGGCGGCGCGCGCCGACCTCGAGCGGCGCAAGGATCCGGCGCTGTCCAAGTACGTCCACGGTCTCGAGACGCTCACCGACCGGGTGAAGATCCGCCAGCTGTAGGCCGCCGGCGGCGCCGCTCCCCGCATCCCGCGTCCCCTCGTGTAAAGAGGGGGCCGCGGGGCGGGCGGAGCCGGGAGGTCCTGGGCTATCCTCGCGGGACCCGCAACCCCGGAGGCTCGCATGCGCCGCCCCGCGCTGGCCGTCGTCCTGACCCTGCCGCTCGCCGCTCCGACGACCCGCGCCTTCGAGGTCGTCTCGACGGCGCCCGCCCCGTACGCGCTGCACGTGCCGGCGTCCACCACGCAGCTCTCGGTCTCGTTCGACGGCGCTCCCGCCGCGCCCGCTCCGGGAGCGGTGCGCGTCGCCGGCAGCATGTCGGGACCGCACGCCGTGGGCACGCAGGTGGCCGGGAACACGATGACGATCGACGTCGGCGGCGCGTGGCTCCCCGGCGAGCTCGTGCACGTGAACCTGCGCAGCGACGTCGGCGACGGCTCCGCCACGCTCGAGGACGGGCACGTGTTCGCGTTCACGATCGCGTCGGGCGCGTCCCCGGCCTCCTGGAGCGACCGCGTGGCGTACGGCGCCGCGGACGTGCCGTACTTCATCTACGGCGGCGACCTGGACGGGGACGGCCGGCCCGACGTCGCGGCGCCCAACGAGGGCACGGACGACTTCTCGGTGTGGCTGAACCAGGGCGGCGGCATCCTCGGATCGCGCGCGGAGTACGGCGTGGGCAACACCCCGTCGTCGTGCTACGGCGAGGATTTCGACAACGACGGCGACATCGACCTCGCGACGGCGGACATCGCGTCGTCCACCATGACGGTCTCGTTCAACGACGGCGCGGGCGCCTTCCCGACGTCCGCCGCGTATCCCGCCGGGCTGACCACGCGTCAGGTACAGGGCGGCGACTTCGACGGGGACAACGACGTGGACCTCTGCGTCACGTCGTACGGCACGGACGCCGTGCACCTGTACCTGAACGCGGGCAACGGGGTCTTCGTCCAGCAGGCGCCCTACACGGACGTGCCGGACGGCCCGTTCGCCATCCGCACCGGGGACTTCGACCTCGACGGCCGGATGGACATCGCGGTCGCGTGCCAGAACGCGGACTCGCTCGCCGTGCTGCGGAACGCGGGCGGCGGCACGTTCGTCACGAGCGGGCGCTACCGGACCGGCGACGGTCCGTGGTGCCTGAACGGCAACGACCTCGACGGCGACGGCGACTTCGACCTCGTCACCGTGGCGTCCTTCGGGAACCGCGTGCAGGTCCTGTTCAACGAGGCCGGCGGCTTCCCCACGCGCTTCGGCGCGGTCACCGGCTCCTTCCCGCTCGGCGTGTTCGTGGCCGACCTGGACGGCGACGGCGACCAGGACGTCACCTCGTCGAACTTCTCCGCCGGGACCGTGGGCGTGTACCGCAATCCCGGCAACGGCCTGCTCTCGCTGGACGCCACGCTCGGCGTGCGCCGCTCCGGCTCCTACACCTGGGCCCACGACCTCGACGGCGACGGCGACCTCGACCTCTCCGTCGTCGACGAGCTCGCCGACTCGCTCTTCGTCTTCTTCAACCAGCCGCCGTCGGGCGTGCCGGAGGTCAACGCGCCGCGGGCCGGCGCGACCCTGCTCGTGCGACCGAACCCCGTTCCGCCCGGCGGCACCGCGGTCGTCGAACCGGCCGGGCTCGGCGACGCCGCGCGCATCGACGTGTTCACGGTCGCCGGACGCCGCGTGCGCCGCCTGCACGACGGCCCGCTCCCGGGCGGCGGCCTGGTCTGGGACGGTCGCGACGACGCGGCCCGGCCGGTGCCGGCGGGCGTCTACCTGCTCCGCGCCGCGGGCGCGCGCGGCGCGGCGACGGGGACGATCCGGCTGCTGCGGTAGCCGCGCGGGGTCGGCGGCCGCGGCGGGCGGAGCGGGCGGGGCGGTTGCGGTCGCGGCCCGGTGGGGTCCGCTTCGGCGGG
>CAYYFX010000122.1:0-10905 GCA_964471155.1 uncultured Gemmatimonadota bacterium | reverse complement strand
CACGAAGATGGGCCACTGGGACGTGGTGCGGCGCTCCCGGGCGATCTCCGTGGGCCGGGACCAGTCCGCGGCGTCCATCGGATCGCCCGTGTTGTACACATGCCAGATTCGCGTCGTGTCCGCCGCCGTCCAGGTCTCGAGATCGCGGGCGGGCAGCGGCTCGTGGAACGTCAGGTGGAACCGGGGCGGCGTGTCCCCGGTCGCGACGAGACGTGGGCGACGCGACGGGATGCCGTCCGTCGGCGAAACGCGAAGCGTGTCCCAGCTGTAGGTGGCGAAGTCCATCCGACCGACGAACACTTCTGGAACCCGGTCATCGCCCACCCACCCATGCCACGTCGCGTAGAGGTAGGCCCCGTTCGTAAGCGTGCTCACACCGCCGTCCTCGCCCGCCTCGGACCCCGCCATCAATGGCGGCGCCGTGGGGAGAGCGTACTTCCACGAAGTCTCCGTGAGGCTCCAGTTGCCGCCGGGGCCTGGATAGCTCCCGCGGAGGTGGTACACGTAGCTCGTGTCCCCGACTGCTCGCTGCCCGAAGAAGTGAGCCTGACCCGAGTCGTCCACGAACACTGCACCTGACCCGAACTTGCTCGTGACAAAGGACTCCGCGTCCCAGGCGTCCTCTGCATCGCTCAGCGCCTTGCGCGTGTACTTCATGTACGGAGCGATGTCCGGCCCGTGTCGGAACGTCACGTGCAGGGTATCGCCGTCCGCCTCCTGCAGGAACATATTCGGGCTCGTACAGCTAGTATCTGACTCGTTCACGAGGAACGCGAGGGAATCGGCGGACCAGTGCGCCCCGTCACGATGCTTGTAGCCGATCATGATCCGGGTTCCCATCCCCGGGTATGGTCGGACTTCCGAGACTAGGTGGATGTCGCCGCTGCTGTCCTCGAGAATGTGATGGTCGGTCGAGGACGCATCGTTGCCCCGGTACGTGACCGGTTCGCGGTGCTCCCATGCTGACCCCCACGTCGAATCGGTGCCGAGCCGCAGGTAGTAGCCCCGGCCGTCGAAGTTCGGGTCTGCACCGTCCCACACCCGGACGGTGAAGTGCGCGAGCGTGTCTCCCGTCCGGCCCTCGTGCGCCCAGTCGACCGTGGAGCCCGAGTCAGGAGATGACACGTGGCTCAACTGGGTGCGGGGAGTCCACAGCCAGCTCGCATTCGCGGTTCCGGACTCGTTCAGCGCGACCAACGCGGCAGAGGCGAGCGCGGCGGGGAGCCACCTCCCGGAGTGCGCCCAGCGTCGATCCCGTCCTCTTAGCTCGCTTTGCTTGCGTAGCATTGCGATCCTCCTCCCAAGTGCGGCAGGCAGGACGCAGACGCTCTTTCGTCGGCTGTGTCTTGCCCCGCGCTTGAGCAGTAGAGCGAAGCCGACAGTCGATTCAATAATAGTCTCTCAAAGATGACAAATATCAGCTTTGAGAGTGTGGATCTCCTGGCAGGCGGCGAGGGTTGTGCGGGCGCAGGTATCCGCGACGCTGGACGGCGAAGTACCGGCAGAGGCCGTCACTTGGCGGCGGCACCTGAGGCTGGCGCTTGGCGCTCGCGTGCGCTCGGAGCCGCGCACCTGGCCCCCCTCGCCGCGTCCCTGGGACCTAGCCGGACTGGACCAGGCGGTCGAGGCGGTCCTGCGTGTCCCGGAAGTCCGGGTCCAGTTCCAGGATGCGGCGGAAGTGCCCGATCGCGTCCTCGTCGCGGTCCAGCACGCTGCACGCGATGCCCAGGTTGTAGTGGAGCCCGAGCTTCATGCGCTCGTCCGGGATCGGGAGCGAGAGCCCCTTCTCCAGCTCGCGGATGGCCAGCTCGATCTGGCCCTTGCGCAGGAAGCAGTAGCCCAGCATCTCCTGGCTCGGCAGCGCGAAGTCCTCGCCGCGCGCGGCCACCTCGAACTCGGTCGCCGCCTCCTCGAAGAGCTCCATCTCCATGAACGTGGTGCCCAGGTCGTAGTGCGCCTGGTGATCGTCCAGGTCCAGGATCTCGCTCGTGGCGGCCACGAAGTCGGCGATCACCTCGGAGACGTCGCCGCCCTCGATGAGGCCGAGGTCGTCGCCGATGACGACGGCCTGCGCCTCCATCTGCGGCTCGTGCGCGGCGTGCTCGAAGAACGCGGCCAGCTCGTCGTCCTCGACGGCGGCGGGCTCCACCTCGACGGAGTAGCCGTCGGACGCGGGCGCCGCGGCGGCCTCGGGCTCCGTGTCGGCGGGCGTCGCGAACGCCGCATCGAACGCGGCCTCGATCGGCGTCGTCGCGGCCGGCTCGTGCGTGGCCGGCTCGTGCGCGTCGGAATCGAGTCCGGGCGGCTCGTCCTCCACGGCGGAGTGCCCGTCGAACGCGGGCGAGCCCGCGGCCGGCGGCATCACGATGCCCGGCAGGGACGAAAGGTCCGCGGCCGGCGGCTCCGCCTCCGGGAGGACGGACGTGGGACCGGCCCCGAAGTCCGTCGTGAGCTCCAGCCCGTCGGACGGCGCGGGCGCTGCGGCCGGCGGCGGCGCGGCGGCGGCCGGCGGCGCGGCCGCGGGCCTCGCGGGCACCTTCGGCATGTCCAGAGTCAGCCCGGCATCCAGCCCCTTCGGCTCCGCGAAGAGGGCGTCCTTCGTCAGCGACGGCTGCGCCTTCTTGCGGCGCGGCGGAAGCGGCGGCGGGGGCGGGAGCTTGGGGTTGGACCGGGGGTCGTAGCGCGCCCACGGGATCGCGGACTTGAGCGGCTTGGAGGGGCCGTCGATGTCGAGGCCGTTCGGCTGCTCGATGCGTCCCCAAAACCTGTCGCGGCTCTCGGACGCGCCTCCCTCCCGCACCTTCGAGGGCGCGTCGTCCAGGGTGCGCAGCGACATGATCTCGGTCATGCTCGGCGGCGCGTCGGCGGGCGCCTCGCCCGACAGCCCGGCGGCGCGGCGCTCGCACTCCTGCGCGCGATCCGTGAGCCCGCGGTCCGCCCACGCCTGCGCGGCGTCGCGGAAGCAGGCGGCCGCGTCGTCCTTGCGATCCACCTTCTCCAGCATCTCGCCGTAGTGCATGTGCACTTCGGGGAACGCCTTGAGGATCTCGCACGCCTCGGCGAACGCGGCCAGCGCCATCGGGTACTCGCCGGCCTCCTCCTTGCGGCGCGAGAACTCGCGCAGGAACTTCACGCAGTCGCCGCCCAGGCCCTGGCGCGCGTACAGGTTGCCGAGGATCCCGTAGACCTCGGTCTGGTCCCGGTCCATCCGGAGGATCTTCTTCCCCACCGCGATGCCGTTGTGGAAGAGGCCTTCCTCCGCGTAGAGGCGGCACGCTTCCAGATAGGCCTCGAACGCCTTCTCGGTGCGGCCCTGCTTCGTGTGCAGGTCGCCGATCAGGTTCAGGATGGCCGGGTTCTTCTTGCGGGAGCCCTCGAGGACAGCGCGGTACTCGGCGATCGCGTCGTCGTACCGCCCCTTCTGGAGCAGGTCCGACGCCTTCCGCATGGTGTCGAGTTCGGGCAACGGACTCCTCCGGGGTGGGCCCGGCGCGGAAGCGGGGGCGGTTCCGTGTGCGCGCCGACGCCCACGCGGCCCCGGCTCATCCCGGGATCGGCCGATGGAGGGGAGGTCTTGAGACGGGATCGACCGGGGGTGGAGGAGGAGAGCGGAGCGATCTTCCCCCTTGCAGGGGGCCATCCGCTCCAGGGGACCTGCCACCTACCGGACGGGCGCAGGGCCTCCCTGGCCGTCGCGGGGCCGGTTGGCTCCGCGTTCGGCACCAGTGCCCGGCGTTCCCCCTACGTCCCGAGCGGCATCCCACGGGACATGTTCATGAACTTGCCCACCGAGATGCGTCGCGCCACGTACACATGCTGGACGCCGAGGTGCTTGAGCCCCGACGGCTTCCGCAGCCCGGGGTGAGCGAGCATTCCGCGAATGGCGACGAGAGAGGCGGGATCCCGCCAAACGGGCCACGCGAACGAGAACCCGTCGCTGAACTCTCCGCCCACCACGGCCGCCCGTACCCGGCCGCGTCGCCTAGCCGGCACGACCGTCAGCACCGCGAGACCGATCGTGGCCAAGCGGTTCGCGCCATGCTGGGTCCCCGTCTTGTACGCAGGATCGGTCGGATCACCCGCCATCAGGGCATAGCGGACATCCTCGTGCGGATCCCATCGGAACGAGGGCGTGGCATCAACGCGCCGCCATGGACGAAACAGCGCCTCGCCAAGGCACTCCGCATCCGTGATCACAGTCTTGTGCTTGCCTCTCCCTCGAGGAGCCGGCGCGGACATGCGGGGCACGTCGCCAAGCCGCTCGAGGAAGTGCTGGTGGCCCTGCCCGAAGAGCAGGCATAGCGGCGTCTGCTGAACGACCCCCGTCTTCTCGTCCTTGACGGCCCCATCCGTCACGAGGGCGGCGAGCAGGTCCGCGCGCGAGCGCGAGGCCGCGCTGGCCTGAGCGGCCTCCCGGGCCAAGAACTCCCGCGACTCCTCCACGGTGTAGTCCAAGTCTCGCCTGCCGCTGAAGTCGTGGTCGGCAGCCAGCATGTCCGTCCCCCGCGCTGCAGCCGTCGCGATTTGCTCCACCGTGGCAGATCCTCCGACCGCCAAGATGGGGCGCAACGGAGAACGAGACAGATCCCAGGCAGCCCTTGGAAGCAGCCGCTCGGGCTTGTCGGTGTCGCGATCCGCAGCCTCCAGCGCCCGGAGTAGCCCGAGCAGGGCAAGGAATGCGAGCAGATTGTCCGGTTCAAGACCCTCGAGCCTATGGCCCCCGGGAGCGCTCATGACCTGCTTCGCTCCACCGCTTCCACCTCGGACGCCCGATGGTCGGCGAGCCTCAGGATCGCCTCCATGCGGGCGAGTTCCCAGAGGCCGTAGCGTCCCACCAGCCGGGCGTAGAGGCTTGGCCAGTCGGCACCGTTCCAGTCGTAGGCCAGGGTCTGCGGGCCCGGGCCGGGAGCCAGTTGATCCGGCAAACCCAGCACCTGTGGCAACTCCCGAGCCGACGCATCAGCCGGATCGTCGTGCGGGAAGAACGGCCTGCCCCGCCCGTGATGGGAGCCGATCAGCCAGAGCACCAGCTCCGCGTCGCACGTCTCCGCGAACATCCGTGTCAGCGGCGCCAGCCTCACGGAGAGCGCCTCGTGCCGCCAGTGATGCGGGAGCCCAGCGATCTTGTGCGCCCTTCGCGGCAGCGCGCGTCCCGACTTGGCCAGCACGTGATCCGGCTCAGCCAAGTCCGGGCCAAGCGGGTCTTCGAAGTGCAACCAAGCCTGGAAGCGGGCGTCCACCTTGCCGGCGTCATGGAGCCATCCCGCGACCTTCAGATCCGTCCGGCGCGCCACGGGCAGGCTCAACCGATCCGCATACGCCTCTGCCATCACGGCGACATCGGCACAGTGCTGCGTCAAGCCAACCGGAGAGCCGGAAAGGGAACCGGCCAAGTCATCCTCGGTAGCACCGATGTGACTCTCCGCTGCGGTTTGTACCTCCACTCCGAGCGGTGCGAGGAGAACCACGCCACGAGTGCCTCCCTCCGCATCCGGAGGGTACACATCCGCACAAACAAGCGGGGGACGTCCACGTGCATGATCCAACAACAGGACGTCGGACCGTACCTCCTCCGGAAGGTCGAGGTCCATGAGTACAGGCCTGAATTCGGCCCACCGACGCAGCGACTCCGCTCCACGAAGTGCTTCCGCCAGGGACTCCGCGGAGAGATCCCCCACGAGGCCGGGTGCGATCCGAATCGCCAGACGGCGATCGGCAAACGGGCGCGCGGCCGCCGCCCCTACGTCTTTCGCCGATCCCGTGTGTTCGGGGTCCCAGCCGAACTCATCCACGCCACCGAAGCTCGCCGGCACCACAATCATGTCGCCGGGCCGGATCTCCCGTGGCCTCACCCAGCACGAACCGTCGTCGTCTCCCTTCCAGCGGAACACCCGCTGGCCGTCGCCACGTCGTTCATCGGCTTCGTCCGGCGCGGAGCTCGCTGTATCGGCAAGATGATCGTTCCCGCGAACACGAAGCAGCCACCGGCGTACGGTCCAAACCGGAAGCTCGATGGCCTCGGCGGCGCGGGGTGGCGCCAGCAACAGGAGCCGTCGAACGCCCTCAACCGGATCGGTCTCCTCGACGTCCGCGCGCCAAACGACCATGACGGCATCAGGCTCTCGCCGCGCCCCATGCAGGAACACCCCCACCTCGGGCGACGCCATCGGCGGCGGCGACGTCTGACCGAGGAGGTCAAGATGGGCCGGCATCAGGACCGGGGCATCGTCATGCGGGGACAGGCTCTGCGCTTCGAGGGGCACGCTGAACGCGTTGACACCGAAGTCCACCATCCCCTTCTGGTCGCTGGCCGCTGCATGTGCGGCGAGCCGGCTCCAAGCGTGGGAGATTGCCGTCCCGTAGACGGGATCCTCATACTTCGGAGACAGTTCGCCCTTCCCCACGATGACGGCCGCGTACGTCGCGACAGGCCGGCCCGCACGATTCAGCCTGCCGAACCTCTGTCGGAGCGCGTCAAGCGAAGCGGCCTCCGTGATGAGCCCGTCGAGGTCGATGTCGACTCCAGCCTCGATGCACTGCGTCGCCACCAGGAGAAGCGGCCTGTCCAGCTTGCGCTCTACGCCTGTCCGGATCGGTGCCAAGTCCCGCGCCACGCCCTCTCGCTCCACCGGACGCGCCGGGCCGATGATGAGACGGACATCCGCTTCAGGGTGCTCGCTGACAAGCCCAGCGTGGACCGCTCGCGCGCGGGCCACCCGATTGACCACGACGCCGATGGCGACGTTCCCATCAGAGGCCTCGGCGAAGTGATCGAGCGCCTTCCTGGTCTCGACCACAATCGCCTCAACACGACCGCTCGAATCGTCGGAAACGGTGTCATTCTCGCTCCCCCTCACGGCTGTCCCCGCCCCCCGCGCGTGTCCCGCAACGACGAGGCGCGTCGGTTTCGGCGCCGCGAGGCGGCTCCGTAGTACGGGGTGACCGCGGTCATCATCATCCAACCCGAACGCGTCGACCACATCCGCGCCCGGGGTCGCAGTGAGCAATGCCACCCCCCAAGGTGCGGCGTCCTCGACTTCCCGCCATGGGCGGCCGCGATAGGTCTCGACCCAGTCGAGCGTCTGTCGGAACGGTGCAGCCAGGTGCGCCTCATCCAGAAGGATCAGGCAGTCGGATCCGAGCAATCCGGCGTGCACGGGCTTCATCGCATCGGACACGCCATAACCCCGGAACAACAGCCGCGATCCCACCTGGTCTACGGTGGAACAGAGAATCACGGGCTGCGTTGGGCTACGCGCCCAGTCATCCTCGCATGGGACTCCGCCCCGGAGCCGGCGCGTGATTAGAGCGGGCCCATCGCTCATCCGCCGAAGTGCACCCGCAACGCGACTGAGAGTATCATCGCGCGCATCCTCGAGCGCCCGCGCGATCCGTTCAGCGCGCGCGAACGCGTCGTCCACCACAAGCCGGCGATCCACGACGAACGCGATCCGGACAGGGGCGCGCCGGACTCCGGCCTTGTCCGCGTCGAGCGCCAAGTGGAACAGCGCAACGTCCATCGCCGCCGTCTTGCCGGACGCGGTCGGAAGGTCCAGCACTCTTGGCCAGGAACCAGCCTGAGCGACGTGCCTCAGCAGGCGCCGCTGCCACGGGAACGGGTCCACGGCATGAACCGCACGGAAGAAGCCGTCGAAGTCGTCAATCGTGAGCATGTTCGGACGGGTCCGCGAGTGCGACGGGGAGGCACAAACCGAGCCCGAGGAATCGACCCGCGCCCAGGATGACGGGCCCGGGAACTGCCTCGGCAAAGCGGAGAACCGCATGGGTCAGCCTCCGCGACTTCAGAGGCCCGGGCCGGCGCCACTCCATCCACGCCGGCACCTTCGCGGGAGAGCGCGCAGGCGGGGCACCCTCCAGGGCACAGTGCTTGTCCGCCACGACAAGTTCGGGACGCGGAAGACCGATGTTCAGACAGGCCTGCGCAACCTGGTCGTGGATCTCGCCCTCCTGGGCGGCACCGTATGCCTTCAGATGGCGGTCGAGTGCGATCGGCGTGACCGTGGCAAACGACCTCGCGGCTCTCGTGTAGCGCCCCGGGTCCAGTGATCGGCGGGCCGGTAGCGCATCGATGGACAGCGAGAACTCCGGCACGAAGGCCCGACCTCCATCAGAGGCCGGCTCCACGCGGACACTCAGCGTGCGCCGCCCTCGTGCTGCATCCAGCGGAGCCACGCACCTGAGCGCCCGACGGAACCCGGGATCATCGAGAATGGTACTGCCGGCCGGAGGGACGATCGCGAACCCCAAGACCTGCCCATCCGCGAAGGGAACGCCAGCAAAGGGCAGCGGGACGATCGCAACGTGCTGATCGCGGCTCGGCTCGCCGGTGGAAGTGAGGCCGCTCACGACCTCCGGTGCCAGATGCCCCAACCCGGTTCGCCGATACCCGTCCACGATGATGTCTCGAACTGCCTTGCCCACGATGGCACACGCCCGGATGTCAGGCATCTCCCCGGCAATGTGCTCCAGGAGCAGCCACCGCTGCCCGAAAGCGTTGACTCGGCTCGCTTCGGCCCCGCTGGTCACCGCCACCGGCTCCCCGGGGGACGGCCGACGCCCCGCTTGGAACTGCCTACGAAGCTCGGCCAAGCGGCCCGGATACACGCGGCGCCGCGGGCTACCAGAGCCGCGGTCCTCCACCGTGTCACCAGCCGCGCGGAGGAAGCGGCAGCGCGTGAGGCTCGCGGAGTGGCCGACGTAGGCTGTATCTCGGGCCAAAGACCCCAGGGACGAGAACGTCTCCTCATCCAGCTCTGTATCACGCCAGCAGTATCGGACCGTGGCATTCCAGGGACGCGCCGCCGGAAACGACCTGGGTTGACGCCGACGGAAAGCCGGCATCACGCCCGCCGCCGACGCCCTTCTGTCGCTGCGAGGGTCGTTCGGTGGCACGAAGGCAACAGCCCCGGTCCTGGGTGCCGCATCGGATGCATCAACACGAGGAGGCGGCTGGCGTTCGAGCCACTCAAGCGACCGTGCCTCAAGAGCATCCTCACCCCGAGCCGCCCATGCAGCGACCAAGGCCGAGAAGACGCGGTCCGGCTGCGGCGGCCAGTCCGACGTTTGGGAGTCCGGCCCCGTGGCGGCGAAGCAGACCCCTGAGAGGAACTCGACTTCGAGGACCAGCATCACGAGTCGTTGTCCCCGTCTTGCCCATCCCCTCCGGCACCCGATAGAGCGAGATCCTGACTCTGGCGGACGATCTCCACAAGCTTCGCCTGCGGCTCCAGGCGCACTGGCTCCATCGCCAACGAGATCCCGGCATCTGCTGCCGCCTTGACGGAATCGTTGTACAGACGGCGGGCCGACGCTCGGTCGAGTCCCACGCTCTCCGTCGTCCCGTCGGGCCGTACGAGTTCCAGCGGCGCGCGACCCTCACAGACCAATTCGCAGCGGGAACGCAACGCGTACCCGCGCGCGTCCTGCTCCGCGAGTGCCAGCAGTCCGAGCGCAGCGAGGAGGGTTCGCCCGGCGGACGTCCGCTCCTCTGTACCGAACCGGAGCCTACGCAGGCCCGCGAAGGTCAGTACGAAGGTGTGATCCAGATAGTCGCAAGTGACCCCCAAAGACTGGACCGTCGGTGCGATGTTCCCGTGGTTGATCTCCGATGGCCGCACCTTCTTCGCCTTCTTTCCCGCGCCGCTTTGGCTCGTGTTCCATCCGTCCTCACCCTTGTAAACATCCACCCGCCTCAGGATGCCCAGCGGATCGATACGGCTTCCGGTGCGCAGCCCCGCGGTGCGGGGAGTCGCCTCTCCGTCGCGGCTGGAGGTGATCACGTCCACGGGCACGTCCACCGCGACGATTTCCGACGTCAGGCATCGGGCGAACTTCGCCCCCAGCCCGCCTCCCTCGCCCGTCGAGTGCCACGAACCGAACAGCAGCGAGGTGGGAGACACTTCAAGGAGTGCCGATGCGTCGGCGGGGCGCGCCGTTGCGACGCGTCTGCCGGTCAGACTCTGCATGAACGGCTCCCCGTTCAGCATGCTGTCCCTCATGATGGCATCATAGATCCGATGGGGCGCTTCGAGCGACGTGATCACGGTGATGCCGGTGAGGTTGGCGCTGCCGAAGTCGACGACGACGTGCGGGATCGTCACGCCGTCATCAACCGCTTCGCGGAGGCACTCCTCAAGTCGGTTCGCCTGTGATTGAACGCTGTCCACGAGCACGCACCACACTTCACGACCTTCCAGCCGGCGTCGCTCGTACACGTGCCGGGGCGGTGCGTTCCTCCCCTCTCCCGGGTAGGTCGGCGGAAAGATCTTGTCGCCAGGCCCACCCACCGGCTGGAGTCTCTGCCGCCTCCTGAGGGCAGCGTCGTCTGTGACCATTCGTCTCAACGCTCGAACGTCCATCTCACTTCTCCGGAAGCGGGCTAGTCCGCCCGTGGCCGCTGGTATCGTATGACCTACTCATCAAGGGCGCTAGGGGGTTCCGTACGCAACGTCCTCAGTGGACCGTCAGGACTCTCGGCCGCGACCCCTCTGACCAGGGCACTGCAATGACGCCGCGGCCGGTCGGCCGCGGAACGCCCGCACGTGGTCGACGACCTGTCCGGAGCCATCTGGCTTCAATGAGGCCGCGGCCGATCGGCCGCGGAACGAGTGCCCGGACTGCGGCGGGCAGGGGGTGCGGTCGTGCTTCAATGAGGCCGCGGCCGATCGGCCGCGGAACGAGGGTGGTCCGCTGGACCGCGTGCTGATCGTCCTCGGCTTCAATGAGGCCGCGGCCGATCGGCCGCGGAACGGGACGGGCTCGATGCCCGGAGCGTAGGGGCAGTGCCGGCTTCAATGAGGCCGCGGCCTCCCCGGCGGGAGGGAGAACACCGTCCGGCTTCAATGGGGCCGCGGCCGATCGGCCGCGGAACGGCGCCGGCGTCCC
>CAYYFX010000121.1:5959-11186 GCA_964471155.1 uncultured Gemmatimonadota bacterium | reverse complement strand
GGTGGGGTCCGCTTCGGCGGGCGCTCGGCCACCCGCGGCGATGATCCACGCCCGCCGCCACGGCCGCCCGGCGTCCGCCTACCCCGAGCCCAGCCCCATCCCCGCGGCCGCAGCCCCGCCCCCGCCCAGCACGGGCCGGACGGCGGCGACCAGCCGGTCGATCTCCGCGGCCGTGTTGTAGTGGACGAGACTCGCCCGCACGACGCCGTCCCGCGGATCGATGCCCATCGCCTCGCACAGGCGCCACGCGTACATGCTGCCGTGGCGGATGCCGACGCGGGCCGCGTGCGCCGCGGCGGCGATGCGCGCCGAGGGCACGCCGTCGACGACGAAGCTCACCGTCGGCACGCGCGTGGACTCCGCGTGCGCGGGCCCGACGATGCGCACGCCGGGCAGCGCGCGCAGTTCCGCCACGAGCTTCTCCTGCAGCGGCCGTTCGAGCGCCTCCATGCGCGCGAATGCGCGCACGAGCCCCGCGCGGTCCTGCCCGCCACCGAGCCACGACAGGTAGTCGCGCGTGCCGAGCCAGCCCGCGCAGGCCTCGTGGGACGCGCCGCCGAGCTCGAACTTGTAGGGCAGATCTTCCGGCGCGACGAAGAAGTGGTTCGGACCCGGGAGCGCCGCGAAGGCCTCGCGTTTCCCGTACATCGCGGCCAGGTGCGGGCCGTACACCTTGTAGAGGGAGACGACATAGAAGTCCACGTCCCACGCCCGCACGTCGGGCAGCCGGTGCGGTGCGAACGCCACGCCGTCCGCCACCACGCGCGCGCCCGCCGCGTGCGCGCGCCGCACGGTGCCGGGCAGATCCTCGATCGCGCCGAGCAGGTTCGACACGTGCGGCAG
The DNA here is from genome assembly GCA_964471155.1 of uncultured Gemmatimonadota bacterium. Lineage (GTDB taxonomy): Bacteria > ARS69 > ARS69 > ARS69 > ARS69 > CAYYFX01. The sequence goes on along the minus strand of CAYYFX010000121.1, from coordinate 10,343 downwards.
CGCCAGCACCGCGGCGCCGTCCGCCAGGAGACGATCCAGTTCGTCCGGGTCGGACGCGCCGGTGGCCGGGTCCACCTTCCAGAGCGCCACGCGCGCACCGCGCCGTCCGAGCGCGATCCACGGACCGACGTTCGCCTCGTGCCCGGCCTCGGCCACGACGATGCGCGCCCCCGGCGGCAGGACCTCGCCGAACGCGTCGGCCAGCAGGCGGATCAGCACGGACGACGATGGCCCCAGCGCCACGGGGTCCTCGCCGGCGCCGAGGAACGCGCGGGCGAAGTCGTGCGCCCCGGCGACCACCGCGTCCGCCGCGTCCGCCTCCGCGTACCCCGCGCCGAGCTGCACGTAGCTCTCCGCGAGGTAGCGGCGCAGGCGCTCGATCACCGTGTCCGGGAGCTGCGATCCCCCGGCATTCTCCAGGAACGCCGTCGGTCCGACGAGCGCCGGGAAGCGCGCGCGGATCTCCGGGACGGAGCGGTCGGACACGACCGCCGTCACGGCACGAGATCCCCGTCGAACAGCGGGACCATCCGCCCGACGTCCTCGCCGGCGTGGTTGCGCAGCGGCCCGCGGTGGAAGCGCGCGAGCGCGGGCAGGGCGTCCTCGCCGATCACGCCGAGCCGGTGCAGCGTCTCCACGACGGCGAAGTTGCCCGTGCGCGCGTCGCCCGCCGCGGACTTCGCGCAGAGCGCCACGCCGCCGCCGTCCGGCTCGCGCCACGCGACGAGCTGGAAGCCCTCGGCGCCGCCCTTCGTGAGCAGCGTGCGGCCCGTGGCCTCGCCGAGCACGGTGTCGAAGCGCCCGGTGCCGGCCACCATTCCCGGATTCGCGGCCATCGCGTCGAAGATCCGCGCGCCGGCTTCGGCCCACTCCCCGGCCGCCCCGCGCTTCGACGCGAGGCGTGCCCCGGCCCGCGCGACGCCCGCGAGCGGCAGCCGCCATGCGGGAACCCCGCATCCGTCCACCGCGTGCGCCACGGCGACCGCGTCCACGCCGGCCAGATCGGAGAGCGCCCGCCGGATCTCGCGCTGCAGCGGGTGGTCGGGACGCCAGTACGTCGCCGGATCCTCGCCGCGGTGCGTGGCCGCCGCGATCATCCCCGCGTGCTTCCCGGAGCAGTTGTTGTGGATGCGGCGCGGCTCCTCCCCCGCGCGCACGAGCGCCGCCGCGCTCGGGGCGTGCAACGGCGGGTGCGGCCCGCAGTGCAGCAGCGACTCGTCCGCGCCCGCCGCCCGCAGGACGGCGGCCACGCCCTGCACGTGCCGCGGCTCGCCGGAGTGCGAGGCGGCGCAGAGCGCGACGAGCGGCGCGTCCAGCCCGAGCGCGTCCGCCGCGCCGGACGCCACCAGGGGCAGGGCCTGGAACGGCTTCGCGCTGGAGCGCGGGAAGACGTCCGCCGCGGGATCCCCCCACGACGCGCGGACGCGGCCGTCCTCGTCCACGACGAGCAGCGCCCCGGAGCCCACGGACTCCGGGAAGCCGCCGCGCTCGATCCTCACCCACGGACGGAAGGTCTCCCTCACGCGTCCGCCGTCACCCGCCCGCGCCCGCGCCCCCCGCGGCGGCGGCGCCGCCGGCCCGTATTGAGCTTCGTGACGAGGTAGGTCCCGCTGCGCGGGTCGTCCGAGAGCTCGAGGAAGCCGAGATCGCGCGCCTCCTCCAGGAGGTCGCTGAAGCTCCGGTACCCGTAGCGCGTCTCGTTGAACGACGGCCGCTTGCGCTTCATCGTGTCCTTCACCATGGAGGACTGGATCAGCTCCTGCTCGCGCAGCAGCGCGCGCACGGCGGCGAACAGCAACTGGTACACCTCGTCCTTGCCCGCGGGGACGCCTTTCGCCTTGCCGGCGGCGGTGTCCTCGGGCAGCTCCTCCTCCTCGTCCTCGTCCGCGAGATCCTCGTAGTAGATGAACTCGTCGCAGGACTCGGCCAGCAGCCGCGACGTGCTCTCGCGCATGCCGAGACCGATCACGTACTTCCCGTTCTCCTTGAGCTTCCCGACCAGGGGCGAGAAGTCCGAGTCCCCCGACACGATCGCGAACGTGTCGATGTGCTCCTTGCCGTAGGAGAGGTCCATGGCATCCACGACGAGCCGGATGTCCGCGGAGTTCTTGCCCGTCATGGAGCGCTTCGGGATCTCGATCAGCTCGATGCCCGCCTCGTGCAGGGGCGTGGTGTACTGGCGGAAGCGGTTCCAGTCGCAGTAGGCCACCTTCACCAGGACCTTGCCCTTCTCCAGCAGCCGGTCCAGCACGCGGCGGATGTCGAATGCCACTTCCTTCCGGTTCTCGAATCCGCTCGCCAGGTTCTCGAAGTCGATGAACACCGCGAGATTCCGCGCGCGATCGCTCGGGTTGCCGTTCAAGAGTCCTCCTCGGTGGCGCCCGGGACGGGCGCGGGAGCCGGTTCCAGACTGGACGATCCGTCCTGCCGCGTCGAGCCGGGATCGTCCCCGGCCCCGCTCCCGGCCGGCACCGGGAGCTCGAACAGCGGCAGGGCGGCCAGGTCGTCCCCGGTCCCGGTGTCCACGCGGCGCGGCTTGTCCTCCACCGCGCGCGGGGCGCCGAGCTCCTTCGCGGACGAGGAGACCGCCTTCAACTCCTCCAGCTTCCGCCCCATCGGGAGGAAGCGGCGCTCGAAGGATCCGACCGCCTGGTTGAACGCCTCCACCGCCGCCTCCAGCCCCTTGCCCACGCTGTCCAGGTGCGCGCCGAAGTTCGCCGCGCGGTCGTACAGGTCCCGCGCCGTCTCGGCGATGCGCTGCGCGTTCTCGGCGAGCGCGCGCTGCTGCCAGTACACCGCCACCGTGCGCAGCAGCGCGAACAGCGTGGCCGGCGTGGCGATGATCACCTTCGCGCGCAGCGCCTCGGTCTGCAGGTCCGGGTCCCGCTCGAACGCGGCGGCCAGGAACGGGTCGCCGGGGAGGAAGAGCACGACGAGATCCAGGTCGCCCTCCACCGCGCCGGCGTAGTCCCGCGCCGCCAGCGTGCGCACGTGCGCGCGGATCGCCGCCGTGTGCGCGTCCAGGGCGCGGAGCCGCTCGTCCTCGCCGCGCGCCGCCTGCGCGTCCAGGTACGCGTTCAGCGACACCTTCGCGTCCACGGCCACGAACCGCCCGCCGGGCAGCCGCACGATCATGTCCGGGCGCCGGCCGTCGGCGGTCTCCTCCTGTTCCGTGAAGTCCACGTGCTCGGACATCCCGGCCAGCTCGACCACGTTCCGCAGCGCCAGCTCGCCCCAGCGCCCCTGCGTCTTCGTCCCGCGCAGCGCGGAGGCGAGCGTGGTGGTCTTCTCCTCCAGCGCCGCGGCCGCGCGCCGCATCGACTCCAGCTCCCGTTCCAGGCCCTTGTACGCGCCCTCGCGCGCGCGCTCGATCTCGCCGGTGCGCTGCTCCAGCCGGCCCAGCGTGTCCTTCAGCGGCGCCAGCAGCGTCTCGATGCCGCGGCGGCGCTCCTCCAGATCGCGGGCCGCCTGCTCGCGCGTGGTGCTCCAGCGCGACTCGGCCAGCTTCAGGAACGACTCCGCGTTGTCGCGCAGGGCGAGGGACGCGAGGGAGCGGAAGGAGTCGTCCAGCTCCTTCCGCGACGTCTCGAGGAAGCGCTTCTGCTCCCCGGCGACCCGGTCCGCCGCCTCGGCGCGCTCCCGCAGGGCCGCGGCGAGCGCGCGGCTCTCCAGCTCCGCCGCGCGCGCCGCCTTCAGCTCGGCCTCGAGCTCCGCGCGCCGCGCGCGCTCGGCGTCCAGCGCCGCCCGGTCCCGCGCGCCGGCGCCGGCCGCCTCGAGGCGCGCCGCCTCCGCGTGGCGGGCGCCGCGCGCGGTCGCGAGCAGCCACCCGGCCGCCAGGCCGAGCGCCGCGCCGACCGCGATGAGGATTCCAGTGGTCATCGCATCCCCTCGTCCCGGACCGCCCCACGGCAGGAGCGGCGACTATAGCAGAGGGCCGGCGGCGTCACGCCGCGTCCCCCTTCACGTCCAGCTTGCGCATGCGGCGCCACAGGGTGGATCGGTCGATCCCCAGGAGCCGCGCCGCGGCCGTCCGGTTCCAGCGCGTGCGCTCGAGCGCGTCCAGCAGGCGCGCGCGCTCGCCGGACGCGCCGCGCCGCGCCGCGCGCGGAACCGGCGCGGCGACGATCTCCAGCATCTCCCGCGGGAGATCCTCCACGAGGAGCACGGGCCCGCGGCTCTTCACCAGCGCGTGCTCCACCGCGTTGCGCAGCTCGCGCACGTTGCCCGGCCACGCATGGTCCATGAGGACGCGCATCGCGTCCGGCGACACCCGCTGCACCCGCTTGCCGGTCACGTCCGCGAGCTCCCCGAGGAACCGCGTGACCAGCGCCGGGACGTCCTCGCGGTGCTCGCGCAGCGGCGGGATCCGGACCGGGATCACGTT
>CAYYFX010000121.1:0-5949 GCA_964471155.1 uncultured Gemmatimonadota bacterium | reverse complement strand
GTAGAAAAGGTCCTCGCGGAAGCGCCCCACCTCCACGAGGCGGCGCAGCGGCCGGTGCGTGGCGGCCAGGATGCGCACGTCGACCCTGCGCACGCGGTTGTCGCCCACGCGCTCGATCTCGCGCTCCTGCAGCACGCGCAGCAGCTTCACCTGGATCGTTCCGGGCAGGTCCCCGATCTCGTCCAGCAGCAGGGTGCCGCGATCCGCCAGCTCGAAGCGCCCGGCGCGGTCGTTCAGGGCGCCGGTGAAGGCGCCCCGCACGTGCCCGAAGAGCTCGCTCTCCAGCAGGGTCTCCGAGAGCGCCGAGCAGTTCACCTTCACGAAGGGCGCGCCGGCGCGCGGGCTGGACCGGTGGATGGCGTCCGCCACGCGCTCCTTGCCCGTGCCGCTCTCCCCCTGGATGAGCACCGTGGAGTCCGTGCGGGCCACGTCCTCGATCAGCGCGTACAGCTCCTGCATCGCGTGGCTGCCGCCGACGAGCGCGTGCAGCCCCTCGCGCCGGCCGAGCCGCGTCTCCAGTTCCCGCTCGTGCGTGATGTCCCGCAGCACGACGACGGCGCCGCCGAGCCCGCCCTGCCGGTCCTGCAGCCGGCTGGCGCTGAGCAGCACGCGGATCTCCCGGCCGCCGCCCGCGCCGATCAGGTTCTCCCGCGCCTCCAGGCTCTCCCCCGATGCCAGGGCTCCCCGGAGCAGGGCGTCCACGTCCCAGAGATGGCCGCGGAGGATCTCGGCGATGGGCCGGCCCACGAGCGCGTCCGAACCCGCCCGCAGCATGGCGGCAGCGGCCCGGTTCAGGTGGACGACCCTGAGTTCCGTGTCCAGCGTGAGGATCCCGTCCGCCACGCTGTGGAAGATGGCCTCCATGTTGGCCTTCTGGGCCATGCAGACCTCGAGGCTGCCCGGCCGTTCCAGGGCCGCTCCGTCTTCCGGCATCGCTCCTCCCGCAACACTTCGTTTCGCATCGACGTGATGCACATGCAACGCACCGCAACGTACCCCGCCGCCCGGGCGCCGTCAACTCCGCCTCAGACCGCCGGAAAGGCCTCCCGGGACCCGCCGGGAACCCCTGGACCGTTTGGCCCGTGCGTTGCATTGTGGCCCCGGCAGGAGTGAACCGCGAACCCCTCCCCGGGAGGAAACGATGAAGCGACTCCTCGTCGGCCTGTCCCTGAACCACCCGAAGTGGGTGATCGGGGTGTCGGTCCTGCTCACCGCGATCTTCGCGGCGCAGATGCCGAAGATCCGCATCGACACGGATCCCGAGAACATGCTGCCCGCCGACGAGGCCGTGCGCGTGCACCACCGCGCGGTGACCGAGACTTTCGGCCTGTACGACTACCTCGTGGTGGGCATCGTCCGCGAGGCGGGCGTGTTCCGGCCGGAGACGCTGGAGCGCGTGGCCGCCCTGACCGAGGCCATCCGCGGGATGGACGGCGTCATCGAGTACGACATCCTCGCGCCGACCGAGGTGGACGACATCCGCACGAACGAGGAGGGCACGCTGGTCGTGTCCACCCTCATGGAGGAGCCGCCAGCCACCGCCGAGGATGCGCAGCGGGTGCTGGTGCAGATCCGGAAGAACCCGGTGCTCCGCGGCAAGCTGGCCTCCGACGACGGCCAGACCATGGCCCTCTTCATCCCGCTGGAGTCCAAGAACGTGGCCGCGAAGGTGGCCGCGGAGATCCGCACGGTCGTCGACGGGCTCGGCGGCGACGAGGAGTACCACCTGGCCGGCATCCCGCTGGCGCAGGACACGTTCGGCCTGGCCATGTTCCAGCAGATGGCGGTCTCCGCGCCCGCGGCGTTCCTGATCATCTTCCTGCTCATGCTGTTCTTCTTCCGCAAGCCCGTGCTCGTGCTCTCGCCCATGATCGTGGCGGTGATGAGCGTGATCTGGACCATGGGGCTCCTCATCGGGATGGGCTTCACGGTCCACATCATGAGCTCCATGATCCCGATCTTCCTCATCCCCATCGCCGTGCTGAACTCGATCCACATGCTCACCGAGTTCCACGAGCGCTACCCGCGGCACCACGACATGCGCCCGACCATCCGCGAGACCATGGACGAGCTGTTCCTGCCCATGATCTTCACGTCGCTCACGACGGTGGTCGGCTTCGCCTCCCTCACGATGACCCCGATCCCGCCCGTGCAGGTGTTCGGGGCGTTCGTGGCCTTCGGCATCGCGGTCGCGTGGCTCCTGTCCGTGACCTTCAACGTGTCGTACGCGGCGCTCATCCCGAGGAAGTCGCTGGAGTCCTTCGGCGCCGCGCACGAGAGCGGCGAGGTCATGCGCCGCTCCATGCACTTCGTCCGGGACTTCTCGCTCCGCTGGCGGCTCCCCATCGCGATCGGCGGCGCCGCGGTGCTCGTGCTCGCGGCGATCGGCCTGACCAGGGTGGAGGTGAACGACAACCCGGTGAAGTGGTTCAAGGCCGGGCACCCGCTGCGCGTGGCCGACGACGTGATGAACTCGCACCTGGCCGGCACGTACCTGGCGTACCTCGAGATCGAGGCGGAGGGCGACGAGCGGCTCAAGGACCCCGAGGTCATGCGCTACGTGGAGTCCCTGCAGCAGCACCTGGACCGGCACCCGAACGTCGGCGCCACCACGTCCATCGCGGACATCGTCAAGAAGGTGACCGAGCAGCTGAAGGGCGGCGAGGAGTTCGCGATCCTCCCGGACAACCGCGAGGAGATCGCGCAGGATCTCTTCCTGTACGAGATGTCCGGCGGCGACCCGCAGGACCTGTTCAAGTTCATCACGCCCGGGTACGACCGCGCCGTCGTCTGGGTGCAGATGCGCAAGGGCGAGAACCGCGACGTGCTCAGCGTGGTGCGGTCCGCGCAGGAATTCGCGGACGCGAACCCCATGCCGGGAGTCGCCGTGCGCTGGGCCGGCCTGCCCTACATCAACGTGGTGTGGCAGCAGAAGATGGTGGCCGGCATGGGCAAGTCGCTTGCCGGCAGCTTCGTGACGGTCCTGATCATGATGGTCTTCCTGTTCCGGTCCGTCCGCCTCGGGATCCTGTCCATGGTCCCGCTGACCGCCACCATCATGATGGTGTACGCGTTCATCGGGTACATCGGGAAGCCGTACGACATGCCGATCGCCGTGCTGTCGTCGCTCACCCTGGGGCTGTCCATCGACTTCGCGATCCACTTCCTGCAGCGGTTGCGCGAGGCGTACCGGGCCACCGGCGACTTCCGCGCCGCGGTGGACGTCATCTTCGAGTCGCCGTCGCACGCGATCATGCGCAACATCCTGGTGATCGCCATCGGCTTCGTCCCGATGTTCTTCGCGACCCTGGTCCCCTACATCACGGTCAGCGCCTTCTTCTTCGCGATCATGCTGATCTCCGGCCTGACCACGCTCATCGCCTTCCCCGCGATCCTGTCGTTCCTGGATCCGCGGTTCCTGGCCGGCAAGTCGCCGGCGGGACCGGCGAAGGCGCCCGCTCCCTCCGTCTGACCACGAACCGGATCCGAAAGGAGCACCCGATGAAGACCCTGATCGCGCTCTCCCTGGCCGCCGTCGCCGCGGCCGCCGTGTCCGCCGGGCCCGCCCGCGCCGCCGGGGCGCCCGACGCCGACGAGCTGATGAAGCAGGCGCACCTGAACCTGTATTACGCGGGCGAGGACGGAAGGACCGTCGTGCGGATGACGCTGACCGACCGGTCCGGCAAGACGCGCAACCGCAAGTTCGTGATGGCGCGCAAGGACTACGGCGACGGCGGGCCGCAGAAGTACTACACGTACTTCCTGGAGCCGGCCGACGTGCAGCGCACGAGCTTCATGGTGTGGAAGGAGATCGACAAGGACGACTCGCGCTGGATCTACGTGCCCGCCCTGGACCTCGTGAAGCGCATCGCCGCGAACGACAAGGGCTCGTCCTTCGTGGGCTCGGACTTCTCGTACGAGGACGTGTCCGGCCGCCGCTGGACGGACGACACGCACAAGCTGCTGCGCGAGGAGGCCCTGGACGGCGTGGCCACGTGGGTGGTGGAGAGCACGCCGAAGGGGACCGGCGAGGCGTTCGCGAGGAAGCTCACCTGGGTGGACCGGGAGCGCGTGCTCCCGCTCAGGGAGGAGTACTACGACGCCAAGGGCAAGCACACCCGCACGTTCCGCGCCGAGAAGATCGAGACCGTGGACGGCTACGTGACGGTGACCCGGCGCACCATGACGAACGAGGTGCGCGGCGGCAGCACGGTCGTTGAGTTCGAGGGCATCCAGTACGACGTCGGCATCGCGGACGACATCTTCACGGAGCGCGCCCTGAAGAGCCCGCCGGCCGACCTCGTGAAGATGTAGGAGGCGGAGCGATGCGAACCACGATGACGCGCGCGGCCGGCGCCGCCCTCGCGGGGGTCCTCCTCGCCGGGCCGGCCGCGGCCCAGGTGGACCTGCACGGGTTCGTCGAGGCGGCCGCCGGCGTCCGCACGGCGCTGTCCCCGGTGCACGACGACGCGCAGGACTACACGCTGAAGGAGACCCGGGGACAGCTCCGGCTGAACGCGCTCGGCGAGGCGGGCGAGGCGTTCGTGCGGCTGGACCTGCTGCAGGACCCGCTCGCCGCCGACGCCACCGACGTGGAGCTGCGCGAGGGGTACCTGAAGTTCACGACGTTCGCGAACCACCTGGACGTGAAGGCGGGCCGGCAGGCCCTCACGTGGGGAACGGGCGACCTGATCTTCGTGAACGACCTCTTCCCCAAGGACTGGGAGTCCTTCTTCGCGGGCCGCGAGGACCAGTACCTCAAGGCGCCGGCGGACGTGGTGCGGCTGGGCATCTTCGGCGCGCCGTTCGACGTGGACGTGGTGCTGTCCCCCACCTTCACGCCGGACCGCCTGCCCGGCCCGGGCGGCCGCTTCTCGCTGCCGCTCCCGCCGCCCGGCGCGGTCTTCCTCCCGCCCGCGGAACCGGGCGGGGAGGTCACGGACGGCGAGGTGGCCCTCCGCCTGTCGAAGTACGTGGGCGACCTGACGGTGTCCCTGTACGGGTACGCCGGCTACTTCCCCACCCCGCAGGGCGTGCGGACGGAGGCGTTGCCGGCCGGCGGGACCACCGAGCGGTACTACCACCCCGAGCTGTCCGTCTGGGGCGCCAGCATCCGCGGCGCCGCGGCCGGCGGCGTGGCCTGGCTGGAAGGCGGCTACTACGACTCCCGCGAGGATCGGGACGGCGACGACCCGCGCGTCCCGAACTCCTCCCTGCGCTACCTCGCCGGTCTCGAGCGGCAGATCGCCACGGACTTCAACGCGACGATCCAGTACTACGGCGAGTGGATGCGGCACCACGACGCGGCCGGCGCGGCCCTCGGCGGCGCCGACCCGGGCGACGAGCTGCGCCACCTGGCCACGCTGCGCCTGGAGAAGATGCTCCGCTACCAGACCGTCCGCCTGTCGTTCTTCGGCTTCCTGTCGCCGAGCGACGAGGACGCGCACCTGCGCGGTCTCGTGAGCTACAAGGTGAGCGATGCCGTGGAGGTGGCGCTGGGCGCGAACGTCTTCGAGGCCACCGACGACGCCACCGGGATGTTCGCCCCGTTCGACGCCGACGACAACGTGTTCACCCGACTCCGCTACAGCTTCTGAGGAGAACCCGCCATGCTGCGCACGCAAGCCGACCTGTTCCGCGCGATCGTGGGAACGATGATCCTCGCCAGCGCGATCCTCGCGGCCTTCGTCTCGATCAAATGGCTGTTCCTCACGGCCTTCATCGGGCTGAACATGTTCCAGTCCGCCTTCACGCACTTCTGCCCGATGGACATGATGCTGGCCCGCACCAACCGCCCGAAAGCGTGAGGTAGGCGGAGCGGATTCCCCGGGGCGGTGGCGCAGGAGCGTCGCCGGCGGGCGGGCGAGCCGGCGGATGGGCCGGGGCGGTCCGGTGCCCCTCTCGCGGGCCTCTGCGCGTCAACGCACCGCGCCCTGCGGGCGCGTGGCG
>CAYYFX010000120.1:0-11263 GCA_964471155.1 uncultured Gemmatimonadota bacterium | reverse complement strand
CCCATCCGCCGGCTCGCCCGCCCGCCGGCGACGCTCCTGCGCCACCGCCCCGGGGGAGTCCGTCCGGATTGGGTGGGGACTGGCGATCAGGCCGTGAGGCACTCGAAGGGAGACGTTGCCCGTGGTCGGGCGGGGCGCCTGACCGCACGCCTTCCGCGAGCCACGCCCTTCGCGTGCCGCCGGCGCGATCGCCCCCGGCGGCGCGCGAAGGGCCCAGCGAGCACTACCTTGCGCAGGTCTGGTGCCGCCCCCCGTCCACGGGAAGCGTCTCCCCCGTGATCCACGCCGCCTCGTCCGACAGCAGGAACACGACGGCCGCCGCGACGTCCTCGGGCTCGCCGACGCGACCGAGGGGATGCGTGGTCCGGCTGTGCTCGAGGAACGCGGCGTAGCGCTCGTCCTCCATGCCGCCGGCCTTGTGCAGGTTCGTGCGCACAACGCCGGGGTTGACCGCGTTCACGCGGACGCCGGACGGGGCGAGCTCCAGGGCGAGGCAGCGCGTGAGCTGGTCCAGGCCGGCCTTGCTCACGCAGTAGGCGAGCACGTTCGGGAACGCCCGGATTCCGGTCACGCTGCTCACGTTGACGACCGCCCCGCGGGTCCGCACGAGCGCGGGGAGCGCGAGGCGCGTCAGCGCGTACACCGCCCGCAGGTTCACGTCCAGCATGCGGTCCCACGCGTCCAGGTCCGTGGCGGACCAGTCCCCGAAGCCGATGATGCCCGCCGCGTTGACGAGGCCGTCCAGCCCTCCCATGGCGCGGACGGAGGCAGCCACGACGCCCTCGCGGAACGAGGCGTCCGTGAGGTCCCCGGCGAACGTGCGCAGGCTTCCCGGGCCCGCGGCAGCGCGCAGGGCGTCCAGCGCCTCGGCACGCCGGCCGGTGGCGCAAACCGACGCCCCGCGCGCCGCGAGCAGCTCCGCGGTGGCGCGGCCGATGCCGCTGGAGGCGCCCGTGACCAGCACGCGCCGCCCGGCGAGCGGCCCGGCGGACGCGCTCACGACGCGGACCTGCGGGCGACGGCGCGGACGGTGCGATCCATGCGCAGGACAGTACGTCGCCGCCGCCCGCCCGTCGAGCGCGGCCGCCCTCAGGCGTCCCCCGCCGGCGCCAGCGGCAGGCCCACGCGGTGCATCATCTTGATGAGCCCCTGGCGCGAGAGCCCGAGCGTGCGCGCCGCGCGCGTCTTGTTCCAGCCCGCGCCGTGCAGGGCCTCCTCGAGGATGCGCCGCTGCGCCTGGCGCAGCCGGCCGTGGAACGTGGGCGCGGCGTGCGCGTCCGCCACGCCGCGCAGCTCGTCCGACAGGTCGTCCGCGGTGATGGCGCCGCGGCCCCGGGTGAGGATGGCGGCGCGCAGGATCTCGTTCCGGAGCTGGCGCACGTTCCCGGGCCAGTCGTACGCGGCCAGCCGCTCCATCGCATCCGGGTGCAGCACGCGCTCGGGCAGCTCATCCCGGCGGACCGATTGCCCGAGGAAGTGCCGCACGAGCGGCACGATGTCCGGACGCCGCTCGCGCAGCGGCGGCAGCCGCACCGGCACCACGTTGAGCCGGTAGAACAGGTCCTCCCGGAACCGGCCCTCGCGCACCTCGCGCGCGAGGTTCCGGTTCGTGGCCACGATCACGCGCACGTCCACCTTGCGCGGCCGGGACTCCCCCAGGCGCACGATCTCGCCCTCCTGCAGCGCGCGCAGGAGTTGCGCCTGCAGCTTCGGCGAGATCTCGCCGATCTCGTCCAGGAACAGCGTGCCGCCGTGCGCCTCCTCGAACAGGCCGCGCCGCGCGGCCGTGGCCCCGGTGAATGCGCCGGCGACATGGCCGAAAAGGTCGCTCTCCAGCGTGCCTTCGGCCAGGGCGGCGCAGTTGCCGGCGAGCCAGCCGCCGCCGCGCGCGCCGGTCTCGGCCAGGAGCCGGGCCACGAACTCCTTCCCGGAGCCGCTCTCCCCGGTCACCAGCACGGGCGTGTCCGTGCCGGCCAGCGACTCCATCAGGACGAGCATCTCCCGGAACGCGCGGCTCGGCCCGACCACGGGCAGGACGCGGGCGGCCGCGGCGGCGAACGAACCGTCGGAACGGCACGGGAACGCGGGCGGGGACGGGACCGGGACCGGCGACGGGAGCGGAGACGGGGCGGGGGACGGGACCGGGGAGCACGAGGGGAACTCGAGGCTGGAAGCGGTCATGGGGCAACTCCCGCAGTGAGGGCGATGGGGGGAAGCCGCGGTGGCGGCGGGAGTGCCGCTGGGTTGCGAATCCCGTGCCGGGTGGCGGGCGCTGCGGGTGGAAGGTGCGAAGTGCAACGGGAGCCGGGAGTTGCGGGCGGCCCGGCGTCGCCCGCGCCCCGCCGGCGAGGCCTCGCCCGGGCGGCGGTTGTCACCTGAGGTGTCAGCGGCGGCGTTCGGCGGTCGTCAGCCCCAGTGCACCTGTCCCGAGCCGGGCACGATCTCGCCGATGGCGTGGCCCCGCGACGTGCCCCCCCCGATCACCGCCACGAGGCCGACGCCGAGGTTGAACGCGCGCCGCATGTCGTCCTCGGGGACGCCGCCCGCCTTGCGCAGGAGGTCGAACACGGGCGGCTCCGGCCACGTCCCGGGGTGGACGCGCGCGTCCACGTCCGGCGGCAGGATGCGCCGGAGGTTGCCCGCGATGCCGCCGCCCGTGATGTGGGCGAAGCCCTTCGCGTCCACCGCGGGATCGCCGAGCATCTCCCGCATCTCCCTCGTATACGAGAGGTGCGGCGCGAGCAGCGCGTCCGCCACGGTCGCGCCGCCCAGCGCGGACGGCCGGGACCCCAGCGAGAGCTCCGGCGTCTCCTCCACGATGCGCCGCGCCAGGCTGTAGCCGTTCGTGTGCAGTCCCGCCGACGGGAGCCCCACGAGCCGGTCCCCGGGGCGGATGCGAGACCCGTCCAGCAGCGCCTTCCGGTCCGCGATCCCCACGAGGAACCCGGCGCAGTCGTACTCGCCGTCCGCGTAGAACCCCGGCATCTCCGCGGTCTCGCCGCCCAGGAGCGCGATCCCCTCGTCGCGGCACGCCGCCGCCATACCCTCCACGAGCTGCGCCATCACGTCCGGCGCGAGCCGGCCCGTGGCGAGGTAGTCCAGGAAGAAGAGCGGGCGCGCGCCGAGCACGGCCACGTCGTTCGCGCAATGCCGGACGAGATCCGCGCCCACCGACGCGTGCGCGCCCGTGGCGAACGCGAGCTTCAGCTTCGTCCCCACGCCGTCGGCCGACGCCACGAGCACCGGCTCCGACATCCCGGACAGGTCCGGCGCGAACAGGCCGCCGAAGCCGCCGATCGCCCCCAGCACCTGCGGCGAGCGCGTGGCGTCCACCGCGGCGCGGATGCGATCCACGAAGCGCTCGCCGGCCTCCACGTCGACGCCGGCGTCCTTGTACGAGAGGGATCTCGGCTCGCTCACGGCCGCCTCCGGGGCGGCCGCGCCGCCCTACGCGGGTTTGTCCGGGGTCTCGCTGGAGGTCACCGTCGCGGCGGGGTCGTTCGGCGCGATGGTGGTCGCGATCGGCAGCGGCGAGTCCGGCCGCTTCTTGTACGACCGCATCTTCTCCAGGTACCGCTCCTTGTCCGGACCGTACGTCTTCTCGAGCTTCCTCATCACGTACTCCTCGAGGATGCGCGAGTTGTACTGGTCGGAAGTGTACATCTCCAACTGGTCCACGTCGATGTCCTCGAACAGGGCGCTCGTGGAGTGCAGGTGGATGAGGGACTCCACGACGTCCGGGAAGAACTGCGTGCCGGCGTGGCGCCGCAGCTCCTCGTAGGCGATCTCGGGGGACAGGCCACGGCGGTACGGGCGGTCCGAGGTCATCGCGTCGAACGCGTCCACCACCATGATGATGCGGCTGCCGACGGGGATGCGATCCTCCTTGAGGCCGCGCGGATAGCCCTTCCCGTCCGGCTGCTCGTGGTGGCAGTAGACGATCTCCGCCGCGCCCTCCAGGAACTTCAGCCCGCGCACGATGTCGTACCCCACCTTCGGGTGCGTGCGCATCAGCTCCCGCTCGTTGTCGTCGAGGCGGCCGGGCTTCAGCAGGATGTCGTGCTGGATGGCGATCTTCCCGATGTCGTGCAGCAGCGCGCCGTACTCGATCTCCTCCACCTCCTTCTCGGAGACCCCCAGGTGCCGCGCGATGCGCACGGCGTACTTGGAGATGCGGTAGGAGTGGCCGCGCGTGAAGGGGTCGCTCGCGTCGATGGCGGAGACCAGGGCCTGCACGGTGGCGATGTGCGACGCCTTCGTGTCGATCCACAGCTTGAACGAGAAGCGCGCCAGGAACAGCGGGATCAGAAACAACGCCACGCCGACCGGCCCGATGCGCAGGTGCACCATGGCGAGCAGGATGCCGAACGGCAGGAAGAAGAAGACGTGCAGGATCTCCCACTGGAAGTTCGTCTGCCAGATGCGCAGCGCCGAGATCCGCTCCTTCAGCCCGATCGCCAGCGAGATCAGTCCGGTGTTCGCCAGGAAATAGACGAGCGGCGCCACGAGCAGCGGGGCGACCTGCGTGCGGTCCAGGTCGAACTGCGCGCCGACCCGCCCGCCGAGCGCGGTGTACGCGAGCCCGGCCAGCCCGATGGACAGCACGATCTGCCCGAGGTTGAACGAGACCTTGTAGATGGGGTTGCGCTTGACCGCGACGTTCGTCAGCAGGTCGGACAGCACGCCGAACCAGCACGCCACGGCCGGGCCGAAGATCAGGATGGCCGCGAAGTCCAGCGCGGAGGTCACCGTGACCGTGGCGCCGCCGCGGGGGAGCGGGATCGGCGACATGGCCGCGACCGCGATCATCACGGACCACAGGATGAGATTCGCGAGCGAGCGCGGATGCCAGTCCAGCGCGCCGAGATCGCCGGAGACCCACGCCAGGAGCGAGAGTCCCAGCGCCAGCGTGCCGACGACGTAGATCCGAAGTCCCGGCCGGAGTTCCTTCACCGCACATCCCCCGCTCCCGGCGCGTTCCCGGGATTCCCCCCCGACATCGGCGAAGTGTTACGCGGAATCAAGCACGACGGCCAGAAAAAGGCCCCCGTCCCTTTCGGGACAGGGGCGTCTGCTCTTCTGGATCCGGGACCCCCGCTTGGTACGCGTCAGGGAACTACCAGTCGTTCCGTCCGCCCTGGTTCGCAGCGGCCAGAATGACGCCGATGAGCGCAGCCCACACGGTGATCATGGTCAGGGTTCTCCCTTCTGTCTCCGGTCTCGCCCGCCACCGCTAGGCGGGCGGCGAACCGCTCAGCTCGGGAGTCCGCTCCGATCCGGGGCGCGAGCCCCATCACGGCGTGGGTACCGGACCGACTTCGTACTCTACCGGCTGACGGGGCCGAAGGGAACCGACAAACCGGTTCAACGCGTCAAGGACGGCAAAAATAACGGCCTGCGTCGGATCGTAGCCGACCTCGCAGCAGCCGTAGAGCGAGGACTCGTCCCGTCCCCGGGTGCGCTGGATGCATACCAGGACGACCCGGCGGTGCCCGAGCTCCTTCTCCTCCAGCTCGCCCAGGGAGAAGCCGGGCTCCCCGTCCACCAGCTTGGCCATGGAGTCCAGGACCGCCCGGGCGATGACCCGCCGGACGTCGAAGCGCGTGCTGGACCCGGCCGCCCGCCCCGTGGCGGACACGGCGCCCGCGGTCAGCGTGACCTCCACCTCCACCGTGCCGGGCCCGTGGTGCAGGCTGACCCCGGCCAGCGCCACCCGCCCCAGCGTCTCGACCGGCCGCGCGCCCGCGGCCCGCGCCGGGTCCGCCTCGCCGAACTGGGCGATCGAGATCTTCCGGTGGTCGATGGACACGCCCTCCTCCGCGGCGAGAATGGCCTCGATGTCCCGCGCGATCTGCTTCGGCGACCGCCCCGCCCGCGCGGTCACATGGACCGCGGTGATGTCGCCGCGCGCGTCCACCTGGATGTCGCACGAGGAGACATCCCGGAGACGGCAGATCATCTTCTCGGCGGTCGTGAACCGGTTCGAGGGTTTCTCCACGGCAAGGACCTCCGGCGCGGGCGCGCGTTGGGGGGGGGAAGGCCGACGCGGACCCCGAGACTAGCAGACATGGGACATTCGCTCAACGTGGAGCCAGCCGCTCCCGCACCGAGCCAGACGTCCGGGATATCGGATCGGCGGTTCCGGATCCGGCCGCCGTCACGCGACGCGGCTCACCCCTGCGGGACCAGGCGCGGCGCCCACGTCCAGCCGGCGATCCGCTCGAGATCGCGGCAGCGCCGCTCGAGGTCCCGTCGCGTGAGCGTGCGCAGCCGGTCCAGCGAGAACGCCTCCACCGTGAAGGACGCGCAGACGGTGCCGGCCAGCAGCGCGCGGTGCATGGACTCGAACCCGAGATCCCCGGACTCCGCGAGGAAGCCCACGAATCCGCCCGCGAACGTGTCCCCCGCCCCCGTCGGATCGCGCACGTCCTCCACGGGATAGGCCGGGAGCCGGTACAGCCCGCCCTCGCCCACCAGCATGGCGCCGTACGCGCCGAGCTTCACCACGACCCGCGACGGTCCCATCTGCAGGATGCGCCGCGCGGCCCGCACCGGATTCGTCTCCCCGGTGAGGTCCTTCGCCTCGGTCTCGTTCACGACGAGCACGTCCACCCGCTCCAGCAGCCGCACCAGCGCGTCGCGCTTCCCGTGGATCCAGAAGTTCATCGTGTCGCACACCACGAGCTCCGGCTTCGCCACCTGGTCCAGCACGGACATCTGCAGGTCCGGGTCGATGTTCGCGAGGAACACGAAGCGCTCGTTCCGGAGCGCCTCCGGGATCTCCGGGCGGAAGCCCTGGAACACGTTCAGGTGCGTCGCGTGGGTGGTGGCGTCGCCCATCGCGTCGTCGTACGAGCCGGACCACCGGAAGGTGTCCCCCGGCGCCGTGACCAGTCCGCTCGTGTCGACGCCGCGCGCGCGCAGGAAGTCCAGCGACGCCGCGTCGAAGTCCGTGCCCACGACCGCCACGATCCTCACCGGCGCGAACATGCTGGCCGCGGCGCTGAAGTACGTGGCGGAGCCGCCGAGCGCCTCCTCCGCGCGCCCGAACGGCGTGCTCACGGTGTCGAAGGCGACCGATCCGACCACCAGGATGCTCATGGGCTGCGCCTCCTCACATCTCCTCGAGGGCGTCGATGCCGAGGAGCCCCAGACCGTCCCGGAGGACGTCCGCGAGCACCCCGACCAGGAACAGCCGCGCGCGCGTGAGCTCCGCGTCCTCCCCGAGCACGCGGAACGACGCGTCCTGCTTCCCGCGCGTGTAGAACCGGTGGTACGCGCCGGCCACGTCGCGGAGGTACGCCACGAGCCGGTGCGGCTCCAGCGCACGCGCCGACTCCTTCACCACCTCCGGGTATTGCAGGAGGACGCGCATCATGGCCTGCTCCTCGTCCCCGGACAGTCGGGCGAGGGCGGGCGGGCCGGCGTCCGCGGCCAGCGCCGCGCGCGCCATCGGCTGGCGGAAGATGCTCCGCGTGCGCGCGTGCGCGTACTGCACGTAGAACACGGGATTGTCCAGGGTCTCCGCCTTCGCCAGCTCCAGGTCGAAGTCCAGGTGGCTGGAGGCCTTGCGCATGAGGAAGAAGAACCGGGAGACGTCCTTCCCCACCTCCTCCACCAGCTCCTCCAGCGTGACCAGCTCCCCGCCGCGCTTGGACATCTTCACCGGCTCGCCGCCGCGCAGCAGGTTCACCTGCTGCACGATCACCACCGTGAGCCAGTCCTCCGGGCATCCGAGCGCCACCGTGGCGGAGTGCAGCCGCTTGATGTAGCCGTGATGGTCCGGGCCCCAGACGTCGACCACGCGGTCGAAGCCGCGGCGGCGCTTGTCCAGGTGGTACGCCACGTCGCCGAGGAGGTACGTGGGCTCGCCGGTGGAGCGGCGGATGACGCGGTCCTTGTCGTCCCCGAAGGCGGTGGACACGAACCACGTCGCCCCCTCCTCCGTGCGCACGTGCCCGGCCGCCTCGAGGGCGCGCTCGGCCTCGGCCAGCCGGCTCCCGCCGCCGTCCGCGTCCCGGTGCAGCGAGGACTCCCGGAAGAACACATCGAAGCGGGCGCCGAAGCGCTCCAGGGCGTCGCGGGCCGCGCCCAGCATCGACGCGATCCCCAGTCCGGCGAAATCCAGCGACCCCGCCACCGCGTCGACCGCCGCCGGGGACGGCGCGCCCTCCGCCCCCGTTTCCCCCGCGAGCTGCGCGATCGTGGCGCCCGCGTCCGCGCGCCGGACGAGCTCGTCCGCCGCCGCCGCCGGAGCCAGCCCGCGCGCCTCCAGCCCGCGCACGGCGCGGACCAGGCTCCGGGCGAGGTCGGTCACGTACTCGCCGCGGTACGCGTCCTCGGCGAGGGCCGCGTCCCGGCCGCACTGCTGCAGGAAGCGGGTCCGCAGGGACTCGCCGAAGAGGCGCGCCTGGTTGCCCTCGTCGTTCACGTAGTACTCGGCGCGCGCGTCCACGCCGGCCGCGCGCAGCAGCCGGATGCAGGCATCCCCGTACGCGGCGGCCCGCGCCGAGACCACGTTGAGCGGACCGGTGGGGTTCGCGCTGACGAACTCGATCTGCATGCGCCCCAGCTCCCGCGCCATCGCCGGATCCTGCAGGATCGCCGCGCGCTCGCCGGGCCGGGCCAGCCGCTCCAGGAACGCGTGCATCCCCTCGGGCCGCACGCGGAAGTTGATGAAGCCGGGACCCGCCACCTCGGCCTGGGCCCAGGACGCGGACAGGGACGCGATGAGCCGCTCCGCGATGCGCCGCGGGTTGTCGCGCACGATGTCCTTCAGGAGGAACGCCGCATTCGTGGCGAAGTCCCCGTGCGACGGGTCGCGCGGGGCGTCCAGCGTCATGCGGTCCAGCACGGCCGCGTCCACGTCGGGGAACGCGGACCGGACGGACTTCCGCACCTCGTCGAGCAGGAGCTCCCGCATCTCGTTCTCCCGGCGTCAGGCGATCTCGCGGAGGTCGTCCTCGACCCGCGTGACCGGGGCGTCGCCCCAGAGCGTCTCCAGCGAGTAGAAGGCGCGCGTCTCCCCCAGGAAGACGTGCACGACGACGTCCACGTAGTCGAGCAGGACCCAGCGGCGGCCCTCGAGCCCCTCCACGTGCCAGCAGCGCGTGCCCTCCGCCTTCAGCTTCTCCAGGACGTGGTCCGCCACGGCCTTGACCTGCGTGTCCGAATCCGCGGTCATGACCACGAACCGGTCGGTGGCCGAGGTGAGCGCGTGCACGTCCAGGATCAGGATGTCGCGGGCCTTCTTCTCGAGGGCGAGGTGGGCGATGCGTTCGGCGAGCTGGGCGGAAGTCAACGGAACGGTCGGCTCCTCGCGGCGCGGGCGGCGGGCCGTCCCGTCGGGGACCGTCCCGTCGGGGCTGTCGAGCCCGCTCCTCGCCGACAGACGCGGCATCGGAACGGGCAGTCTACCACGCCCCCCGCCAGGGGGCCAATCGACGATGCAGCGCGACCACCACGACCCCGGTGACGAGTCCCAGCGGAACGGCGGTCGCCACGAGGACCGGCACGAGCAGGACGGCGCCGCGGCCCACCGCCAGAAGCGCCGAGAGCACCGCCAGCTGCGCCGCCACGTGCGCCACCGAGCCCAGCACGCTCACGCCGAGCAGGGACAGCGGGGGCACGAGGCACCGCACGGAGAGCGCCATGACGACCAGGGCCGCCGCGCTCCCGGCCGCCGACAGCGCGAAGGACGGGCCGCCGAGCGTGCCCAGCACGAGGCCGCCGAGGAGGACGCGCACCGTCGTCACCACGGCCGCGGCGCCCGCGCCCAGGCGCACGAGGACGAGCAGCGTCACCCCGTTCGCGAGGCCGAGGCGCAGCCACGGCACGGGGCGCGGGATCAACCCCTCCGCGATCTGCAGCGTGGCCGCGACGGCGGCGAGCAGCGCCAGCCGCGCGGCGTCGCGCGCACCGAGCCTCACCGGGTCACCGCGTCGGGCGTCCCGGGACGGCGCGCCGCCCCGTCGCCCCCCCGCACCCGGACGAGGACCTCGCCCGGCACGCACGCGATGAGATCCCCCGGGTCGCGCTTCGCGCCCGTGGCCACGCACACCTGCTGGGCGCACGGGGACGAGACGACGCGCACCGCGCCCCCGCGCACCGCCACGATCACGTCGCCGAGCCGGCCGTGCACCGTCACCTCGGCGTCGCGGTCCAGCGGCAGCACGGCCGCCTCGTCCCGGCCGACCGTGACGACCGCGCGCAGCGGCCCGTCCCCGACCGGGCGCGCGAGACGCGGCGCCAGCAGGGCCAGCGCGACGAGGCCGACGCACAGTGCCCGGTCCGCCCAGGTCATGGCGGCGACGAGCGCACGGAGCCGGAAGGGATCCGCGCTCACGGCAGCCGGAGCGCCGCGAAGCCCGGGGTCTCGCGGGCGTGGATCGCGCCGTCCGCTCCGAGGGAGAGCACCAGCCCCTCGAGGTCGCCCTCGTGCTCGAGCGCCGCGATGCCCTTCTCCGGCCCCAGCACGAAGACCGCGGTGGCCCAGGCGTCCGCCGACGCGCAGTCGGGAGCCACCACCGTGGCGCTGACCGCGCCGCGCGCGGGCCACCCCGTGGCCGGATCCAGCAGGTGGTGGTAGCGCACGCCGTCCGCTTCGAAGGAACGCTCGTAGTCCCCGGAGGTGGCCACCGCGGCGCCCTCGGGAACCCGGACGCGGCAGTACAGCGTGGACGCGTCCCGCGGGTGCTGCACGCCCACGACCCAGGGATCGCCGCCGGGCTTCGTGCCGCGACAGGCGAGGTCGCCGCCCGCGTTGACGAGGCACGCGGCGCCGTCCCGGGACAGCACGTCGGCCGCGCGGTCCACCGCCCAGCCCTTCGCGATCCCGCCGAGGTCGAGGCGGGATCGTTCCCCGCCGTCCACCCAGCGGCCCGGGCCCGCGCGGTGCAGGTCCCGCCAGGCCACGGTGCGGAGCGCGGCGCCGATCGACGCCGAATCGGGCCGCGCCGGGTGGTCCGGGAAGCCCCACACGCGCACCAGGTCGCCGACCGTGGGATCGAAGGCGCCGCCCGTGCGGCCCGCGACGCGCAGCGCGGCGACGAGCATCGCGTCCACCTCGCTGCCGACCGTGAACGCGGGGTCCGCGCGGGCGTTCGCGCGCGAGAGCTCGCTGGCGGAGTCGTGCGGGGTGGCCAGCGCCTCGACGCGGCGCAGCTCCGCGAACGCGGCATCGAGCGCGCGTTCCGCGGCGATCGCGCCGCCGCTCACCACCTTCATCTCGACGACGGTGCCCATGGCCATGCCGGCGCGCGTG
>CAYYFX010000119.1:0-11559 GCA_964471155.1 uncultured Gemmatimonadota bacterium | reverse complement strand
CCCCGAGGAAGTCACGGACATGCAGCGCACGGTGAAGGGCGAGGTCATCAGCTCCACGTTCGACGAGCCCGCCACGCGCCACGTGCAGGTGGCGGACATGGTGATCGAGAAGGCGCGGCGCCTCGTGGAGCTGGGGCGCCACGTGGTCATCCTCCTGGACTCCATCACCCGGCTGGCGCGGGCCTTCAACACCGTCATGCCCCACTCCGGGCGGATCCTCTCCGGCGGCGTGGACGCCAACGCGCTCCACAAGCCCAAGCGGTTCTTCGGCTCGGCCCGCAACATCGAGGACGGCGGCTCCCTCACCATCATCGCCACCGCCCTGGTGGAGACGGGGAGCCGCATGGACGAGGTGATCTTCGAGGAGTTCAAGGGCACCGGGAACATGGAGCTGGTGCTGGACCGGAAGCTGGCGGATCGCCGCATCTTCCCGTCCATCGACCTGCAGAAGTCCGGGACCCGCAAGGAGGAGCTGCTGCTGGACCAGACCACGATCAACCGCACGTGGATCCTGCGGAAGTACCTCAACGAGCTGAATCTCGTGGAGGCCATGGAGTTCCTGGTGGAGCGGTTCAGCCAGTACAAGAGCAACAAGAAGTTCCTGGACAGCATGGTTTCCGGCTCGTAGCCGGCGCCGACGTCCCGAATCCCGCCGCCGAGCGCGGCATCGAACGATCGGCCGGACGTCCGGGGAGGCGTCCCAACCCGAGGAGAGCGCACGATGAAGCCCGAGATCCATCCCGCCTACGCCGAGACCACCGTGCACTGCGTGTGCGGCAACTCGTGGAAGACCCGCAGCACCGTCGCCGGCTCGCTGAACGTGGACATCTGCTCCGCGTGCCACCCGTTCTACACGGGCAAGCAGAAGCTGGTGGACACGGCCGGCCGCGTGGAGCGCTTCCGCAAGCGGTACGAGAAGACCGAGGCCCACAAGGCCGCGGCCGCCGCGGCCGCCGAAGCCAAGGCCAAGTCCTAGACCCGTCCGGAGGACGACGTGCCGAAGGCCCCCCAGTCGCTGGTGGGCGGTCAGGCGGTCATCGAGGGCGTGATGATGCGCTCGCCGCAGGGCGTGGCCACGGCCGTGCGCCGCCCCGACGGGTCGATCTCCGTCCGCTACCGGGACCACGTGCCGCTCGTGCGCCGCATCCGGCCGCTGTCGTGGCCGGTCGTGCGCGGCGCGGTCACCCTGGTGGAGTCGCTCGTGCTCGGGACCGGGGAGCTGCTCTGGGCCGCCGACGAGTCCTCGCGCGAGGGGAACGGGACCGCGCCGGCGCCGGCGAGGACCGGGGGGTGGACCACGATCGGCTACGCGGCGGTGACGGTGGTGTCCTTCGGCATCGGGATCGCGCTGTTCTTCTGGCTGCCGCTGGTGCTGACGGACCTCACCGGCATCCGCAACGGCCTGCTGTACAACCTGGTGGACGGGGCGTTCCGCCTGGCGCTGTTCTTCGCGTACCTGTTCCTGATCTCGCGCTGGCGCGACATGCGTCGCGTGTTCGAGTACCACGGCGCGGAGCACATGGCCATCTTCAACTACGAGGCGGAGGTGCCGCTGTCCGTGGAGAACGCGCGCGGCCGGCCGCGGCTGCATCCGCGCTGCGGCACGAGCTTCCTGTTCTTCGTGATGGTGGTGAGCATCCTCGTGTTCGCGCTGCTCGGGAAGCCGGAGACGCTGGCCGAGCGCCTGGCGCGGATCGCGTGCGTGCCGCTGATCGGCGGGCTGTCGTACGAGGTGATCCGGTGGTCCGCCCGCATCGAGGGCACGGCGGTCGGCCGGCTGCTGTCCGCGCCCGGCAAGGGGCTGCAGCGGCTGACCACCGCGCCGCCGGACGACTCGCAGCTGGAGGTGGCGGTGGCCGCGCTCAAGGCCGCCCTCACCGGCGACGTCCGATCGCACGTGCCGGATCCGGGCCTCGCGGCCTTCGCGCAGGAGGCGCTGCGCGCGCAGGAGGGGATGACGTGAACGAGCGGGCGAAGGTGGCGCTCGCGCGCTACCGGGAGCTGAACGAGGAGCTGGGACGGCCGGAGGTCGCCTCGGACGTGCGGAAGCTCAAGGAGCTGGGCCGGGAGCGCGCGTCGCTGGAGCCCCTGGCGGAGGCGGCGGCGGAGTACGAGCGGATGGCGCGCTCCGTCGCGGAGGCGAAGGAGATCCTGGCCGGCGGGGACGCGGACCTCGCCGACCTCGCGCGCCTGGAGCTGGAGGATCTGGAGCCGAGGCTCACGGAGATGACCGAGCGGCTGCGCGTCCTGTCCATCCCGAGGGACCCGGACGACTCGCGCAACGCGATCGTGGAGATCCGGGCCGGCACGGGCGGGGACGAGGCGGCGCTGTTCGCCGGCGAGGTCTACCGGATGTACCGCCGCTACGCGGACCTGCGCGGCTGGCGGACCGAGGTCCTCGAGGTGAACGAGACGGAGATCGGCGGCGTGAAGGAGGCCATCTTCTCGCTGCAGGGGGACGGCGCGTTCGGACGCATGCGCCACGAGAGCGGCGTGCACCGGGTGCAGCGCGTGCCGGAGACGGAGGCGGGCGGGCGCATCCACACGTCCGCGGTGTCCGTGGCGGTGCTGCCGGAGGCGGAGGAGGTGGACGTCCGGATCGACCCGAACGAGATCCGGATCGACGTGTACCGTTCGCAGGGCCCCGGCGGCCAGAGCGTGAACACCACGGACTCGGCCGTGCGCATCACGCACATCCCGACCGGGCTGGTCGTGACCTGCCAGGACGAGAAGAGCCAGCACAAGAACAAGGCGAAGGCGCTGCGCGTGCTCCGCGCGCGCCTGCTGGAGCGGGAGCGCGAGGAGGCGGCGCGGGAGCGCGCCGAGGCCCGGCGCAGCCAGATCGGGCACGGCGACCGGTCGGAGAAGATCCGCACGTACAACTTCCCGCAGAACCGCGTGACCGATCACCGGGTCGGCGTGTCCGTGCACGACATCGACGGCGTGATGACCGGCAGCCTGGACGCGTTCATCGACGCCCTGATCGACGCGGAGGTCAACCGCGCGCTCGAGGGCGCGGAGTGAGCGCGGAGCGCGCTCCCGGCCTCGCTGGTCGGCCCGCGCTGACGGCGTCGGACTGCACCTACCGGCAGCTGCTGGACCGGGGAACGGATCGCCTGCGCGAGGCCCGCGGGGCGGCCCGCGAGGATCCGCGGGGCGAGGCGCGGCGGCTCCTGGCCGCGGCGGCGGGGCGCACCGGCGCGGACCTGATCCTGCACGCGGACGAACCGGCGTCGCGCCGCGCGAAGGCGCGGTTCCTCGAGCTGCTGGACCGGCGCGCGGCCGGCGTTCCGGCGCAGCTCCTCGCGGGCGAGACCGGCTTCCACGACGTGGTCCTCGCCGTGGAGGAGGGCGTGTTCGTGCCGCGGCCGGAGACGGAGCTGCTCGTGGAGGAGGTGCGCCACGCGCTCGCCGCCGGGCGCCGCCGCGGGGCCGTCGGACCGTTCCGGGTGCTGGATCTCTGCACCGGCACGGGCGCGGTGGCCGTGGCCGTCGCGGCCGCGGAGCGCGCGCACAACGGCTGCGTGCACGCCGGGGACGTGGACCCGCACGCCGTCCGTCTCGCCGCGGGCAACGCGGCGCGGTGCGGCGTGGCCGTGGACGTGCGGCGGTCGGACCTCTTCGCGGCGTTCGGGGATCTCGAGGGGACGGTGGACGTCGTGGTGTCGAACCCGCCGTACATCGCCCCCGGGGAGCTGGAGCGGCTCCCGGTGGAGGTGCGCGGCTACGATCCGCCGCGCGCGCTGTTCGACCCGGACGGCGGCACGGGTTTCCATCGCCGTCTCGCCGCCGCGGCGCGCCGCTTCCTGCGGCCGGGCGGCACGCTGCTCCTGGAGATCGGGGAGACGCAGGGCGGCGCCGTGCGCGGGATCCTCGCGGACGCGGGATACCGGGACGTGTGCGTGCTGCCGGACCTGGCGGGGCGGGATCGCATCGTCCGCGGCGTGTGGCCGGGAGAGGGGGACGCATGGACGCATTCGTTCTGACCGGGGGCGCACGGCTCTCCGGCACGGTTCCCATCAGCGGTTCGAAGAACGCGGCGCTGCCGGTGATGACCGCGGCCATCCTCTTCGATCACGAGACGGCCGTGGACAACGTGCCCGACCTGCGGGACATCGACACGCTCCTCAAGGTGCTCGCCGTCCTCGGCGTCACCGCGCGGCGCGACGGCGCCCGGCTGTGGCTGGACGGGAGCGGGTTGTCCTCGCACGAGGCCCCGTACGAGCTGGTGCGCCGGATGCGCGCGTCCGTCTACGTGCTGGGCCCGCTGCTCGCGCGGCTCGGGCGCGCGAAGGTGTCGCTGCCCGGCGGCTGCGCGTGGGGCCCGCGTCCGGTGGACCTGCACGTGATGGCCATGCGGCAGCTCGGCGCCACCGTGGAGATCGAGCACGGCTACCTGGTGGCGGAGGCTCCGAAGGGCGGGTTGCAGGGCGGCACGATCACCTTCCCCATCTCCAGCGTGGGCGCCACGTGCAACGCGCTGCTGGCCGCCGTCCTCGCGAAGGGCCGCACGCGCCTGGAGAACGCGGCGCAGGAGCCGGAGGTCGTGGCGCTGGCGGACTACCTCGTCGCCTGCGGCGCGGACATCCGCGGCCAGGGCACGCGCCTCGTCACGATCGAGGGCGTCGAGCGGTTCGCGCCCGTCCCGCGGCCCGTGATCCCGGATCGCATCGAGGCCGCCACGTTCCTCGCCGCGGCCGCCATCACCGGCGGCGACCTCACGCTCACGGGAGCGCAGCCGGATCATCTCGCCGCCGTGCTGGAGGTCCTGCGCGCGATGGGCGTGGGGATCGACGCGGACGGCGATCGCCTCGTCGTGCGGGGGGACGGTCCGCCGCGCGGCACGCACGTGGTCACCGCGCCGTATCCGGGGTTCCCCACCGACATGCAGGCGCAGATGATGGCGCTGGCGTCGGTCGGCAGCGGCGTCAGCGTGATCACGGACACCATCTATCCGGACCGCTTCACGCACGTGCCCGAGCTCGTGCGGCTGGGCGCGGACATCCGCCTGGACGGCAACACCGCGGTCGTGCACCCGGTGGGGTCGCTCTCCGGCGCCGCCGTGATGGCGTCCGACCTCCGCGCGTCGGCCGCGCTCATCCTCGCGGGGCTGGTGGCGAGGGGGAGCACGCGCATCAGCCGCGTGTACCACATCGACCGCGGTTACGAGCGCATCGAGGAGAAGCTGCGCGCGGTGGGCGCGAGCGTGGAGAGAGTGCGCGAAGAGGGGCCGTGACGGCGGCGGCGCGCCTGCGCTCCACGCCGGCGCTCCTGGCGCCCTACGCCGCCGTCGTCCTCGCGTACGTGGTCTTCCGGCGGGAGATGCTCGACGAGGGCTGGTACCTGCTCGCCGGCCGGCTGGCGTGGCGCGGGGAAGTCCCGATCCTGGACTTCGCGTACTTCCAGGCGCCGCTCCTGCCGTACGTCTACGGCGCCGGACAGCACTGGGCGCCGGGGATCCTCGCGGGACGCCTCACGGCGGCGGCGTGCGCGCTCGCGGCGGGCGGGATCGCGGTGGACTGGGCCCGGCGTCTCGCCGGCGGCGCGGCGGCCGCCTGGACCGCCGCCCTGCTCGCCGCCTGCGTGTACTTCGTGTCGCACTTCCCGCTCGCGCTGACCTACGGGCCGGCCGCGCTCCTGCTGGTCGCCGCCGCCCGCGCCGCCTGGTCCGGGCGCGTCGTCTCCGCCGTTCTCCTGGCCACCGCGGCCGCGGGCGTGCGCGTCTCGCTCGCGCCGTGCGTGCCGGCGCTCGCGGCGTACGCGTTCGCGCGCTCCCCGCGCGGCCGGCCGGACGCGGTCCGGCTGGCGCTCGCATGCATCCCGGCCGCGGCGGGAATCCTGGCGGCCGGGTTCCACCTCGAGCGCGTGTGGTTCTGCCTGGCGGGCTATCACCTGGATGGCGCGGGCGCCGCGGAGCGGATCCGCGCCGCCGGGACCTCCGTGGGCGGCGCCCTGCTCCTCGCGGCGCCGCTCGCGGCGGCCGCCGCGTCACGGCCGCGGCCCCTCGTGTGGCTGCTGGCCGTCCTCTTCGCCGCCAATCTCGTGCCGCGGACCACGGCCGCGTACTACCAGAGCGTCCTCGTGCCGCTCGCGTGCGTCCTCGGCGGCGTCCGACTCGCGGCGGCGCCGCGCCCGTGGGGACTCGCCGCCGTCGCGCTGCTGCTCGCGCTGCAGATCCGCGGCGTGGCGGGGAGCGCGGTGCTCGTCCGGGATCCGGCGTCGGGGATGCCCTCGGCGCGGCTCGCGCCGCTGCGCGAGGCGGGGGCGGAGCTCCGCGCGCTCGCGGGATCCGCGGAGGCGCGCGTGTGGACGCTCGCCCCGGCGATCGCGGTGGAGGCGGGGCTGGACGTCCTGCCCGGAACGGAGATGGGCATCTTCGCCGTGCAGCCGCACTGGACGGACGAGCGCTGCGCGCGGTTCGGCGTCGTCAATCCGGCGATGCTCCGCGAGAGCATCGAACGCGGCGTGCCGGAGGTCGTGGTGGTGACGCCGCTGGACGCGGCGCGCCTCGGCGGCGCCGACGGCCCCGTGCTCCGTGCGCTGCGCGGGCGGTACCGGTTCGCCGCGCGCTGGGAGGGGATCGGGCAGTTCGACGGGCCCACGCTGGCCTTCGTCCGCGATCCGGCTCCGCGGAACCACGGTCCGGCTCCGCGGAACTAGCGGAACGTCCACCCCGCGAGCAGCTCGAAGTCCTGGAGGTCCCCCACCAGCAGATCGAACTCCAGGAAGAACAGGTTGCCGCTGCGCAGCGACCACTCCAGCCCGCCGATCAGGTCGATGGCGAAGTCCACGTCGTCGTCGTCGCCGCGCCATCCGTCCGGCTCGTCGAAGTCGATGTAGCCCACCGTCACGCCGCCGCCGGCGTACGGCGCGATGTCGCCCTGCACGCGGAAGCGGTAGTGCACGGGGGCGCTGAACGCGAGGATGACGAAGTCGTCGCCCACGCCGACCTCGGCGTCCGGCTGGAAGCGCACGCGCGAGTCGAGGCGGCCCGCGTCCACGTGCACCCCGACGACGAGCTGGTCCGGATCCGAGGCGAGTCCCACGCGGGGGCCCCAGCCGCGCGCGGCGTCGGCCTCGACGGGCGTGCCGGCGCACGCTGCCGCCACGAGGAGCGAAACGGGAAGGGAGCGGCGCATCACACGATCTCCGGCGGTGCGAGGAGCGCCGGAGGGCGGAAGCCCGCCCTCCGGCCGGGGGGGAACGAGCCGCAGTCTACCGCGGCGGCGGGAAGCAGATGAAGCAGCCGCCGCACACCTTGAAGGCGGTCTTGCGGCCCCAGGCGACGCGGTTGTTGCAGCAGTCGTAGCCGAACTGGCCCACGACCACCGTGTGGCTGGCGTCGCTGTAGTAGGTGCAGTTCGACGCCGCCTCGACCTCGCGCGACGGGGCGAGCACCACGACGAAGGCGGCGAGCAAGGCGAGCAGCAGCACACCGAACAGCACCTTGCGACCTCTGGACTGCCGGTCCATCGGTACCTCCAGGATCAGCGATTCCCCGGCGCGGGCACTCCGCGCCGGTGGCCGCACGATACTCCCGCCGCCCGCTGGGTTCACCCGAGAAGTCGTGCGCGGAGCGCCGTTCCTGTGCGCCGAAGTGGCAGTATCCTGTGCCGGGCCGGTCAGAGAGACTGTCAACATGGCACCATCCGGAACGGGCCCACGGGTCGCCGTACGGGATCGGCGCGGCCGAACGCGTGGGTTCGCAATCACTTCCAACGCACCTGCGGCTTCTGGCACGCGCCCTGCTCTGAACCTCGGCGTCACCGACCGGCCCCCGCGAGGGGCCATCCACCGAAGGAGGTTGAAGCCATGTTGACCCGTCGTGATGCCGGCCTGGTTCCGGTTCGGAGCGCCTTCGACGTCGCCCTCGACCGCGTGTTCCGGGACGTCTTCGACGGCTTCCAGGGCTGGGAGCCGGCGGCCGCCTGGAGTCCGCGGACCTTCCCGGCCGTGAACGCCTGGGAGGACGAGACGTCGTTCCACGTGGAGGCGGAGGTTCCGGGGTTCGAGGAGAAGGACCTGAACGTCACGGTGCTCGGCAACGAGCTGCGCCTGAGCGGCGTGCGCACGGCCGGGAACGAGGAGGACCGGAAGGTCTTCCACCGCGAGCGGTACACCGGGGAGTTCACCCGCGTGCTGCGGTTCCCCGTGGACATCGACGACAGCCGGATCGCGGCGAGCTTCAAGAACGGGCTGCTGACCGTGACGCTGCCGAAGGCGGCCGCCGCGCTGCCGCGGAAGATCGAGATCAAGGGCTAGCGGAACCCGGCCGGGGGTCGGGACCGCCCTCCCGGACGGGGAGGGCGGCTCCCGGGCTCCGGGGGGACCACCCAGGAACCTCATGGAGGACGCGATGAACACCTGCATCGAGACGACCCCGAAGGACACCGCGACCGCGCGGATCCCGGCCCGCCGCCCGCTGCTCGACGTGACCGAGACCCCGGAGGGGTACCGGCTCGAGGTCGAGGTTCCGGGTGCGGGACGGGAGGACGTGGAGGTCGGGTACGAGCGGCGCATCCTGACCGTGACGGCGCGGATCCCCGCGCGCGACGGGGAGGGGCGGCGCTATCATCTGCGCGAGTTCGGTCCGCGGGAGCTGGTGCGCCGGATCCACGTGGACGAGACGATCGATCCGGACGGCATCGCCGCCGAGGTGAAGAACGGCGTGCTCACCGTCCACCTGCCGAAGGTGGCGGCGGTGCAGCCGCG
Source organism: uncultured Gemmatimonadota bacterium (assembly GCA_964471155.1). Classification (GTDB taxonomy): domain Bacteria; phylum ARS69; class ARS69; order ARS69; family ARS69; genus CAYYFX01. The sequence continues at coordinate 2,847 of CAYYFX010000119.1, read as the reverse complement.
GCGCATCGAAGTGGCCTAGTTCCCGGGAACCCGGGAGCCGCACGGAGCGTTCCCATGGGTGCGCCGGAGTCCCCGGCGCACCTTCCTCCGAGGAGACCCCCATGTTCTTCGACCCGCTCTATCTCATCATCGTCGCCCCCACCATGCTGCTGGCGTTGTGGGCGCAGATGAAGGTGAAGGGAGCCTACGGCAAGTGGAGCAAGTACGCGGCATCGTCCGGGCTGACCGGGGCGCAGGCCGCGGCGCGCATGCTGCAGAGCGCGGGCATCCGTGACGTCGAGGTCGAGCGGGTGGACGGTTTCCTCTCCGACCACTACGACCCGCGCAACCGGAAGCTGCGGCTGTCGTCCGGCGTGCACGGGACGAACTCGGTGGCGGCCATCGGCATCGCCTGCCACGAGGCGGGTCATGCCATGCAGCACGCGCAGGGCTACGCGCCGCTCGCGCTGCGCAACGCCATCGTGCCGGTGGCCAGCGTGGGCTCGTGGCTGGCCTGGCCGATGATCATGCTCGGGATGATCCTGCAGATGCAGGGCCTGGCGCTGCTCGGCGTGATCGCGTTCTCCGGCCTGGTGCTGTTCCAGATGATCACGCTGCCGGTGGAGTTCGACGCGTCGAACCGCGCGAAGGCGCAGATCCGCACGCTCGGCTTCGTGCACTCGGACGCCGAGGGCAAGGGCGTCGCGGCCGTGCTGGACGCCGCCGCCATGACGTACGTGGCCGCCACCGTGACCGCCGTGGCGCAGCTGCTCTACTTCGCGCTGCGTCTCGGGCTGCTGGGCGGCCGCCGGGACTAGGACGGCACGGAGCACCATCACGAGACGGGCCGGGGCGCCGACCTTCCCCGGCCGGGGAGGCCGCGCATGAACGCCGAGAAGCTCACCCGGAAGACGCGCGAGGCGCTCGACGCCGCGCACGCCGAGGCGTTGCGGCGGCATCACCAGGAAGTCGACGGGGAGCACCTGCTGCTCGCCCTCCTCGACCAGGAGGACGGCGTGGCCGTGCGCGTGCTGGAGCGGGCGGGCGTGTCGGTGCCCACGCTGCGGGCGCGCGTGGACGGGGAGCTCGCGGCGCGGCCGCGGGTCACCGGCAGCGGCGCGGTGGAATCCGGCAGGATCCTCATCACGCAGCGCCTGAACCGGCTGCTCGTGCGGGCCGGGGACGAGGCGGACGCGCTCCACGACGAGTTCGTCTCCGTGGAGCACCTGCTGCTCGCCTTCCTGGAGGAAGGCGTGCAGACGCCGGCGGGCCGCGCGCTGCGGGAGACCGGCGCGGATCGCGAGCGGCTGCTCGCCGCCCTGTCCGCCGTGCGCGGACACCAGCGGGTCACGAGCGACGCGCCGGAGGCCTCGTACGAGGCGCTGACCAAGTACGGGATGGACCTCGTGGCGCTCGCCCGGAAGGGCAAGCTGGATCCCGTGATCGGCCGGGACGGCGAGATCCGCTCGGTCATCCGCATCCTCTCCCGGAAGACGAAGAACAACCCCGTCCTCATCGGCGAGCCCGGCGTGGGCAAGACGGCCATCGTCGAGGGGCTCGCGCAGCGCATCCTGCGCGGCGACGTCCCCGAGGGCCTGAAGGACCGGACCGTCTTCCAGCTCGATATGACCGCGCTCATGGCCGGCGCGAAGTACCGCGGCGAGTTCGAGGAGCGGCTCAAGGCCGTGCTGCAGCGGCGCCACCACGCTGGACGAGTACCGCAAGCACGTGGAAAAAGACGCCGCGCTGGAGCGGCGCTTCCAGCCCGTGCTGGTGGACGCGCCCTCGGTGGAGGACACGGTCTCCATCCTGCGCGGGCTGAAGGACCGCTTCGAGGTGCACCACGGCGTCCGCATCCAGGACGCGGCGCTCGTGTCCGCCGCCGTCCTGTCGGACCGGTACATCGCGGACCGGTTCCTTCCCGACAAGGCCATCGACCTGGTGGACGAGGCGTGCGCGTCCATCCGCACCGAGATCGACTCCTTGCCGCAGGAGCTGGACGAGATCACGCGCAAGGTCATGCGGCTGGAGATCGAGGAGACCGCGCTGAAGAAGGAGAAGGACCCCGCGAGCAGGGAGCGGCTGTCGGACCTGCGCGCGGAGCTCGCGGACCTGAAGACGCGCGCGGGCGCCATGCGCGCGCAGTGGGAGGACGAGAAGGGCGCCATCGCGAAGGTGCGCGCGCTGCGCGAGCGGATCGAGGCGCTGCGGTTGGACATGGAGGCCGCCGAGCGCGCCTACGACCTGAGCAAGGTGGCCGAGCTGCGCCACGGCCGGCTCCCCGGGATGGAGGCGGAGCTGAAGGCGGAGGAGGCGAAGCTGGCCGCGAAGCAGGGGCAAGGGGCGCTGCTGCGCGAGGAGGTCACCGAGGAGGAGATCGCGGAGGTGGTCTCGCGCTGGACCGGCATCCCGGTGTCGCGGCTGCAGGAGTCGGAACGCGAGAAGCTGCTCCGGCTGGCCGACGCGCTGCACGCGCGGGTGATCGGGCAGGACGAGGCCGTGCAGGCGGTCGCGGACGCCGTGCTCCGCGCGCGCGCGGGCCTGAAGGACCCGCGGCGCCCCATCGGCTCGTTCCTCTTCCTCGGGCCCACCGGCGTGGGCAAGACCGAGCTGGCGAAGACGCTGGCGGCCACGCTGTTCGACTCCGAGGACGCGCTCGTGCGCATCGACATGAGCGAGTACATGGAGAAGCACGCCGTGTCGCGGCTGATGGGCGCGCCCCCGGGCTACGTGGGGTACGAGCAGGGCGGGCAGCTCACCGAGGCCGTGCGCCGGAAGCCGTACTCCGTGCTGCTGTTCGACGAGGTGGAGAAGGCGCACCCGGACGTCTTCAACGTGCTGCTGCAGGTCCTGGACGACGGCCGCCTC
>CAYYFX010000118.1:0-11604 GCA_964471155.1 uncultured Gemmatimonadota bacterium | reverse complement strand
GCGTGAGCGCACCGCGCCCTGCGGGCGCGTGGCGCGCATGCTCGAACGCCCGCGAGTGGGGTCCCGGGGCGACCGACCCGTGCGGCCCGTCCGCCTGTCGCGCTCGACTCGTCCGGGGGCTTCGCCCGGGCTATCCCACCGCCTGGCGCAACGCGTCCACGCGGTTGCGCTGCTCCCAGGGGAACCCGTCCTCCTCGCGCCCGAAGTGCCCGTACGCGGCGGTCTTGGCGTACATGGGGCGGCGGAGGTCCAGGGACTTCATGATGCCGTTCGGCGTCAGGTCGAAGGCGCCGCGGATCATCCTGACGATCTCGGCGTCGGGCAGGTTGCCCGTGCCGAAGGTGTCGACGTGCACGGACACCGGCTCCGCCACGCCGATGGCGTACGCGAGCTGCAGCTCGCAGCGGCGCGCGAGCCCCGCGGCCACGACGTTCTTCGCCACGTGCCGCGCCGCGTACGCCGCGGAGCGGTCCACCTTCGTGGGATCCTTCCCGGAGAACGCCCCGCCGCCGTGCCGGGCGGAGCCGCCGTAGGTGTCCACGATGATCTTGCGCCCGGTGAGGCCGGAGTCCCCGCGCGGGCCGCCCACGACGAACCGCCCGGTGGGGTTCACGTGGTAGGTGATGGGACGGCTCGCGTCCACGAGGTCCGCCGGCAGGAGCGGCTTCACGACCGTCTCGATCACGGCCTCCCGGATGCGCGCCTGCGTGGCCGTCTCGTGATGCTGGGTGGACACCACGACGGTGTCGATGCGGACCGGGCGATCCCCCTCGTATTCCACCGTGACCTGCGACTTGCCGTCGGGGCGCAGGAAGTCCAGCTCCCGCGACTTCCGCACCTCGGCCAGCCGGCGGCAGATGCGGTGCGCCAACGAGATGGGCAGCGGCATCAGGTCCGGGGACTCGTCCGTGGCGTAGCCGAACATCATGCCCTGGTCGCCGGCGCCGCCGGTGTCCACGCCCATCGCGATGTCCGGGCTCTGCCGGTCGATGGACGTGACGACCGCGCAGGTCTCCCAGTCGATGCCGTAGGCGGCGTTGTCATACCCGATGCGGCGCAGGGTCTCGCGGACGACGTCCGGGACGTGCACGTACGCCTGGGTGGTGATCTCCCCCGCCACGAGGGCCAGCCCGGTGGTCACGAGGGTCTCGCAGGCCACGCGGCTGAGGGGATCCTGCGCCAGGAGGGCGTCCAGGACCCCGTCGGAGATCTGGTCCGCGACCTTGTCGGGGTGGCCTTCGGTGACGGACTCGGACGTGAACAGGAACCGGCTGCTCATTCGGAACTCCCGGGATCGGGCGGGTTGCGCGGAAGCGCCGCGGGCGCCGGTCGGGGCGCCCTTGGGGGGCCTTCCGCGAGGATGGGGCGCGTCGATCCGGAAGGGTAGCGCGCCCCGCGCACGATCACCAGGGCTTTCGAAGCCGTGGGACGATGGGCGATGTCGCCCGCCACCGGAGCGTTCGGCCGACGGGCGGCCGCCCGTCAGGCCAGCTCGGCCTTCAGGCGGTCGATGGCCGGCACGGGCGTGGGGTCCACGCCGGCGGCCTCCGCCACGTACAGGCTGGCCAGATCCCCCAGCGCCGCGAGCGAGAACAGGCGCGCGGCGAGCCCCGTTCCCTCGGGGGCGAACCGGCGCACGGGGGCGCCCGCGCGCGCGCATGCCCCGGCCACCAGCTCCAGGCGGCGCCGCACCCGCGCGGGCACCGCCGGATCGTCCAGCAGCACGACGCGCGCCGCGCGCACCGCCGCGGCGTCGCGCTCCCAGGGCACGATCTCGTTGTGGTTCTGCTCCGGGAACAGCGCGGCGTGGGCCAGCGTCTTCCCGTTCTCGTTCAACTGCCCGGTCCAGCGGGTGGCCGTGGCGCGATGCGGTCGCTCCGCCGCGTAGATCACGGGCCAGCCGCCCGCGGCCTCCGCGGCCCATGCGCGCATCCCGTCGGCCTCCGGGCCTCCGGGGCCGAACCGCGCGAGCATCCGCTCCGCGGCCGCCGCGGCCTCCTCCAGCCCGTCCCCGTCCAGCGGCAGCGCGCCGGCCCGCCCGAGCGCGTGCAGCACGGGCACGCACGTCCAGCCCAGCGCCGCGCGCGGCGGAGAGCCCCCCGGGATGCGCAGCACCGGCACGCCCTCGGCGGCGGCGCGCCGGGCGAGTTCGCCCCCGCTGGTGACCGCGGCGCGCCCCATGCGCCGGCGGCCCGCGTCCTCCCACGCCGCGAGCGTCTCCTCGGTGTTCCCGGAGTAGCTCACGAAGAACGCGAATTGGTCCGGCGATGCCGGGGACGGCATCTCGTAGCCGCGCACCACGTCCACGGACGCCGTGCCGCCGTCCTCCGCCAGGGCGCGCACGAACTCCCCGCCGATGGCGCTGCCGCCCATGCCCACGACCCAGTACCGGCGCGCTCCGCCCGGCGGCAGGAGCGCGGGCCCGCCGGCCGCGAGCCGCCACGCCTCGCGCAGCTGTGCCGGCAGCCCGAGCACGCGCGCGGTCATGTCCGAGGGATCGTTCCCGATGCGCACCGCGGCCGCCCGGCTCACGCGTCCGACCCGTTCTCGCCGAACCCGTCCTCGACGAGGCCCGCGAGCTCGTCCATGGCCGCCTGCTCGTCCGCACCGTTCGTCTCGATCACGATGTCCGTGCCGTACGGCGCCGCGAGCATCATCAGGCCCATGATGCTCTTCCCGTTCACCTTCAGCCCGCCGCGGACCACCTGGACGGACGCGCCGAAGCGGCTGGCGGCGTCCGCGAAGACGTTCGCCGCGCGCATGTGCAGCCCCAGCCGGTTCCCGATCTTCACCGTGCGCCGGATCACCTCGTCCGCCTCCGCGTCGCCCCGTTCAATCCGCATCCCCCGCATCCGCCGCCGGGTACGGCGCGCCGGACGCCATCAGCTCCTTGAGCCGCGCGTCCAGCGCCGCGGCCGCGTTCCGGCCGGACGACTTGATCAGGTGGTTCATGGCCACGACCTCCGCCAGCACGGCCACGTTCTTGCCCGGCACGAGCGGGATGCTCACGTACGGGATGCGCACACCGAGGATGGAGGTGGTCCGCTCCTCCAGGCCCAACCGCTCGTACGGCGCCTCCGGATCCCAGCGCACGAGGCGGACCTCCACCTCGACCTGCTTCTTCAGCCGCGTGGCCCGCACCCCGAACATCTCCCGGATGTCCACGATGCCCACGCCGCGGATCTCCATGCGGTGCCCGAGCAGCTCGTTCGCGCTCCCGACGAGCCCCGCGGGCGGCCGCCGGCTCACGATCACGATGTCGTCCGCGACCAGCCGGTGCCCGCGCTCCACGAGGTCCAGGGCGGTCTCGCTCTTCCCGATCCCGCTCTCCCCCGCGAAGAGCAGACCCACGCCGTAGACGTCGACCAGCGAGCCGTGCAGCGTGATGCGGGGCGCGAAGACGTCGTTGAGGTACGCGGTGAGCTGGTGGATGAACGGCGTGGTGGACATGCGGGTGCGGAGCAGCGGGACGCCCCGCTCCTCGCACCGCTGCCGCAGGTACGGGTCCACCGGGAGGCCCTTCGACACGATGATGCACGGCAGGTCCTGCTCGAAGAGCCGGCCCAGCGCCTTGCGCCGGTCCGCGTCCCGGAGCGTGTCCAGGTACAGCGTCTCCGTCTCGCCGAGGATCTGGATGCGCTCGTACAGGAAGTTCTCCGTGAATCCGGCCAGGGCAAGCCCCGGCCGGTTCACGTCGCTCACCGTGATGGGCAGCCGGGCGTCCCCGGCCTCGACGATGATCTCGAGGTCCAGCTCCGCCCGGCGCTCCTCGTACAGCTGCTTCGCGGAAATCCCCTGCAAGGCTCCTCCACGCCGGTCGTGTCGTCCCGGTCGGACCGTTCCGTCCCGGCCGGCCCGGCTCAGCTCGCGATGTCGATCAGCTTCATGGTCCCGTCCGGACGACGGTACACCACCCGGGTGGCGCCGGTGTCGGTGTCCGAGAAGACCACGATCTCCTCGCCCTCCTCCACGCGGGTCGTGGCCTCCTCCACGGACATCATCTCGCGGTTCACCTGCTGGGCCTCGATGCGGGTGTTCCCCATGATCCGCTCCTCCTTGCCGTCGTCCCGCGGCTTGCTCATGCGTGCGTGCCGGCGGATCTGCTTCTCCACCTTCTCCACGGCGTCGTCGATCGAGAGGAACATGTCGGCGGACTCGGCCTTGCCGGCGAAGTTGCCGTTGCCCCCGTGAACGGAGACCTCGGCGATCTGCCGGTACTTCTGCACGCCGAGAACCACGTTCGCATGGAGCAGGTCCGAGGCGAACTTCGTGAGGCGCTCCAGCCGGGACTCCGCATGCTCCTTCAGATCGGGTGTGAGATCGAAGTGCCGCGCGGTGATGGAGACTTGCATGGCTCCCTCCAGGGACTCGACGATCGGGTTCAGAACTCCTTGCGGTACCGGGCCGGCAGGATCTCCATCCGCTCCCGGTACTTCGCCACCGTCCGGCGGGCGACGATCAAGCCCTCCTTTCGCAGAAGCTCCGCGATGCGCTGGTCCGAGAGCGGCTTCCGCTTGTCCTCCGCCGCGATGAGATCCTTGATCCGGCCCATCGCCGTCTTCGAGGACACGTTCTCGCCGGACTCGGTCTCCAGGCCGCTCGAGAAGAAGTGCCGCAGCGGGAAGACCCCGCGCGGCGTCTGCACGTACTTGTTCGTGGTCACGCGGCTCACGGTGGATTCGTGCATGCCGATCCGCTCCGCCACGTCCTGCAGCGTCAGCGGCCGCAGGGCCTGCGGGCCGCGCTCGAAGAAGTCCGCCTGCGCCTCCACGATGGCCTCCATGACCCGGATCATCGTGCGGCGGCGCTGCTCGATGGTCTGGATGAGCCAGCTGGCGGACTTCATCTTCTCCTGGACGAACTTGAACTCCTCCTCCGCGGTGGTGGCGCGGGCCGCCTCCGCGGGGGTGGCGTCCTCCTTCCCGTTCCGCGCCTTGCGCTCCAGGATGTGCCGGTACTGGCGGCTCACGCGCAGGCGCGGCACGCTCCCGTCCGCCAGCGACACCACGTACTGCCCGTCCACCTTCTCCACGACCAGGTCCGGCACGACGTAGCGCGCGTCCTCCAGCGCCAGCTCCGCACCGGGCCGCGGGTTCAGCGACGCGATCTCCCGCGTGGCCTCCTGCACGTCCGCCGGCGTGACCTTCAGCGCCCGCGCGATCTCCTGGACCTGGCGCTGCTTGAAGGCTTCGAAGTGCCCCGTGACGATCCGCATGGGCAGCGAGTCCTCCCGGCCGGCCTCCCGGAGCTGGATGGCCAGCGACTCCGGCAGGTCCCGCGCGCCGATGCCCGGAGGATCCAGCTCCTGGACGTGCCGGAGCGCCGCGAGCACCGACTCCTCCGGGATCCCCAGGGCGGAGGCCACCTCCGGCACCGGCACGCCGAGGAAGCCGCCGTCGTCCAGGCAGCCCACGAGGTACTCCGCGATCCGCAGCGTCTCCTCGTCCAGGTCCAGCAGGTGCAGCTGCTCGATCAGGCTGTCCGCGAGCGTGGTGCGCCCCACCGGCACCTTCTCGTGGAACTCCGTCTCCTCGCGCTCGCTGCGGCCGCCCTCCGCGTACTCGAACCCGTCGTCGAAGTACTCCGACCAGTCCGTCTTGTCGTCCGGGGAATCCAGCTCCTTCTCCTCCGGGGCCTTCGCGTCCGCGGGCGCCTCCTCCGCCTCGGCGGGCGCGTCCGGGGCCTCCTCGTCCACCTCGAGGAGGGGGTTCGTGAGGAGCTCCTGCTCGATGTGCTGCGACAGCTCCAGCGCCGGCATCTGCAGCAGCTTCAGCGCCTGCTGGAGCCGCGGCGTCATGACGAGCTTGAGCGTCTGCTTCTGCGACAGGGTGAGCTTGAACTCCATCCTCTCCCCTACAGCCGGAACCGCTCGCCCAGGTAGATGGCGCGCGCCTCCGGGTTCTCCGCAAGCTCCTGCGCCGTCCCCGAGATGAGCACGCGGCCCTTGAACAGAATGTACGCCCGGTTCGTGATGTGCAAAGTCTCGCGCACGTTGTGGTCCGTGATGAGGACCCCGAGCCCGCGGCTCGCCAGGCCCGCCACGATCTCCTGGATGTCGTTCACGGCGATCGGGTCGATGCCGGTGAACGGCTCGTCCAGCAGCAGGAACGCCGGCTCCGTGGCCAGGCTCCGCGCGATCTCGACCCGCCGCCGCTCCCCGCCGGACAGCGTGTGGGCCCGCTGCGTCGCCACGCCGGTGAGCCGCAGCTCGCCGAGCAGGGCCTCCAGCCGCGCCTCCTGCTCCGCCTTCGTCTTCCGCGTCGTCTCCAGCACCGCGCGGAGGTTCTCGGTCACGGTCAGGCCGCGGAAGATGGACGTCTCCTGCGGCAGGTAGCCGATGCCGAGTCGCGCGTGCCGGTACATCGGCAGCCGGGTGACGTCCCGGCCGTCCACGGACACGCGTCCGCCCTCGGGGCGCACGAGACCCGTCACCATGTAGAAGGTCGTGGTCTTGCCCGCGCCGTTCGGTCCGAGCAGCCCCACGACCTCGCCGCGCCGCACGTCCACGTCCACCTCGTCCACGACGCGGTGCCCGCGGTAGCTCTTGACGAGCCCGCGTCCCACCAGGCCCTCGCGATCGGTGGCCACGGCCTCGACCATCGTCATGCGCCGTCCTGCGGGAACAGGGTCTCGGGATCCGAACGGACGCTGCCGCGCACGTCGCGCTTCAGGTCCACCTGGTCCAGCCCGGGGTCCGCCTCCATGCCGACGCCCCGGAGCACGTCGCGGCCGCGGGTGATCTCCACCGGCGCGTCGGTGTGGATGCGCGCCGCCTGGTGGTCCCAGAAGAGCACCTCGGTCCGGAGCACCGCACCGTCCTCCGCCACGACCTTCACGTTGCCGCGCGCCTCCAGGTCGTCCGTGGACTGCAGCAGCACCCCGCGGTCCGCGGTCAGCGTGGACACGTGCCGGTCGCCGTCCAGGAAGTCGATCGTCACCCGCTCCGTCTCCACCCGTTTCCGGTCGCGGAACACCGACGCCGAGTCCGCCCGGAGGACCCAGCGCGTGTCGCCCTCCAGGAAGTTCCTCAGGTTGACCCCGCGCATGCCCTCGCTGGGCGGCGGCGCGTCGTTCTCGGCCACGGGCACGTTCTCCGTGCCGCCGCGGCAGCCCGCCAGCGCGAGCACCAGAGCCATCCCGAGAACCCGGACTCCTCCTCCTCTACTCATCGACCTCCCGAAGCCTCCCATGAAGCCGTGGTCGCCGCGGACGCCGCCAGGGTCTGCCGCCGCGCGCCGAGGTCGGTCACCGTGGCCAGGGGCCGCGTGCGCCAGCGGCGATGGTGCCACACCCACTGGTCCGGGCAGGCCCGGATGGCCGCCTCCAACCGCCGGTGCCACGCCTCGGCGTCCTCCGCGAGCGCGGCGGCGCCCGCGCCGGCGGCCGCCCGGATCTCGGGCTCGATGCGCGCCACGTGCACGCCGGACGCGTCCATGCGGATCCACATGGGCACGAGCGCGGCGCCCGCGCGGCGCGCGAGCACGAAGGGCGAGCGCGGCGTGCGCGCCGGGCGCCCGAAGAACGACGCGAACAGCGACGGGCCGGGCGTGTCCTGGTCCACGAGCATGCCCACCACGTGCCCGTCCCGGAGCGCGCGGAGCACGCCGCCGAGGCCCGCGCCGCGCCGGTGCACCGTGATGCCCGCGCGGCGGCGCCACGCCGAGAGCATGCGATCGCTGCCCCGCTCGAACACCTTCTGCGCCACGACGTGCACGGGCACGCCGCGCGCCGCGAGCGCCGCCCCGAGCACCTCCCAGTTCCCGAGGTGCGCGGACAGCGCGATCACGCCGCGCCCGCCGCGCCGCGCCGCCTCCAGGTGCTCCAGGCCCTCGAAGCGCACGAGCGCGGCCGCGCGCGCGGGATCGGCCGGGAACGGGCGCAGCACGTCCACGAGGTTGCGGCCGGTCTGCGCGAACATCGCGCGGACGAGCCGGCGGTGCGCGTCCGGCGGATCGGGCGGGCCGAAGGCGATCCCGAGGTGGTCGAGCGAGCGGCGGACGGCGGGCCGGTCCACCCGGTGCACGAGGCCCGCGATGCCGGCAAAGACCCGGAGCGCGAGGGCGCGCGGAAGCCCCCGCGCGAGACCCTGCAGGCCGCGGACCGCAAGATGGAAGAGAACCCGCTTGGTCCTGCGGAACCGACCTCTCACCGAACCCTCCCTGCGCGGAATCTAGAGAGGTCGGTGCGAACCGTCAAGCAAGAGGAGTGCCAAGCGGCGAAACCCGTTGCGGCGGGCTCGCTTCCGCGGCCGGGCGCAGGCCCGTCTGCAGGCAGTCGTGCAGGTGCACGACGCCCACCGGGCGCCCCCCGTCGGTCACCACGAGCGCCGTGATCCGGCGCTCCGGTCGCTCCATCATCTCGATCGCGCGCGCGACGAGCTCGTCGGGCGCGATCGTGCGCGGGTCGGGCGTCATGTGGCCGGACACCGGACGCTCAAGCGCCCCCGGGTCCTCCAGCAGCGCGCGGCGCACGTCGCCGTCCGTGAGCACGCCCGCGAGCTTCCCCGCGGCGTCCGCCACGATCGCCAGGCCCAGCCGCTTGTCGGAGATCACCTGCAGCACATCGAGCAGCGTCCGCTCCCCGCTCACGAGCGGAAGCTCCGGGCCCGCGCGCATCAGGTCGCGCACGCGGAGCGTGAGCCGGCGTCCGAGCAGGCCGCCCGGGTGCAGCCGGGCGAAGTCGTCGCGGGTGAGCCCGCGCGCGCGGAACAGCGCGATCGCCGCGGCGTCGCCCACCGCGATCGCGGCGGCGGTGGACGCCGTGGGCACGATGTCGTCCGGATCCGCCTCCGGCCCGACCGGCAGGGGAACGACGAGATCCGCCGCGCGGGCGAGCGCGGAGTCCTCCCGCCGCGTCCACGCGATCACGGGAACGGACAGCCGCTCCGCCGCCGCCACGACGGCGCCCAGCTCGTCGAGGTCGCCGCTGCGGGAGATCGCCACGAGCGCGTCGCCCGCGGTCACCAGACCCAGGTCGCCGTGCGCGGCTTCGCCCGGGTGCAGGAACACGGCCGGCGCGCCGGTGGAGCGCAGGGTGGCCGCGACCTTGCGGGCGGCGATCCCGGACTTGCCCATGCCGCACACGAGGATGCGCCCGCCGCGGTCCACGGTGCGCGCCAGGATCCGCACCGTCTCCGCGAAGCGCGCGTCGAGCGACGCCGCGAGCGCGTGCAGCGCGTCCGCCTCCCGCTCCACCACGTCGCGGCCCCAGCGCAGGAGCGCGGCGTCCGCGGGGAAGCCCTCCCCGGGGAGGCTCATCGTCCCGCGGGCGCCGCGGCGCGCTCGGCGAGCGCCGCCTTGACGGCGGTCAGCCCCGACAGGATCCGCTCGAGGCGATCCAGGGGCACCATGCTGCGCGCGTCGCACAGCGCGGAGGCCGGCTCCGGGTGCGTCTCCAGGAACACCGCGTCCGCGCCGGCCGCGACCCCCGCGCGCGCCAGCGTCTCGATCATCTCCGGCTCGCCGCCCGCCGCCGCCGCCGAGGACACGCCGTACTTGCGCACCGCGTGCCCCGCGTCCATCACGACCGGCGCGCCGAGCGCCCGCATCTTCGGCAGGGAGCACATGTCCACGACGAGGTTGCGGTACCCGAAGGAGCTGCCGCGCTCGGTCAGCAGGATCCGCTCGTTGCCGGCGCGCCGGATCTTCCCGAGCGCCTGCGCCATGTCCTCGGGCGCCATGAACTGGCCCTTCTTCACGTTCACCGCGCGGTTCGTGCGCGCCACGGCGAGAAGCAGGCGGGTCTGCTGGCACAGGTACGCGGGCACCTGCAGGACGTCCAGCACCTCCCCGGCCGCGGGCACATCCGACAGGTCGTGCACGTCCGACAGCACGGGCAGGCCGCTCTCCGCGCGGACCCTCTCCAGGATGCGGAGCCCCTTCTCGAGCCCCGGCCCCTGGAAGCTCTGCTCCGACGAACGGTTGTCCTTGAGGAACGAGCTCTTGAACACGATGCCCACGCCCGTCCGCCCCGCGATGCGCGCGAGCGCCGCGGCGACGGTGAGGCACAGTTCCTCGCTCTCGATGACGCAGGGCCCGCAGATGGCCGCCAGCGGCGCCCCCGGCCCGAACGTGACCGGACCGACCGCCACCGGCGTCGGAGCGCTCACGCGCGGTCCCCCGCGGCCACGGTGGTGTGCGCGCGCGCCGGCGCCGGGGACGGCGCCGGGGACGGCTCGTCCTCGTCCTCGTCCGCGTCGCGCGCCGCCTGCGCCACCGCCGCGCCCACGAACCCCGCGAAGAGCGGATGCGGCCTGCCCGGACGGGAACGGAACTCCGGATGGAACTGGCACGCCACGAACCACGGGTGCGCCGGGATCTCCAGGATCTCCACGAGCCCCTTCTCGGGCCAGCGCCCGCTGAAGGCCACGCCCGCCCGCTCGAACGCGGGCTCGTACTTCTTGTTGAACTCGTACCGGTGGCGGTGGCGCTCGAACACGGCGGGCACGCCGTACAGCTCCGCGGCGCGCGTGCCCGGCTTCAGCTCGCAGTTGTACGCACCCAGCCGCATCGTAGCGCCCTTGTCCACCACGGCGCGCTGCTCGGGGAGCAGGTGGATCACCGGCTCCGCGCACTCCGGCTCGAATTCCGACGAGCCCGCCTCCTCGATCCCCAGCACGTTGCGCGCGAACTCCATCGCCGCCACCTGCAGCCCGAGGCAGATGCCGAGGTACGGGATGCGGTGCTCGCGCGCGTACCGCGCCGCCGCCACCTTCCCCTCGATCCCGCGCGAGCCGAACCCGCCCGGCACGAGGATGCCGTCCACGCCCGCGAGGATCTCCTCCGGCCCGTCCGTGGCCAGCACCTCCGAGTCCACCCACTGGATGTCCACGCGCGCGTCGTGTTCCACGCCGGCCAGCATGAGGGACTCCGCCACGGACTTGTACGCGTCCTTCAGCTCGATGTACTTCCCGCACAGCGCGATGCGCACGCGACGGCGCGGGCGTCGGCTGCGCTCGAGGAACGCCTCCCACCCGGACAGGTCCAGGTCCCGCACGGGCAGCCCCAGCTTCTCCCCGACGATGCGGTGCAGCCCCGCGTGCTTCAGGTTCACCGGCACCTCGTAGATGCTCTTCACGTCCGGGGCCGCGATGACCGCCTCGGTCTCCACGTTGCAGTACAGCCCGATCTTCTCCTTGATCCCCTGCGGGATGGGCCGGTCCGTGCGGCACACCAGGACATCGGGCTGGATGCCGATCTGGCGCAGGTCGCGCACGGAGTGCTGCGTGGGCTTCGTCTTCAGCTCGTCCGCCGCCGCGATGAACGGCAGCAGCGTGACGTGCATGAACAGCAGGTTCCGCGACCCCACCTCGAGGCGCAGCTGGCGGACGGCCTCCAGGAACGGGAGGCTCTCGATGTCGCCCACCGTGCCGCCCACCTCCACGATGACCACGTCGCGCCGGTCGCCGTCGGAGAGCTTGCGGATGCGGTCCTTGATCTCGTCGGTGATGTGCGGGATGACCTGCACGGTGCCGCCGAGGTAGTCCCCGCGCCGCTCCATGGAGATCACGTGGTGGTAGATCTGCCCCGCGGTGACGTTGTTGTCGCGGCTGAGGGACTGGTCCAGGAAGCGCTCGTAGTGGCCGAGGTCCAGGTCCGTCTCGGC